>JBHEMD010000218.1:0-2791 GCA_046262735.1 Chthoniobacterales bacterium | reverse complement strand
CTGGCCGACATCAACATCGACAGCATGAACGTCTGGGGCAAAGCGCGCGATGTTGAAGACGTCAGCTTCGGGTTTTCCGACCTCGACGACATGCTCGCCGTCGCGGCCAAGCGGGAGGGGCGCACCGCGATTCCAAACAGCCGCCCCGAGAAAGGCAGTATTTATCGCGCCGATAACTTCGAATTCTCCAAGGCCGGTGTGCCCTCGCTTTACATCGGCAAAGGCGAACATCTTCTTGCCCGTCCAGACAACGCGCCGCTGCGTTCCGACGAGTTCGATGCAAAAGATTACCATCAGGTCAGCGACCAAGTGAACCCCGACTGGGACTTGAGCGGCGTCGCCCAGGATGTCGATCTTCTGCTGGAGGTCGGCGTCCAGGTCGCCAACGCCGACAAATTCCCCGAGTGGAAACCCGGGAACGAGTTTAAACCAAAGCGCGACGCGATGATGAAGAAGTGAGCACCGAATCAAGCGCCGGATTACTAGCGCACTCCAAAAAGCTGGAACAATGAACTCGCTCTGCGTCGCTCTCACTCATGGAGCGATGAATCTCTCGGTGCCGATCATCAGCGCAGTGATCGGGATTATCGTTTTGTTGTTCGGGAGAAGATTGTTTTGGCTTTGTGTGGCAGCGGTGGGCTTTGCGGCGGGGTTTGAAGTTGCGCCGCATTTTATGCAGGAGCCGACGCCGCTGCTGACGCTGAGCATCGGGCTGGTGTTTGGGTTTATCGGCGCGCTGCTCGCGCTGTTTTTGCAAAAGGTCGCGATTGCGATCGCGGGGTTTCTGGCGGGCGGCAAACTGGCCACCGCGATTGCGGCCGCGTTCTTCATCGCATCGGCCGGTTATTTCGGGATCATCTTCCTGATCGGCGGAATCATTGGGGCGCTGCTGTTGCTCACCTTGTTTGATTGGGCGCTGATCGTCGTTTCCTCGATCGTGGGGGCTTATCTGATCCAACACACAATCGTCCTGCCGCCCGCCGGGACGACAATCTTGTTCATCGCCCTGGCGGCGATCGGGATTGTGGCGCAGGCGGCGATGTTTAGGCAAACGACGGTAGCCTAACGAGCAGGAGGGCCGAACGCAGGGCAGGCAGTCGCTCCGCGTATTTTTGCTGACAAGGCAAAGATCGACATGGAACAATGGGAGCATGAATTCACCTCGGACTGGACTGCGTGTGGCCAGCGTCGTGTTCGGGATTTTTGCCATTGCTCACATTGCACGGCTGATCAATCACGCCCGTGCCGTGGTGGGAAGGCTCGAGATCCCGATTGGTGTTAGTTGGGTCGCGCTGATTATTGCCGCCGCGCTTTGCGTGTGGTTGTGGCGGCTCTCCTCGCGCGCCGGATGAAAAACCGCTGACCGAGCCGCAGTCGATATTATGGCAGTGGTACCCGGCCCATGAAACAATCGCAGCTCGCGATCGTCTCCGGAATCATTCTCCTAACCATTTTGGCGGTTTCCTGGTGCGCCCGAAAACCGGCGCCGCAATACACCGGAGTGCCCGTTGCGACGCAAGCCCCGACGCCCGTTGCTACTGCCGCTGCTTCGCCAGCCGCCGGCGCGCAATCGCCCTCACCCGAATTGCGTAAAGTAACGGAGCGCGTCGCACCGGCCGTGATTCTCATCTCGGTGTTTGATGAACCGGGGAAACTTCTCCGCACTGGCACCGGCTTTTTCATCTCGGAGGACGGAAAGTTTGTTACGAACCGGCACATAGTCGCGGAAGGCGCGTACGGAGTGGCGAAAACGGGTGACGGCGGTATTTACAACGTGACCGGCACGTTGATCGAGGCCGAGGCGGCCGATGTGGCTGTGTTGCAGGCCGAAGTGAAGAAGCCGGTTCACTTTCTTAGCTCGGGCAGAGCGGCTGGCGCTCAACCCGGAACGCGGGTCGCTGCCGTCGCGAGTCCGTTAGCGCGGGGTGTCGCGCCGTTGTTCGCAGCGACAGTTGCCGGCGCAAGCGCCGATGAAAATGGCGAACGTCTCCAGTTGGCGCCGCCACCGCCGAATGAGATGATCGGCGCGCCAGTGATAAACGAAAAGGGCGAGCTGCTGGGTCTGGTTATGCCGCAAGCCGGAAAAGCCGGTGCGCCGAATGTTGTCCGCAGCTCCAGCGCGCTCGATTTGCTCGTCGCGAAAATCGGAAGCGGCGCCAAACCGCGCTGGCCTCCCGCAACCGCTCGCGGTTCTCCTTCGCCTTTACCAACCGCACAGGAAGAACTCGCAGGCGCCACACCCACACCGATGCCGGTCACAAGAACAGTCACCACGACGACGGCGCGCATCGGGAAACCGAGGATCATCTACGACCCGAAACCCGCCTATCCGGCGTATTCCTATTTTCACGAAAAAGGAAGCGGCCGCTTTCGGATCAGCTTCTCCGCCAACGGCACGGTGAAAAATATCGATGTCGTGGAGTCAACAAAAAGCGCGACGCTCGATAACATCACGATCGAGGCGTTGCGCCGCTGGCGCGCGACCCCCGGCCAGGAATGGAACATCATGGTGCCGGTGACTTTCGAGAGACGACGTTGAACGCGAACGCAGACACAGGGCTGAATCGTACGAAGTGAGAACCCACTTCTCACCTCTCACTAATCACTTCTCACTAATCTCTCCCCGCCACAGGGCGACCACGTATCTTCAGTGCCGGAAATGCCGGATGCCAGTGAAGATCATCGCCATGTCGCGCTCGTCGGCGGCGGCGATGACTTCCTTGTCACGCACCGAACCGCCCGGTTGAATGGCGCAGGTCGCGCCCGCGTCGGCGGCGGCGATTAATCCGTC
>JBHEMD010000217.1:0-5604 GCA_046262735.1 Chthoniobacterales bacterium | reverse complement strand
ACGCTCACCTCGCTGAGGCAGATCGCCGATATCAGTCGGACGCGCTACGAGAATGGACTGGAGAGCGCGGCCAACGTGCTCGTGGCCGAGACGGACCACAGCAAGCTGCTGGAAACGCGGCGCGATCTGGAAGGCAACTTGTCCGACGCAGAGTCGCAGTTGAACGCGCTGATGAATCGCGACGCGTTTGCGCCACTCGGCCGGCCGGTCACGGCGGACGTCAATCCAATCAACCTCTCGACGGCTAGATTGCGCGCGCTCGCGCTCGCGCAGCGGCCCGAAGTGCGGATGGCGCGGGCAAAGATCGCCATCGAGAAATCGAACCTTCAGCTTGCGCAACGCGCGTGGATTCCCGACCCGGCCCTGATGGTCAAGGGGCAGCGCTACAACGACACGTCTCGAACGCTGAGCGAACTCGATGCGGGCGTCTCGTTCACGATGCCGTGGGTAAATCCCGGCAAATATTCGGCGGGTGTGCGTGAGGCACGGGCGAACGTTGCCGCCGCCGAGCGAGGACTTGAGCGCGAGCAAAGCGAGGCGCTGCGACTGTTACGCGATCAGTTGGAAAAAATCGAGACCGCCCATCATCATGTCGATCTTTTTCGCGACAAGCTAATCCCGCAGGGCCGCCAGGCATTCGATTCAACACGCCTGAGCTACGAATCGGGCAAAGCCACATTTCTCGATTGGATTAGCGCACAGCGAAACCTGCGCGACATCGAAGCGACCGCGCGCGAGCACTTGAGCAACTACCAGATCGCAGTCGCTGAGCTCGAAGCAGTGATTGGCGCGGAAGTCTTTTCGCCGGTCCGGCAACTGGTGAGCAAAACCGACTCGCGATGAAAACGCTTACACGAACAACAACAGTTTTGCTCCTGCTGGTTACGCTGGTTTTCAGCGCGACCTCCTGCAGCAAGAAAGGCTCCGCAGTAAAACCGAGCAACGTCGATTACTACACCTGCACGATGCATCCGTCGGTGCACGCGGAAGCGCCGGGCAAATGTCCGATTTGCGGGATGGAGTTGGTGCCGGTGATGAAGAGGAGCGAAACGCAGAAACGGGTAACCGGCGAAACGGTGACATCGCCGTCTCGCCGATCCGCCGGTTCGTCGACTCACGAATTCGTCGTGCCAGTGGACCGGCAGCAACAAATCGGGGTCACTTACGCGACCGTCGAGCGCAAACCGCTTCGTCACACGATTCGCTCGGTCGGCATGGTCGTGCCCGATAAAGCGCGCAACTGGCAGTTCGTCTCGCGGGTGGACGGTTACGTGCAAAAGCTGAACGTCACTACACCGGGCGAACTTGTAGAAAAAAACGCGGCCCTGATGTCGATCTACAGCCCGGACTTGCTCAGCAGCGAGCGCGAATTCGTTGAGCTGTTGCGAATGCGCGATGAGGCAAAAACCAAAGACGCGCGCGAGACGCCCGAACGATTGATCGCCTCATCCAAACAGCGGCTGCGCTTATGGAATGTGACCGACGAGCAGATTGATGATCTGCAAAAAACACGGAGGCCGCAGGAGAACCTGACGCTGTTGTCGCCTTTCCGCGGCGTTGTTCAGTCGGTGCCGGTTGAGCAGGGCAAAGGGGTCAAGGTCGGCGACATGCTCGTGGAAGTCGCCGATCTGAGCGTCATCTGGGTTTGGGCAGAGTTTTACGAAAACGAACTGCCGATGCTCAAAGTGGATCAGAAGATCGACATCAGCGCCAAATCCTATCCGGGCGAAAAATTCGAAGGAACAGTCAGCCTGATCAATCCATTTCTCGACGAAGCCAAGCGCACGGCCAAAGTCCGCATCGATATTCCAAATCCAGATTTCAAGCTGCGTCCGGGTATGTACGTGAATGCCGAATTGGCGATGGACATGGGCGAAGGCCTAACGATTCCGGTGAGCGCGGTCATGCCGACCGGCGCGCGCAATGTCGTTTTCGTCGATAAAGGCGAAGGAAAACTCGAGCCGCGCATTGTCGATCTTGGCTCCAAGTTTGGCGACATCTATGAAGTGAAAGGCGGCGTTGCGGAAGGCGAGCGTGTCGTTTCCAGTGCAAATTTTTTGATCGACGCCGAATCGAAAGTGCAAGGCGCGCTCAAAGAGTGGAGTGAGGGAAAATTAGAGTGATGGAGCAATGGAAAACAGCACGGCATCACTCCAAAACTCCAATGCTCATTCACCAACGTTGATCGAGCGCATTATCGAGGCTAGCGCGCGGAACAAATTACTCGTTTTCATCTTCACGATCTTCGCTCTCGTGGCGGGATTTTATGGCCTGAGCCACACGCCGCTCGATGCCATCCCCGACCTGAGCGATGTGCAGGTGATCGTTTACACGGAGTGGGAAGGTCGCTCGCCCGATTTGGTCGAGGACCAAATCACTTATCCAATTTCGAGCGTGTTCATCGCGGCGCCGAAAGTGAAGTTCGTCCGTGGCGAATCGATGTTCGGGAAATCGTTCATTTACGTCATCTTTCAAGACGGCACCGATATCTACTGGGCGCGCTCGCGGGTGATCGAATATTTAAATTCAGTGCGCGGCTCGCTGCCCGAAGGCGTGAACCCGACGATCGGACCGGATGCAACCGGTGTGGGCTGGGTTTATGAATACGCGCTCGTCGACGACAGTGGAAAACACAATCTGGCCGAGCTGCGTTCCATTCAGGATTGGAACCTGCGTTATGCGCTTTCCGCCGTGAAAGGCGTAGCCGAAGTCGCGCCGGTCGGCGGTTTCGTCAAGCAATACCAGGTCGATCTCGATCCAAACGCGCTCGTCGCTTACCACATTCCGCTCAGCGACGTCGTCAGCGCGATCAAAATGAGCAACGCCGACGTCGGCGGCAAAATTTTCGAGGTCGCGATGACTGAGTATTACATTCGCGGCCGCGGCTACATCAAAAACATTGAGGACATCGAGAACATAGTCCTCAAGGTGGAAAACGGCACGCCGGTCTATCTAAGAAATGTCGGAAACGTCCATCTCGGCGCCGAGCTCCGGCGCGGGGTGGTCGAACTCGACGGACGCGGCGAAGTCGTGGGGGGCATCATCGTGATGCGCTACGGCGAAAATGCGCTCAACGTCATCGACGGTGTAAAAAAGAAAATCGAGGAGATCAAAAGCTCGCTGCCCGAAGGCGTGCGCATCGTACCGACCTATGACCGCAGCGATTTGATCAAGCGTGCTATTGCGACATTGCGCGAGAAGTTGATCGAGGAGAGCATCGTCGTCGCGCTGGTTTGTCTGGTCTTTCTCTGGCACATCCGCTCCGCCTTGGTCGCGATCATCACGCTGCCCATCGCGATCATTCTCTCGTTCATGCCGATGTGGTGGATGCACGTGACCTCCAACATCATGTCACTGGGTGGAATCGCGATCGCGATTGGCGCGATGGTCGATTCGGCGATCGTCATGGTCGAGAACGCGCACAAGGGGCTGGAGCATTTCCGGGAAACACACGGGCGTGAGCCGAATAACCTTGAGCGCGTTCAGGTAATTATTGCCGGCGCCAAGGGAGTAGGGCGCGCCCTGTTTTTCGCGCTGCTGGTCATCACCGTCAGCTTTGTGCCGGTCTTTACGCTCACCGCACAAGAAGGCCGGCTGTTTCGGCCGCTCGCGTTTACAAAAACATTCTCGATGTTCTTTGCCTCGTTTCTCGGCATCACGCTTGTGCCGGTGTTAATGACACTGCTCATTCGCGGGAAAATCACACCCGAGGTCAAGAACCCCGTGAATCAGTTTTTGATCCGGATCTATCAGCCATTCGCAAATTTCGTGCTGCGCTATCGCTCGTTCACGCTCGGTGTGGCGCTGGTTGTTCTGGTGATCACGATTTTTCCATATATGAGGCTGGGCTCGGAATTCATGCCCCCGCTCAACGAAGGCACGTTGCTTTACATGCCGACCGCTATCCCCGGAATGTCGATCACTGAAGCGACTAAAATTCTCCAAATACAAGATCGACAATTAAAGAAAATTCCGGAGGCCGTAACTGTGTTCGGCAAAGCCGGACAAGCCGAAACCCCAACCGACCCTGCGCCATTGTCGATGTTTGAGACCATCGTCGCCCTGAAGCCGCCGGATCAATGGCGGCGCGGAATGACGTGGGACAAGCTGCTCGCCGAAGTAAACGCCAACATCAAAACGCCGGGAATGGCGAACATTTTCTGGATGCCGATCCAGACACGCACCGAAATGCTCACCACCGGATTTCGCAGCGTGCTCGGCGTTAAAGTTTTTGGCCCCGATCTTGGCCAGATTCAGAAACTTGCCGTTCAGATCGAGGAAGAATTGGCGGCGCTTCCAAATACGCGGAGCGCATTCGCCGAGCGCACCGTTGGCGGCTATTTTCTAGATTTTACCGTCAACCGCGAAGCGGCCGCGCGTTACGGTCTGAATGTTGCCGACATAAACGACATCGTCGAATCGGCGATTGGCGGCAAGAACATCACCACTACGGTCGAAGGCCGCGAGCGTTATCCGGTCAACACTCGCTACGCGCGCGATTTTCGCGAAGATCTCGACGCGCTCAGGCGCGTGCTCGTTCCCACGCCGAGCGGCGCGCAAGTACCGATCTCGCTCTTAACTGACATTCAGTACAAAACCGGGCCGCCATCGGTGCGCAGCGAGAACGGCAAACTGGTCGGATTCGTGTTCGTGGATATCACCACCAGCGATATCGACGGCTACGTGCGCAAGGCGTCGCGACTGCTCAACCAACGCATTCAATACCCGCCCGGCTACTACATCGCATGGGCCGGCAGCTTTCAATATTGGCAAGCGGCCAAGGAGCGGCTCAAAGTCATCATCCCGTTCACGCTGCTGATCATCTTTGTGCTCCTCTACTTCAGCACGCGGTCTGTCATCAGGACGCTGATCGTGCTGCTCACTGTGCCGTTCTCGCTGGTCGGCGCGTTTTGGTTGCTCTATGTGCTCGGCTACAACATGAGCGTCGCCGTCGTAGTGGGGCTCATCGCGCTGGCCGGCGTGAGTGCTGAGACGGGCGTCGTCATGCTGCTCTATCTCGATCATGCCTGGGACAAGTTCAAAGCTGAGGAGCGCATGAACAACATGCAACATTTGCACGCCGCCGTTATGGAAGGCGCGGTGCAACGAATCCGGCCAAAGATCATGACGGTCTGCGCGATCTTGTTCGGCTTGTTGCCGATCATGTGGTCCCCGACGCTCCAGGCCGGGGCCGACGTAATGAAACGCATCGCCACGCCGATGATCGGCGGAATCATTACATCGGCAATTCTCGAATTGTTGATCTTCCCGGTAATTTACGTTGTCTGGCGTAAACGCGACTTGCCTGATCAGACCGAAGAAGAACCGCCTTTGATTCCACCGGCACTAATTCCGTCCAAGCTTAAAATAAAGACGTAGCGATTTGGATTTTGACTTTATGAGCGAAAGGAGGTGAGAACATGAGAAGGATACTGAACGCGAGTCTCGCAGCGGCGCTCCTTATGACAAGCGCCTTCGGCGCAGAGCAGAAGACGATCTGTCGCATAACAGGCAAGAAAATGGACGACTGCTGTTGTGAAATGAAAGGCGGTAAGTTCTACTGCAAATTCACCAAGAAATCCTACAATCAGTGCTGCTGCGAGA
>JBHEMD010000216.1:0-67476 GCA_046262735.1 Chthoniobacterales bacterium | reverse complement strand
GGTGAAGGCATTTGGAGTACGCGGGACGAGTCTGGCCGCAGGTATGGCGAGCTGCCTCGCCGCGGTGATCGGTTGGTTCCTGGCAAAACGCGATCCCGAAAGCGGCGCAGCAGCCCCGCGCTCCAGAACCTTCCCGTTGCGCGTGGCGTCGAATTATCAGCCGCCTTGGCGTCTGCTCCTCATGAGCTTTGGAGCAGGCTGCATTTTTCTTGCGCTCGAAGTGGTTTGGTTCCGCTTCCTGCGGTTATATGTCGCTTCGTCTGCAACCGCGTTTGCGGTGATGCTGGCAGTGGCTCTGGCCGGAATCGGATCGGGCAGCATTGCGGCCGGTGCGATTCAGCGGCGCGGAATGCGCACGGCCAATCTGCTGCCAGTGCTTCTGCTTCTCAGCGCGCTCGCGACGCTTGGTTCTTATCTGTTTTTTCCTGCAAATGCGATTCCAGCGCAGGTCGGGCTGTTCGAAATTGGTTGGGCGCAGATCGCGCGCGTTTCTCTCCTGCTGATGTTTCCGGCTTCCTTTCTATCCGGTATTTTGTTGCCGTCGATTATCGCCCGCGTCCACGCGAGCGTGAAAGATCGGATGAACAGCACGGGAGTTACGACGCTGTTCAACACGATCGGAGCGGCATTGGGTCCGCTGCTTGCGACGTTTCTGCTGTTGCCCCGCGTCGGCTACCAATGGAGCCTGATTTTTTGCGCGGCCGGGTACGTGGTGCTTGCGATTGTTACGAGCGAACGGCAGCAATGGTCGCTCAAGAGCGGTGTTGGATTGACGAGCGCCAGTCTCACCTTCGTGCTGCTGGTTGGGTTCGCATTTTTTCCATTTCATCGTGCGGAGGAACATTTCGCTCACGCGAGCCGTCCTTATGAAGTGGACGAACAAGGCCGGGTGCTGGCGCACGTGGTGAAGAAGATCGAAGGCACGTCGGATACGTTGCAACTGCTGGAGCGCGATCTGTTCGGCGAGCCCTACTACTATCGCCTGCTCACAAACGCATTTTCGATGTCGGCGCCAAATCCGCACAGTCAGCGTTACATGCGATTGTTTGCGTATCTGCCGCTCGCTTTCCGCGCCGGGCCGAAGGATGTGCTCCTCATTTGTTATGGATGCGGAGTGACGGCGGATGCGTTTCTGCACGCCGAATCAGTCAGGCGGTTGGACGCCGTAGATATTTCCAAAGAAGTATTCGTGCTGGCCGATTTCTATTCCGGGATCAATTACTCGAATCCGCTTCGCGATTCCCGCGTGGCGGCGATTGTGCAAGACGGCCGCTTTTTTCTGCAAGCCTGCCCGCGACAGTACGACATTATTTCGGGCGAACCTCCGCCGCCGAAGGTAGCCGGGTCGGTCAATCTCTATACGGAAGAATTTTTCTCGCTCATGAAGGGCCGCCTCAAAAATGGCGGGATCGCGACCTTCTGGCTGCCGCTCAACCAGCTAAAGTTGGAAGAAGCGAAAGCGATCCTGCGCGCTTTCCGTGCTGTGTTTCCAACGTGTTCAGTCTGGGCCGCGGCCGACGAGGAATGGATCATGATGGGCATCAAAGGAACCGGCGCTAAAGTAGAAGCGGAGGAAATCACACGGTTGTGGGCCGACCCGAATACCGGCGCTGATTTGCGGCGGATCGGGATGGAAGTTCCCGAGCAGCTCGGCGCTCTCTTTGTCATGGACGGCGAGGAAATCGACCGCATCACGGGCGAGGTCGCGCCTTTGATCGATAATTATCCAAAGCGATTGACCGACGAATCGTGGGATGCGGAAGCCAACCAGCGTTTTGCGCTGAGCTACTTCGAACCGCGGTCGGCGCTGACGCGCTTTCAGCGCTCATCACTCATGAGCACGGTCTGGCCCGAGATATTGAACCAGTCACTGGAATCTTTGTTTGCGTTGCGTCAATCCAGATATCTCTCCGAGACAGGCGGAAGCAATAAACTGGACGAACTCGATCTTTATCTGCGTCATTCGCGCCTGCGAACTCCGATTCTCGAAGTTCTCGGCAGCGATGGATTCAGAGTCGGCATCGCGGAGAGAGTTGCGCGTAAGAGCGATTCGCCACCGGTTGAAACGCTGCCTGACCTCATCGCTGGGGCGCTGGCTGCGCGCGACGTGACCCGTGCGATTGATCTTCTGGAAATGAAAAAGTCCCGCAGCCCAGCCACTACCAACGATCTGTTGCTTCTCATTTACCTCTATTGTCTGAACGAGCGACTGGACAAAGCCGAGGCGCTGGCCAATGCAAACGCCAGCTTGCTCGGGAAAGACTCGTCCGTTGAATGGCTCTGGCACAAATTGCAGGCCGATTTCGGATTTCATCCTCCGCCATGAGCAGGTCGCGACCGTGATGCACGGCACCAGGTTGACCGAACCGGAGACAACGGCCGTTTCCATGATGCGCCAGCACACGGCTTTCCTTTGCCTACTCGGAGTGACCGCAGTCGCGTGGTTTACTATTCTGCTCGCGTCGCAGACGCATGTGCACAGCGACGAGGCGATCATCGGCCTGATGGGCAAACACATCCTGGAGGGGCGCTATCTCCCTCTATATATGTACGGCCAGCCTTACAACGCCGGTGCGGCTTGGGAAGCTTACCTGGCCGCGATCGCTTTCGCACTCTTCGGCATCGGCGTGATTCCGCTGAAGAGCTGCATTTTGCTGCTGTCGCTGATCTGCCTGATTCTGTTTTATGCGATGTGTCGTTTTATCTACGACACGGCGACGGCGTTGCTCGGCACAACCGCCTTCGCCCTTTGCCCGACGCTGCTCAAGTGGCATTTCCAGGTGCGGGGCTATTCCTGGTACTTTCTGTCCATCCCCATTTTGACGACTCTCTTTTTCGCCGTCCGATCATCCCCAGGTTCGAAACCAAAACTGTTCTTTTTCTTCGGACTGGCGGCCGGGCTCAGCATCTGGTCTTTGGAACTGGCGATCCCGCTCGTGGCGGCATTGTCGATGTTGCTGATTATCTCGGGCAACCGGTCACTGAAGAATGCGGTGCTCGGGGCAGTCGGTTTCGTCCTCGGATACGCTCCGGCGATTGCGTTTAATTTCACGCACCATTTCGCAAACTGGCGATATCTCGCCGTTGATCGGCCCGGGGGCGGATTGGCCACACTCTTTCAATTGTCCACTTGTGTTCGGATTTTCTTTCACGAGATACCGAAGTTTTTCGGACCCGACACGGTGCTTTGGTACTATCCGGAAGAGCCGCTCGCGGGCTGGATGTTTTACGCGATCAGCGTTCTGGCGGTCGCTCGCGCGGTGTGGCTGTTGCTGAAATCGCCTCTGAACACATTGCGCGGGTTGCATGGCGATGTGCTCGGCGCACCGCAAAAAGATGTGGTGCTTCTGATCCTGGCCCTGGCGTGTTTCCTTCCCTATCTGACGATGCGGGCGGGCGTTCCCAGTTATTTTTTTGGCGGCTGTTTTTTTCTATCGGCGCTGACTGGCCGGCTGCTCAAATGTTGGCTCGCTTCATCGGCGATGCCATATCGTCTCGCCGGGACCGGAGTGCTCGCGGCGATCTTGATCGTCGGCATCGCGACCATGGTGAAAGTCGGCAGACAGAATCAGATCGAAACCCTGACGTGGTGTGATGACGCAAAAACTTTTTGCATGACGCGCATCCCGGCAACGGACATCGAAGGCGTCGAAGCGCATTTGCGTCGCAACCATGTCACTTCCGTCTGGACTACGATTTCTTTTGTTTACCCGCTCCTGTTTGAGAGCGGTGAAAGCCTGGCTGTGTCCAACTCGATTTTTGAGTATCCGCATCGCGTTTATCCGCGGGCGATTCCGTGGCGCGAGCCGAGTCGCGATTTGCAGGCGGTGTTTGTGTTGGAAAAACATTCGCCGTTCCGCGCGGGGTTGCAGGCTGAATATCTCCGGGCCACAGGCAATCCGCCCGCAATTGCGGAATACGCGCAGCTGGCCGTCATCGAAGCGCCATGTCGCGATGCGTTTTTCAAATAGCGTGGCGGAATCAATCCGCGCGCGGAATTGTGGCTGGGCGGCAACGCGTGAGCCGGGGCGCCCGAAATTTTTTTGAAAATTTTACTAGGCAGGGCGTAGCGAATCCGCTACAAGGGCGCGAATGGCGAATCCGGGGTGACAAACAGCCCGGTGCGCCCGTTCAAAAAAAAGTGAAAAAAAGTCTTGTCAGACCCCAGGGCATTCAATATCCCTACCGAAACCTAACCAAACCCATGGAGAAACTCATGACCAGAATCGTGTTTAAAACATTCGGATGTGTCGGCGCGACGCTTGCGGCGGCCGTTGCAATTCCTCTCATCTTTAGTTCGAGCGCGTTTGCTCAGAACCCGGAAGCAACACCGGGCGCGCGTGAGAGCGGTGCGGCCGCAGCACTTGGCCAACCCTCTGCGCCTTTGCCGCCGGAGCCGGCTGCAGCGACCGGCGCTACGGCAGAGGCCCCGCGCGTGATCGTGACCGGTTCCAACATTCCGACTGCGGAAGAGACCGGCCCGAACCCGGTCGATACATATCGCCCGCAGGACATCGAAAAGTTAGGTATCCGTAACGCCAACGACCTGCAGGAATTCATTCCGCAACAGGCCGGCGGCACGGTTAACCAGAACATTGGTAACGGCGGTGACGGCACGATTCAGTTCAACCTGCGCGGTATCCTGCCAAAGGAGACACTGGTTCTGGTCGATGGAAAACGCGTCGCCTCGGCTGGTCTTAACGGCGGCGTCGACATCCAGCTCCTTCCCTTCGTGATGATTGATCACCTCGACATCCTGAAGGATGGCGCTTCGGCTGTCTATGGTGCCGACGCTGTCGCCGGCGTGGTGAACTACTTCCTGATCCACAAATTCCGCGGCCTTGAGATCGGCGGCACCTACGGGAACACGAACCTGGGCGCCTCCAATGAAATGGGTGAATGGGAAGCGTGGATCAAGGCTGGCACCGGGGACGACAAGACCGATATCGTGGTCATTGCCGATTTCTGGCAGCGTCTCAACGGCGTTTTCAGCCGCGACCGCGACATTTCGGGGAATGGTAACTTCGTCGATTTTGGCGGCTTCGATGCCCGTAGCGGCAACGAACCCGGCCGTGTCCACAGCCGCCGTTTAATCCCGAAACTGTTCTTTGGTTCGACTTCGCCGCCGCCGCATTCAGCGCCGAACGCGGAGACGTCTCCGTTCTATATCAGCCCCGGATTGCTCGCGCCCTATCCGGATGGCAACTATCAGTTCTTCAATTTCGCCGCGTTCACCCCGGCGCTTCCGCCTGGAGATCGCCAGGCCTATTACGCGTCGTTCACGCGCGATATTTGCGACAAATACCTGGTGATGTTCTCCAGTTTCAAATATGTCCGCTCGTTCTTCGATTCGTCACTCGCGGCGGCGCCATTTACTCCGGATCCGTTCCACATCGGCGGCAGCGGTGACCTGGGCGCGAACTTCAGTCCCGCTGGCATCAGTGTTCCGATCCAGAACGCGTTTAATCCATTTACCGTCGCCGATGCGACACTGACCTTTAACGGCGAGCCCCTCCCGGTCACCACCGGAGTGCGTTTCCGCAGTCTTAACGACACGGGGCCGCGCCACGAAAGGTTCACCTATAACGACATCATTTTCGATGTCGGCCTCCGCGGCGAGATGGGTGAGTTCGGAGATTACTTCAAGACTTGGAACTGGGAGACCGGTTTCCGCTATGCCCGCAACGAGGGCGAGGACATCTCGCTTGGTGAGGTCAGCCAGCCCGGTTTGCGCGCGGCACTGTTGGATACCGATCCGGCCACGGCGTTTAACCCCTTCCTCGGTTTCCAAGGCCACAATACCGCGGCGGCCAGAAACCGAGTTTACGTCAATCTGCACAACAGCGGCTACTTCGAGTTGCCCATCTATTATGCGACCATCAATGGCGACCTGTTCAATCTTCCTGCTGGTCCGCTCTCATTCGCGGTGGGCGGGGATTACCACGGGGAGCGTTGGACGAATATTCCAGACTCACTCAATACGACGTTCCAGACGATCGGTTCGGTCGATTCGGAAGGTTCCCGTGTGAACCGCGATGTTTGGGCGGTCTACGAGGAAGTGCGTATCCCCGTGACGAGCCCGACCTGGAACTTCATCGGCGCCTACAACCTCGAGTTCGATGTCGCCGAGCGCGAGGAATGGTACAGCCAGAACAGTTCGGCAACCAGTGTGATCAAGGCGGCGCACACCAGGTATAACGCGCAGAAGCCGAAGTTCTCGGTGCGATGGGAGCCGTTTGATCCGAAATGGATCGGGACCGTCACTTTCCGTGGCAGCTACACGGAAGCGTTTCACGCTCCGACACTCCAAGAATTGTCGCCCGCCGGACAACAGAGCTTCCCGTCGGTGGTCGATCCATTCTCGAGCCAAACCGAGCAACAGGTGGAGGAGCGTATTACTGGAAACCCTCTCCTGCAGCCGGAGGTCGCCTACGAATGGACCTATGGCGCGGTTTACAGCCCGAAGTGGATCAAAGGCCTGACCCTGAGTGCCGACTGGTGGCATATTGATATGCGATCACTCGTGTCGGCCCTCGGTGCTCAATTCATCATTGAGCATAACCTTCCAGGGTTGGTGCTCCGTGGTCCGACCGCCATTCCAGGTGAGCTTGGGCCAGTCACCCTTGTTTTGGATCCGAGCCAGAACCTTGCCGGCGCCATCTTCGAGGGTTTGGACTACGAAGCGATCTACATCCTGGATAGTTCGATCTTTGGGGCGGGCGACTTTGGCCGAATCACGACGACGGTTAACGGCACCTGGTTGTCACGCGCTGAGCTTCAGCCCCAGCCTGACACCAAGATGTTCGGTATCGCGGGCGAATTCTTGCCCACCTCTTTCAGCCTTACGAGCTCGCTGCCGCGGCATCGCGCTAACTTCAGCCTGTTCTACGACGGCCCAGCTGACACATGGCTTGCCGGCTTTGATATCGGTACCGTGGTTCACTGGATTGCCCAATACAACGACGACAATCTCTCGCTGGTCGGGGGTAAACCTCAGACGCCGAGCACAGATCCTGTTACTGGCGAAGAGGGGAGACGCGCCCGCAAAGTGCGCGAGTGGATTACCATCGATCTGATCGCCTCCTATACGTTCAACCTGCCGCCGCCCGCGCCTACCGAAGTGCCGGGTCTCTCCAAGGAAGGTGGCAAGAACGTGCGGATGCGCGATGGCAAGGAGAAGAACGTTCTGCCGGTCTCCACAGCCGAGTACAATCCATGCGGCTGGCGCGCGTGGCTGAATCAGACAACGATTCAGCTCGGGATGCAAAACTTGACCGACGAAGATCCGCCCTTTGTGGCCGGCGCCTTCGAGAACGGTTACGATGAATCCCTCACCACGATCAAAGGCCGGTACTGGTACGTCGGGCTGAAGAAAGTGTTCTAAGCCGGAGACGAAACCGATTCACAGCGGCCGGGCCTCTCGTAGGCCCGGCCGTTTCGTTTTTGCTGCCAGCGATTGGCAAACCCGCGGCCGCTAAGTCGACAATCACCGGCGGGTCTCCCGACGAGCTCAGGATTGATTTTGCTCATCTGTTGAGCCACACTCGTTTCCCCTAGACGCCAATGCAGCTTCTCTCCGCGTTTTCACGTCCGGAAACGGTTCCAACGGCGCCGGCCGCGGCGCGCAAATCGGCTCTGTGGATTCTCGATAGTTGGCGCGACCTGGTTCTCTACGTCTGCACCCCGCTGTTGATCATTCCGATTTTCCTCGTGGCACAAACGCGATGGGGCCCGGAAGATATTTATCTCTTCGTCGCCGCGTTTGGGGCAATGGGTCACCACCTGCCCGGAATGATCCGCGCTTATGGCGACCGGGCGCTATTCAAGCGGTTCAAGTGGCGCTTCATTTTCGCGCCGGTTTTTCTAATCGCCGTGTGCGCGACATTTTTCTTCTGGGACCTCAAGGGAATCGTGCTGGTCACCTTTATCTGGGGTGTGTGGCACGGCATGATGCAGACGTATGGGTTCTGCCGCATTTACGACGCCAAAGTAGGTTCCTTCGCGAGCCTGACGCGTCGGCTGGATTTCGCGCTTTGTGCGGTTTGGTTTATAACCGCGGTCCTACTTTCGCCGCAGCGAATGACTGATACCCTGGACAGCTATTACTCGGCCGGGGGGCCGTTCATTTCGCCGGACCTTTTTCGTGCCGGCCAACAGGCAGCGCTCACGTTCGCGCTCATCATTTCAGCCCTGTTTCTTGCGAATTTTGTCTGGATGTGGTCGAGCGGGAAACGGCCGAACCCGGTCAAGCTTGCGCTCCTCGTCACGAGCATCGCCTTCTGGTGGTACTGCAACAACATCGTCGCGAGCGTCTTGGTTGGCGTCGCTTTGTTCGAGGTTTTTCACGATGTGCAGTACCTCTCGCTTGTCTGGATCTACAACCGCAAACGCGTCGAAGCCGACAGTTCGATCAGCGGATTCATGCGTTTTGTTTTCCGGCGCAGTGGCTCGCTTGTCGGTGTTTACATCGGCCTGGTTCTGGCCTACGGCGCGCTTGGTTATTTCAAGTCGTCTATCGGCGTCGATTCCCTCAAACGCATCCTGACAGGGGTAGTTACGGCGTCAGCGCTGCTGCATTTCTATTACGACGGTTTTATCTGGAAGGTGCGCGAGAAATCCACCCGCCAATCGCTCGGTATCAGTGGTGGCGCCACACCCGACTCATCGAGCAGCGGTTTTCTGCCGAGTTGGCTGGTGCACGGCGTCAAATGGGTCGGTGTCTTCGTCATCCCGCTCGGAATACTCTGGTTTACAGAGGTGCATTCGCCGCGAACCCAACTGAATCGTCTCGCTGCCATCGTGGCCGATCTTCCGACCAGCGCACGTGCGCACGTCAACTACGGCACAGCCTTGCAGGATGCGAATCGGCCCGATGAAGCGGCGGCTGAATTTTCCACGGCATTACGGGTCAATCCCAACTCGGCAAAGGCGCATGTCAATCTTGCCGGGGTTCTGATTGGCAAAGGCCAACTCGAGGAGGCGCAAACTCATTTCCAAGCGGCCTTGCGGGTCGACCCCAATAACGGTGAGTATCACTCGGGCTATGCCTTCGTTCTGGAGCGACTCGGCCAAATCGAGAAAGCAGCGGCGGAATGCGAAGCTGCTATTCGTGCCAATCCCCGGTCGGCGCTGGCGTGGCAGAGCTATGGCGCGTTCCTCGAAAAGCAAGGCAAACTCGACGACGCGATCGCGAACTATCGGCGCGCGGTCGAGCTCGATCCTCGCCTGCCCGATGCACATGTCGATCTTGCCACCGCGCTGGTCGAGAACGGCGAGTGGCAGGAAGCAAAAGCGCATTACCAGGAGGCGAGCCGAATCGACCGCAAGCTTGCCCAGCCGCACAATTTCCTGGGAAAAATCCTCATGCGCGAAGGCAAAGTCTCCGAAGCGATCGTGCAATTCGAAGAAGCGTTGCGTCTGCATCCTGACTTTCCGGAAGCAGAGGAGAACCTGCGCGTTGCCAAACAGAGCGACGCTTACTCGCTTTGGCCGTTGCGCTGAAGCGCTGAAGCGCTGCGGTCAATTTAGCCGCGCGTGGATTCATCAACAGCACACCCGATCGTGAACGCATCGCGATCAATAATGCGCCAACCTTCTGCGTCGTTGTTCCGAACGACACGGGGACAGTGGCTGGCGGCTTTAGTTCTGGTTGTGCTCGTGTGCGTGGCCTATTCCCGGGTCGTTCGCTTCGATTTTATTTGGGATGACGAAGCCCACGTCACGCAGAATCCGTGCGTGATTGGGCCGCTGGGATTAAAGGAAATCTGGACGACGACGCGTGCGGTTTACTATCCGCTGGTGCTGACGACGTTTTGGATTCTGCACAAGCTCGTCGGCCTGGCGCCCTGGCCGTATCATGCCCTCAACGTCGTCATGCATGCTATCTCGGCCGTGCTGCTGTGGCGCGTGCTGCGGCAGCTCAGTATCACCGGAGCGTGGCTCGGGGCCGCGCTTTGGGCGCTGCATCCGGTAATGGTGCAGTCGGTCGCGTGGATAACGGAGCTGAAGAATACGCAGTCTGCATTGTTCTATCTCATGTCGATCTTGTTTTACTTGAACTTCGACGCACAGAACGAAAAGCGCGGCCGTTGGTGGCGATGGATTCTTTCACTCCTATTTTTTGTCTTCGCCATCCTCAGCAAACCTTCCACCGTGATGTTGCCGGTGGTAATTGCTCTCTGTCTTTGGTGGCGAAAAAGGCGGATCGGCGCCATGGACGTTGCGAGCATTGTTCCTTTTGCGCTCGTGTCCGTTGCGGCCAGCGTCTGGACAATCTGGGAACAGAAATTTCACGCCGGCGCGACCGGCCATGAATGGGCGCAAACGCCGCTCGAGCGGTTGATTATCGCTGGGCGGGCAATCTGGTTTTATACGGGCAAACTTTTGTGGCCGCATCCGCTGATCTTTATTTATCCCCGCTGGCCGATTAATTCTTCGCATCTGGCAGCCTATCTGCCGCTGGTCGCGGCATTCGCAGCGCTGGCCGCTCTGTGGTTGGTCCGCTCACCATGGCGGCGGCCAGTCCTCCTTGCCGCTCTCTATTTCGTTGCCGCCCTTTTTCCGGTCCTAGGCTTTTTCAACGTCTATTTCTTTCGTTACTCGTTTGTGAGCGACCATTTTCAGTATCTGGCCAGCATGGGGCCGCTCGCCTTGACGGGCGCTGCGATCACCACTGCAATTGATCGGCTCAGGTGGAGATCACTTTTGCGGCCGGCGCTCGCTGGAGCGGTTCTGTTCGTGCTCGGCGTTTTAACGTGGCGGCAAACGCTCGTGTATCGCGATCTCGTGACGTTGTACACCCGCACGCTGGCGGAAAATTCCGGGTGTTGGATGGCACATTACAACCTGGGCATCGTTCTGCGGGGGCGCGGCGAAAGTGACGAAGCTATTTCGCATTACCGCCAGGCCATCGCACTACGGCCAAATTATGCCGAAGCACATTACAATCTTGCCCGTCTTCTAGTCGATAAAGGCGAGCTCGACGACGCAATTGGACATTACACGAAGGCGTTGCTCATCAATCCAGCGGATGGAGAAGCCCACAACAATCTGGGCCTAGCGCTTTTCGAGAGTGGACGGCTGGATGAGGCAATCGCCCAGTACGAACAAACGTTGACGATGCACCCGAACCACGCCGGAGCGTGCATTAACCTCGCAGACGCGCTGCTCTTCAAAGGCGATGTCGATGGTGCAATCGTACGCTATTTGGCAGGCTTGACCATCTCGCCCGAGCAGCCGGAAGCGCACTACAACGTCGCGAATGCGCTGCTTCGCAAAGGCCGAACCGACGAGGCAACCGCGCATTACAAAAAGACGCTCGAGCTGATGCCGCAGAACGCAGACGCTCACGCCAATCTCGGATCGGCTCTTCTGCAGAAAGGCCAAATCGCGGAAGCGATTGCCGAGTACCGAAAGGCGCTCGCTCTCGCGCCGAATCACGCGGCTGCACAAAGCAATCTGGCGTGGCTGCTCGCAACTGCTTCCGACCCACTGCTCCGAAATGGACCGGAAGCAGTTGCGATGGCGGAACAAGCTAGTCGCCTTTCAGGCGGCAATCAGCCGGTTGTCCTGCGGATTCTTGCTGCGGCGTATGCCGAGGCCGGGCGATTCAGCGATGCGGTGGACGCGGCAGAACGAGCGCTCCAGTTGCAAGATACTGGACTGCTGGCAAACGCGCTTCGGAACGAAATCGCGCTCTACCGCTTGGGCTCCGCTTACCACAGGGAGCCGGCAGCAGGGTCGCAGCCCCGCTAGGGCGGAACCGCTTTCGTAGTGAGGCTCGGGTCGCGCAGCGCTCCACCGCTTTGGTAAAGCGCAATACTGCTTTCGAGCTCGGCGGCCAATCCAGTGTTGCCCTGTTGCTTCGCCAATTCCGCAGCGCGCCGCGCCGTTTCGACCGCTTCAGTGAAGCGACCGCTCTCCGCGTAAGCCGCGGCGAGCGTGCGCAGGACGAGGGCGTTTTTGCCGCCGGAAAGGCGCAGCGCGTCTTCGGCCAGCTGAACGGCCCTGTTCGCATCGCGGACCGATTCGTCCGGGCACGTGGCGAACACCCATGCCAGATTGCTTTTCGCGTTCCCATTCGCTGAATTGATCTTTAACGCTTCCTGCCATTGTTCGATGGCCTCTCTGATGCGCCCTTGTTGGATGAGCACAGTGCCCATGATATTATGCGCTTCGACGTTTTCAGGCTGAATCTCGAGAAGCTTGCGATACTCCGCCATTGCATCCGCTAACTTTCCGTTTCGCAGAAAACTTTTCGCCAGGTTGTCGTGGGCTGGCGCATTCTCGGGCCGGATTTCGATCGCGCGTTCGAAACGGGGGATTGCTTCGTCCACTCGGCCCTTCTGGAGCAGGACAATGCCGAGGTTGTTCTCGGCGACGTCGTTGTTGTTGGTGGAAGCGAGTGTATGCACCCAGAGCGTTTCGCTGTTACGCCAGTAGGAAGTCTGAATCCGGGCAGGCCAGGCACACGCTGCGATAAGTGCTGCCACCCCCAGAGCCACGATTTGCCTGACGTGCCGCGACCTGGCTGTCAGATCGCCAACACTCCAGGCAATCAAAATGTAAAGACCGATTTGCGGCAGATAAGTGTATCGGTCGGCGTGGCCTTGCCACCCCACTTGCAGTATGCCGATTACCGGAATCAGCATTCCGATATACCAGAGCCAGCCAACGATGAGGTAAGGACGTCTTTTGCGCAGGGCGAGGGCGAACGCAGTGAAGGCGATGAGCGCGACCGCAGCCGCCACGACTTGCCAGATCGGGAGTCGGTTTTCCGGATGCGGATAGAAAACGGCGAGCTTCGCCGGCCAGAGCATTTGCCAGATGTAAGCAACGTAGCTCACCAGCGCATTGTTGATACGTGATGAAATTGGCAGTTGCTCAGTTTGGGCAATGGCGGGGTTCTGCGCCAGAAATGTGACGATCCCGGACACACTCGCGAGCACAACGAGTGGGACCTTTTCCGCGATTATTCTTGCGATTGTCGATCTTGTCCGTGATTGGAACCTCTTCAGCGGCCAGTAATCCAAAAGCAAAAGAACAAATGGCACTGTCACGAGCATCGCTTTTGACATTAGCCCGCAGGCGAACAGGAACACGACAGCGAGGTAACGCCAGAAGCCTGGCGCACGTGCGTATTGGCGATAGGCAAGCAGGGTCAGCATGAAAAACACCGCGCTTAACACGTCTTTGCGTTCGGCGATCCACGCGACCGACTCGACGTGCAGAGGATGAACGGCGAAAATCGCCGCAACAAATGCGCTGCGCCATAAAGCCCCATTCATTTGCCAAAGCGCGACGAAGAGAAGAATCGCTGCGGTCGCATGCAGGAGCACATTGCTGAAATGATGTCCGCCTGGCTTCAACCCGTACAGCTGGCAGTCCAGCATGTGCGAAATCGTTGTGAGCGGATGCCAGTTCTCGGAATGAATGTGGCTGAAGGCCCAGGCGATCGCGCTCGCGCTCAGGCCCGCAGTTATTTTTGTGTTCTCGTAAACGTAGCGGTGATCGTCGTAGTTGACGAAATCGTGCCGCAGCGTCTGCCCAAAAACCAACCAGGTGAGTGCCGCAATCGAAATGGCTATCGCGAGGACAAGCCAGCGATAAGGTGTTTGCGCGACACTCAATGCTTGAGTGTTCACACGGCGCAGACGCGTTGGCATGACGTGCATTGATGGCGCAGGGGGTTCAGGGTCTGCGCTTGTAGATGAAAATATAATCTCCGAGCTGTGGGAGCGCTTTCGGCACATCATTGAAGTAATAGTCCGACTTGCCAGGCGTGATGTTCACGAAGCCCGCGACATCGTAATATTGTGCCGCGTATTGGTTCGCCCAGCCGAAGATTTGCCGATTGGATGCCGGTCGCGCCAGCCAGGAATCTTCCATCACGACTGAAATGAGATATTTTGGCCTCACCGCTTCGATCTCGTGAATCGTCTCGATTTGAATCTGGCGCGCGTACTTGTGCGGTTCCATTAATCCAGACATGTAAATGTACCCGATCGCTGAATGTCGCTTGGCGTAAAAATAAATCTGCGGTTCCGATCCCAGCACCGCGATCGTGTCAGTCGGCTCAGTATGCTCACGAACGTAGTCGGCGATCCTGACCGATTCCGGGAACGGACTTCGTCGCGCTCGAGCAGCATTGGAAGTAGCCGAACCCGGATTGCCAGAACAATGGCGAACACTGCCAGCGCCATAAAATACCAGCTGATCCGCCAGGTTCTGCCGGGCTCGAACATCGAATTTCTCACCGAGGTGCGTTAGGAATAACGATCATCTAAACCAGGAGCTGTTGTGCACGCAATTTCCGAACGCCGCGCCCTGAGCCGCGCCCGCGCCTGCGTTTATGCGCTGGTCCTGGCGGGAGTAACCGTATGCGCGTACCAGCCGGCTTGGCGCGGCGGCTTCATTTGGGACGACGATGCGTACGTGGTCAACAATGAGTTGCTCACTGCCGCGGATGGGTTGCGGCGGATTTGGTTCTCGTTCGACTCGCCGTCGCAATATTTTCCGCTTGTCTACACCACGTTTCGCGTGGAGCGCGCCTTGTGGGGCCTTAATCCCACGGGCTATCACTGGACCAACCTCATACTGCACGTGGCGAATGCGCTCCTTCTCTGGCGACTACTGGCGAAATTGAAAGTTTCCGGGGCGGCACTGGCGGCCGCTTTTTTTGCCCTGCACCCCGTGCAGGTCGAGTCGGTCGCATGGATCACCGAGCGGAAAAATGTGCTGATGGGATTTTTCTTTCTACTGGCCTCGCTCGGCTGGATCGCATTCGTCGATTCAGCACAAAAACGCCGCTGGCTCTTCTACGGGTTGGCATTGAGTTGTTACGCCCTCGCGCTCTCAGCCAAGACAACCGCCTGCACTTTGCCGGCGGCCCTCCTTTTGGCGCTGTGGTGGCAAAAAAAATCAATCAATTGGCAACGGCTTCTCCAGGTGGCGCCATTCGTTTTGCTCGGACTGGCGATGGGAATTTTGACCATTTGGTGGGAGCGATACCATCAGGGCACCAGCCGGGCGATCTTTCCCTTTCTCGGTCCCGTCGAGCGTGTTCTCGTGGCGAGCCGAGCGGGGTGGTTCTATCTATGGAAATTAATTTGGCCAGCGAACCTGACGTTCATTTATCCGCGCTGGCAAATCGCGCCGGCCGACCCGCTGAGTTATGGCTGGGTCCTCGCCTGCGTCGGCACCTGTGCGCTCATTTATCTTGGACGTCAGCGGCTTGGGCGCGGCGTGGCAGTCGCGGCCCTGTTTTTCATAGCGACCCTCGCTCCGGTGCTGGGATTCATCATGCTCTACACGTTTCGCTATACCTTTGTCGCCGATCACTACCAATATCTGGCGTGTATCGGGCCGATTGCGCTAATCTCGGCCGGCTGGACTACGCTGGCCGCGGCCACGAGGTATTCCTGCCGCCTGGCGTATGGGGCCGGTCTGCTTGTTGCGATGGTGCTGGCCCTGCTCACGTGGCAGCAGAGCAGGATGTACGCGAATATCGAAGCGCTCTGGCGTACAACATTGGCGGCAAATCCCGATTGCTGGATGGCTCACAACAATTTGGGCATTGTTCTCTTTCAAAAAGGGCAACTCGACGAAGCCATTTCGCATTACCGCACCACGCTCCAACTTCAGCCCACCTTCGGAGATGCCGAGTATAACCTCGGCAACGCTCTTCTGGGTAAGGGCGAGATTGATCAGGCACTCGTTCATTGCGAGAAAGCTCTGACCCTTCAGCCGAACGACCCTGATACCCACGTGGCGCTGGCAAACGCGCTTCTCGAGAGCGGCCGGCGCGACGAAGCGATTGCTCACTACCAACGGGCATTGGCAATTCGGCCTTCCTACTTCCTCGCTCACTATGGCTTGGGCCGCGCTTTTCTTGAGAAGGGAGAGTTCCGCGCGGCAATCCCCCATTGCCAGACGGCGGTTTCGATTCAGCCAAATCATGCCGATGCTCACGCTGTTCTCGCGATTGCTTTCGATCAAAACGGCCGAATCGCCGATGCCATCTCCGAGTACCAAAAAGCTCTGGAGATATCGCCACAATCCATTCCAGCGGCGAACAATCTTGCCTGGCTGCTGGCGACAGCGCCTGACGGCACGCTACGGCGCGGCGACAAAGCACTCGAATTAGCGCGCCGCGCCGATCAGCTCTCCGGCCGGCGAAATCCCACAGTCCTGCGCACTCTTGCCGCGGCGCACGCGGAGAATGGCCATTTCGGTGAAGCGGTAGAGATCGCGCGCGCCGCTTTACAGCTGGCTAACTCAGCGGATGACCGTGAACTTGCCGTGGACCTTCAGCAAGACCTGTCGTTCTACCGGGCTGGATTCCCTTATCGCGAACTGCTGCGTTAAGCGATGGGTTTGCTCTTAGCGGCAGTTCCTCGCACGCGCCCAGCTGCTAAAAGGGATCGCCTTCTTAGCCTGATCCGTCCGGGTTACGGCACGCCAAGTTTTGACTTTTCTGCGTATCGCGCCGGGCGCGAGGGCGGAGGGCAGCGGAAATGAAGCTGAAAGTTGGCATTCCCGCTGCTTATAGAAGTCATAATTACTATGATTCTTGTAAGCATTCGCCCTTTTACCGCTCGCAAACTTTGGCCTTTCATTCTCGGCCTTGTTTGTCTCTTTTCCTTCTCCTGCCTCGCCGAATCCGTTTATCTCCCGGTCAATGCCACCCCTTACGATCGACAGATGACGCGAATTTCACCTGTGCTGCTCTCCATAAATGATTCTGCCAACCACAATCTGTCGCTCGCTTTGATCAATCACTGGATCGAAGACCTCCGTGCCATTCCGTACGGCTTTAGTTCCGAGTGGAAAACGCCCGAAGAGGTGGAAACCGCGCCGGTTGCTGATTGCAAGGGCAAAGCGGTTGCCCTTTATCACCGGATGCAACTTCACGGGGCTGAACGCGTCCGGCTGGTTATCGGCAAACGGACCATTCTCAGTCGCAGGACACACGCTTGGATCGAATGGGAGACCGAACGCGGCACGTACGTCTTGGATCCGACAATCAATTGGGCCGCATGCCGGGCTGACAGATTTCGCGGCCGTGCTTATATTCCCTTCTACGCTTATGCGGGCGTTCACAAGTATCGCGCGACGCCGGCCGCGCTCTACGCAAAAACTCTGGCCTCTCTGCCGGCCGCGGAAAAATAGGCCTGTCATAGTCACCGTGGCCGGGTGAGTTAGTACCGCGCTGCGCGTAAAAGGCGGCGCGGCGCAAACGTGGCGGGCGCCAGGCGACGTGACAAGCTCGCGAGCGCGGCCGATCTGGGTCGCGGAAAAAGTTGGGAGGGCGCAGAAGATTTGTATTGCCAAAAGAAAATCGACCGCCTATCATCGTTTTTGCAGCTATGGAAATTATATGAGTGCATCTACTTCTTCGCTCCTCAAAACGTGCGGGTTCATCTGCTCACTTTCGTTGATTTGTGCATCCTCATTCGCCACGGATTTGGTACTCCAAAAAGTACCGCCGATAACAGTCGCGCAAGTGCCGGCCTATCCGGAAAACCTTGCCCGCTATTATCACGGTGCAGCACTGGAAGCACCGAACGGTACAGCAATCACCGATTTGCGGCTCAGCTCGAAATCCGACGACACCAACACCGCGGTTGCAGCACTTTTGTGTGACGATCCGACAGTGGGTTACGCTTTGCCAGCCGGCAACACCACCGTGCTGATTTCATTTCCGAAGATCGAGAACGTCGACACGATTTCGTTCCTGAATCATGGCACGAAGGGCGCCGTGAAGATTGCGATCGCCAGTGCCAAACTGCCGGCCGACAGCCCGCAGTGGCGTGAAGTCTCTGAGCAGAAGCTGGCCGGGAGTGTTCTTCGAGCGAAGATCGGGCCGGCCGAAGCCAAATATGTCCGCCTGACCTTCGACGTCGCCACGCATGGCCGAATTGCCGGGTTTGGCATTTATTCAACGCCCGCACTTTCTGCTTTCACGATGCCGCGTGCGCGGAATTTCACTGCCACAGAAAAATCCGACACGTTTGGGTTGATCAGGTACAGCCTGACTGACGTGCATGCAAAGTCCCGAGCGCTCTACGTCAGTTCGGGTGATGATCCCGTGCAGGCCAACAACATGATCGATGGCCAACCGGCCTCGACCTACACTTTCGCTGCGGCTGATTCTACGCCAGCAACGATTGTCGATCTGGGCAAAGTTACCACACTGCGAAGGATATCCGCGCTCTATTCGCCGCGACACGCGGCTGTGGACTTTTACGTTTTGCAGTCGCTGCCCGGTTCGCAAGCCGCACCAGAGTCGTTGCGGCTGAGCGAGAGCACAGTCTCCAACCTGACGCCGGTCGGATCGGTTCTCGACGAGGGCGCCGGGCGCGCTGCCGTGGATTTCCCCGAGATGACCGGCCGTTACATCCTGGTCAAATGGACGCCAACGGTTCGGGAGGATGCCGCATTCACGGTCGCTGAGATTTCGGCTTTTGGTAAGAACACGAAAAGCTTGATTGCCGCGAATACCAGTGCCAGCAGCCGCACAGGTATTATGTCTGACGGCAAAACCGTGAGCGAAGGCAAAGACTTGGGACTCGGCAAGGATGGGAAAGAGATCCCAGCCGAAGGGCCGCCCGCCGAAGGTCCTCCCACGGGACTTCCGCAGCCGCCTCCGTTCGTCTTCGTGCCGCTGGTGCAACCGACCAGCGAGTAATCAACCTCTCTCCAAGAAGCCCGTCCCGCGGAAACGTCGGGCGGGCTTTTTTTCGTTTCACAGTTCGTCTCGAATAATTTGAAAAACTTGCGTGTTGTCGATGTACCCGTGCAGTCGCGCGCTGCCAGGTCCAGTTCCAAGTGCGGCCATATCTTCGACCGTGTGCAAGGCCGAGTCGGCGTAAACTGCGACAGGTTCCAGGTATTCCGCGTCTGGTTTTGCAGCGCGAATATTTCGGCGCCGATTACTTAGCGCCCAACCGCTCAGGTTGATCGATCGTTTTCCTTTTGGCCCGGTTGCCCATGTAATCCACGGTTCACCCGTAGGATTAAGTCCCAACAGTGCGATGCCGCTGTCATGTCGGAATGGAAATCCATTTAGCGCCAGCCCGCCAATCGCGACATCGCCGCAAACGATGATCGTCGATCTCACCCCAGCGTAACGCTGCGCGGTTCCGATCGCACGGTCCAATTCGACTGTTTCACCCAGTGTTCGCTCCGCGTTGTTTTCTTGCGCACCTTTCCGCATCAAACCAGCATCGGCCACGAGCAAATAGCCGCCGGGATTGTATTGCAGCATCTCGATTGCCCTTCGCACCATGTCGGCAAGACTTGGCTGGTTGCTGCGCTGCTCGATTTGATTGAAAAATGCGAGCTCAGCATTGGCAAAAGCTCCGAAGAGCTTCGGGCGCCGGAAAGTCGAAACGGCTTCGAGCTCCGCGCGTGTCCGCACGATCTCGAAGCCGCTTCGCCGCAGCTCGAGCAGAAGATCGCGGTCATCTTGTCGTTCGCCGCCTTTCGTCTTTGGGACAAACGCGCTGGTGCCGCCGCCCATCGCCACGTCGATTTTTCCGCCATCGACAAAGTCGCGCGCGATGCTTTCGGCGTTATCGGAATCGGCCAAGTGCGCATAGAAGGCGGCGCTCGTTGGATCAGTCAGTCGGCCGTCCGTCACCAGGCCGGTGAGACGGCCGCGGGTCCGCGCCAGATCGAGAAGACTCGCGAGTGCTTTTCCGTTTGTGTCCACACCGACAGTTCGATTGTTGACTCTCATTCCTGTCGCCAGCGCCGTCGCGGCGGCCGCTTGATCGGGCGCGGCGAAATCGTTCGAACAGTTCTTGAGCAGGGCCACATTGGGCATCGACTCGAGCGCGAGATGCGCATCGGCGCCACCAACGTAAACGCGAGTCACCGCGATTCGTGCCGGTGTGAGTCCCTCGCCCACGAAAAGAATTATTCCGAACGGTTTCTGGACGACCCAGTGCTTGAAATAAAGCACGCCGAGCGCGGCGAAGACGAGCAGACAAAAAACCGCCAGCAATCGGTTGCGCCACTTCATTTGTTTCCCCTGTAGCGGCGGTCTGCGACCGTCGCAAACGCTGCAACCGGAAAGCACTTGTCGATCTTTGTAATCGTCGCCAGAGTGCGGCAGGTATGGCGGCTCCGCTCATGCTGATCATTCGCGACGGCTGGGGGATCAATCCTGGCGGGTTTGAGAAGCGCGAGCAAAACGGCGATGCCACGCTTCTCGCCCATACCCCTTTTCACCAACAGCTCTATCGCACATATCCCGGCAGCAAATTGAGCGCGAGCGGCCGCGACGTCGGCTTACCCGAAGGCCAGATGGGCAATTCCGAAGTCGGCCATCTGAACCTCGGCGCGGGCCGCATCGTTCATCAGGATCTCACTCGCATTAACAAAGCAATCGCCGAAAGCGAGTTCGAGCGTAACCGCGTTGCCCAGGAAGCTTTCGCCGCCGCGCGCGGCCACCGGCTGCACTTATTAGGCTTGGTTTCCGACGGCGGTGTCCACAGTCATTACTCGCATATGATTGCGCTCGCCAATGCCGCGGCTGCGGCCGGTGTCCGCGACATTTTTGTGCATGCTTTTACCGATGGCCGCGATGCGGCGCCAACCGGTGGCCGCGATTATCTTGAGATTTGCGAGAAGGAACTCCGCGCGAGCCGTGGACAAATCGTGACTGTGGTTGGCCGCTATTTCGCCATGGACCGCGATCGTCGCTGGGACCGAACGAAAAAGGCGTGGGACGCCATCGTGCTTGGCCGCGGCGAGCTTTGCAACGATTCGCCCTCGGCTGCGTTAGATCGACTATATGCCGCGGGCAAGACCGACGAGTTTATGCCGCCGCTCATTTTCACATTGCCCGACCAGCAACGCGTCCGTGACGGCGACGTCGTTTTGTTTTTCAATTTTCGCGCTGATCGGGCGCGCCAACTCTCACAAGCTTTCCTTTTTGAAAACTTCGATGGCTTCGAGCGCGAGGTCTGGCCGCGAGTTCATTTCGTCAGCCTCACTGAATACGACGTTCGCTATCCCTCGCCGTTTATTTTTCCTCCGGAGGAACTGAAAAATATTCTCGGCGAGCTCGTCAGCGCCGCCGGCAAAACGCAGTTGCGCATTGCCGAGACCGAGAAATACGCGCACGTGACTTATTTTTTTAACGGCGGAATCGAGAAGCCACTTCCCGGCGAAGAACGCACATTGATTCCATCGCCAAAAGTCGCGACCTACGACCTCAAGCCCGAGATGAGCGCGTTCGAAGTGACCGATGAAGTCCTCGCCCGCATGGCCAGGTACGATCTCATCATCCTCAACTTCGCTAACGCCGACATGGTCGGTCACACGGGCGTCGTCGCCGCCGGAGTGAAAGCCGTCGAAGCTGTGGACGTATGTTGCCAGCGCATCATCGAAAAACTTCTCACCCTCGGCGGTAAAGCCATCGTCACCGCCGATCACGGCAACTGCGAGCAAATGCGCAACGCCGACGGCTCACCCAACACCGCCCACACCACCAACCTCGTCCATTTCATCTACGTCGCGAACGATGCGGCCGACTTTCGCTGCGGCGACGGTATCCTCGCTGACGTCGCCCCGACACTTCTCTTCCTCCTCGGAATGCCGCGGCCGAAAGAAATGACCGGCCGCAATTTGCTCACGCCGATCCAACCTAAGATCGACAACGTGCAGCGCTGAGCTGATCGAAACTAATTTCCAATCGTCGGTTAAGGGTACGCGTGCCGGCCGCCGCGATTTGTTCGAGGAAGCGCAACCCCATTTCGGGGAGGGCCTCGTGCCAGATCGGTTTGCGGGCGACAACGAGCTCTCCATTTGATTCAATGAGTGCGCCCCAGCCGAGCGGGATTTCAAACGGGCGGAACAATTCCTCCGGCAAAACGAGGTAGAACAGATTGGCGCAGCGGTAGCGGACCAGTGTTTCGAACTTGGTGCAATCAAAGAGGCGGTTTTGCAGCGCGCACAGCTCGCGCGTGACGCGACTGTAACTGCGATGTTTGATGGCGGCGAAATCGTGCGAGTCGAACTCGGAAAAGAGCGAGTCGGGAATGCGCAGCTGCGGGTAATGAACGCGCAGATTTTTTTCCAAAACGTCGCGGCGCTGGTGAACTTCTTCGAGCCGATGGCGAATGGCTTCAGTGCAGCCATTGTCGCGCCGAAGATCGACCAGAGCTTGTTTGCACTCGAAGACGGCCGTCGAGCGCACACCATTTTGATCGGGACGATAGGCGGCTAGGTCGACGCGGTAACGGCATTTCGGCAGACGGAGCTCGAGCGCGCACGCCGAGTAGCCGTGCGCCTGCGCCCATAGCATTGCCGCGCGCTTCAGCCGCGCATGCGCCGGCGTCTCGCAGGGCGTGTTTTTGGAGTGCGGTGACAGGTCGCCCCTTTCGAAAGCGCGGACATCTCTGCACACTCCAAAGGCGCTTTCGCAGCGCGCGCGAATTATTCCCGCGTCCATTGTGCCAATTCGCGCGCCCAATAGGTGACGATAATATCGGCGCCGGCGCGTTTGAGTGCGGTCATGATCTCGAGAACGGCGGCGCGTTCGTCCACAACGCCTTTTTCGGCGGCGGCTTTGACCATCGCGTATTCGCCGCTGACGTGATAAACCGCAGTCGGCCTGGCGAAGCTCTCCCTCACGCGCCAGAGAATATCGATATAGGGCAGAGCCGGTTTTACCATTATGATGTCTGCGCCTTCATCGATATCGAGGGCGATTTCGCGCAACGCTTCCTCAGCGTTCGCAAAGTCCATTTGATACGAACGACGATCGCCGAATTGTGGCGGGCTTTCGGCAGCATCGCGGAATGGACCGTAAAACACGGATGCAAACTTTGCCGCGTAACTGAGGATCCCGGTTTCCTCGAAGCCATGATCGTCGAGCGCTTCGCGGATCGCGCCGATGCGCCCATCCATCATGTCGCTGGGCGCGACGAGATCGGCGCCAGCCTCGGCGTGCGAGACCGCGGTTTTGACGAGAAGATCGACAGTCGCGTCGTTAAGCACGTGGAAATGATCGCCGTCGATGCGGGTGACGCCGCAATGGCCGTGGCTCATATACTCGCAGAGACAGACGTCGGTGATGACGACGAGATCGGGAGCTTTCTCCTTGATCGCACGGACGGCATTTTGCACGACACCGTTTTCCGCGTAAGCGCCGCTGGCTTGCTCGTCTTTGTTCTCCGGAATTCCAAAGAGCAAAACCGCCTGCAGGCCGGCGTCCTCCGCGCGGCGCGCTTCATCGGCAATTTCGTTAAGCGACAACTGAAAAACGCCCGGCATGCTGTCGATTCCGCGGCGTGTATCGATCTTAGCACTAACAAAAAGGGGAGCGATGAAGTCGTGCGGGGTGAGATTAGTCTCGCGGACGAGATTTCGCAGGGCAGGGGAGCGTCGCAGACGGCGCGGGCGGTGGAGCAGTCTTCGCACGGACGAAGCGTAGGCGCAGCAACGATCAGTCGCAAGAGAGACGCATGCTTGACGCGCCGTGAGGTTCCATGGCTGCATTGGGTCGGTGGAACGCGCGAGTAAATATTTGCTGATCGATATCAGCAATTCGTTCACGAAACTGGCCTTTTCCTCTCAGGCGCGAATTGGACGGGCGCGGCGTATCGCGACCGTTGGTTTCAACGCTCGCTTTCTCCATGGTTTTGTTCAGTCGCGTAAGATCGACACTGTAGTGCTTGCGTCCGTGGTGCCGGGGAAAAATCGCGAGGTGATTAAAGCGATGGGCAGGACCAGGGTGCTCTGGATTGGGTCGAAACTGAGACTTGGCGTCGGCATCGATTATCCGAAACCGAAAACGATCGGGGCCGATCGGCTGGCGAACGCAGCAGCTGTGGCCGCGCTCTACGGCTCACCGGCCATCGTCGTGGACTTCGGCACAGCAGTGACGTTCGACATCGTTTCAGAAGAAAAAAAATATATCGGCGGCGTGATCGCGCCGGGCCTCGAGGCGATGACGAATTTTCTTTACCAACGCACTGCGCTCCTGCCGAAGCTTTCATTAAAGGAACCGCGGCGCGCGATTGGAAAATCGACAATCGAAGCGATGCGAGCCGGGGCGGTTTTGGGTTATCGCGGGTTGATTGCCGAGATCATCGCGCGGATCAAAGCGGAGCGATTCGCCCGTCGCAAAGTTCACGTTATCGCGACTGGCGGCTACGCGAACTTGATTGCGGCGAAGCTGCGCGAGATTGACGTTGTGCGGCCTGATTTGACGCTGGAAGGGCTGCGGATCTTGGCAAAACTGAACGACGAATGAGGCGTGGCTCCCACTGGATTCCGGGCGCATTTCGTGCTACTTAGGAGCCGTTTGGGAAAAACGTTGATGCCCGACTCAAATTTTAGGCTTGTCACGCCTCGCGACCAGAGGTTGTAATGCAGGCCCGTATGAGAATTCGAAAAATCGCGGTTGTCACCATTCTGGTCTTCAGTTCGTTCGCAGCCACCAACGTGGCGCCATCGAAATCGGAGCTGGAAGCGATGTACAGCAGGGCTTTCCGCGATTTCGACGCTGGTAATTTTCCGCAGGCGTTAAAAGAACTGGATGACATCGATGCGCGCCAGCCGGAGCTGGCGGAGTCGCAAAATTTGCGCGGCGTCATTTTGATGCGGCAGGGTATTTACGACAAAGCGGAAGCGGCGTTGTTCGAAGCGGTGCGGATCGACCCGAAGTTTTGGAATGCGCGGTTCAACCTGGCTGAAATTCCATTTTTGAGGAAGGATTGGGTGGAGGCGCGCAACCGTTTCCAGCAACTGCTTGCGAGCAACGTGTCCGACCTCGAAGGCGAGGCGGCGCAACTGATCCAATACAAGCTTTTGCTGACCTACCTGCTCGAGGGCAAGGAAAACATGGTTGATGCGATCCTGGCCAAGTTTGAGCTTTCGCCCGACACGCCGGCTGTGCATTACGCGAATGCCGCGATTGCGCTTCAGCACAAAAACACCAAAGAGGCGAACGATTGGGTCGCGGCGGCACAGAAGAATTTTTCACCGCAGCTGAACAAACTTTTTGCCGAGTCGTTGTACGAAGTCGGTTGGTTGGAAAAACCGGCTGGCCAGGCGCGGGCGTCGCTGCCTTTGACTACCGCAGCCGAGCGCGCGGCGAAGTCGAAAGGCTTCGCCCGTTCGCGGTTTGAACAGGCGCAGCAGGCGTTGCAACAGCGCGATCTGGCCGCCGCGCGGAAATTTATTGATGAAGCGGATGCGTCGGACCCGAATCAGGCGCCGATCGTCAATTTGCGTGGCGAGATTTTGATGGCGCAACATCAATTCGCGGAAGCCGAAACCGCCTTCAAGAAGGCGCTCAAGATCGATCCCAAATTCCGCGAGGCGCAATTCAATCTCGCGGACATTCCATTCAAGCAGGGAGACTATCCGAGAGCGCGTGAACGTTTCGAAGCGCTCTTCCAACAGACGCCCGGTGGCGACAAAAATCAGGCTGCCCAGATCATCAAGTTCAAAATTTACATGAGCCTTCTGATGGAGGGTAAAGAGAGCCGTGCGCAAAAGATGATGGAGCAATTCCAGTTCACCGGCGATACGCCGGCGCTCTATTACGCCCAGGCAGCGTGGGAATTTAAGCATAACAATCCCACCAAGGCGACCGATTGGGTCGCTTCGGCGAAGAAGATTTACTCGCCCGCGCTGAACAATCTGTTTGGCGACGCATTTTACGATCTCGGATGGGCGCAAGCTCCAACGAGTGTTGCGGCGGTGCGTCCGGCCAGCGAAGCCGCCGCCGCCATGTCGACGCAAAATGAATCCGTGCCGGCAATCGAGCCGAGTCCAATTCCCGGCGTGGCGGCGGTTACGAGCAAGCCGGCCGAGCAAGCTGTCGCTTCAATCAAGCCATCGACGCAGCCGATCACCGGAATGGAGGCGACAACTTCGCGGGCGCCCGAGCCGGCGGTCATTGCCGCGCAGTCGCCTGCCATTGCAGCGAATCAGTCGATCGCGGCTGGTACTCCGGCCAGACCAGAGGAGATGCCTGCCGCGCCACTTCGCGCGACCGCACCGACGGTGGAAACACCAGCCGCACCGCAAGAGCCGATTGTCGCTCAATCGAGCCCTGCGGTCGAACCAGCCGCCACGGTCGCAGCCAGCACGCCGGCGACCGTGCTCGCGCCAGCGCGTGTGACCGAGTCGCCGCGGGCAAGCACCAGTGGCACCGCACGGAATTGGCTGGCGGCCGCGCTACTCCTGAGTGGTGTTCTTATACTTGGTTGGCTCGTCGCCGGCGCAGTTCGGCAGCGCATCAGCAGCATTTCGATTGTTCGCCAGGCGACTCCGGCTGTCGGACCGCGGGTGGATCAGAGCATCGCGACTGCGGATAAACCAATGGCGGTCGCTCGAAACGGACTCTTGGGCGGGCCGCGGCGAATCTCTTTGCAATTGAAGGCCTCCGAGCCGTCGCTTCGCCGTGGCGTACTCGCTCTTGGTAAGCCTGGCCGGCCGTTGACGGCCACAGCCGCGCCTGTGCCGGCCGCCGCGGAGCCGATCGCTCCGCGCAGAGTCGAAGCGGTTGTGCCGAAGATTGCGCCGGTTGATGAACCGATCGTTGAACAAGAGCCCGTTGCGGTTCCGGCGGCCGCTGCGGTTGCACCCGCAGAAGTAACTTCGCCCGCATTCGACTTTGTTCCGGTGCTGGATACGGCTCCTGTAATCCCGGCGGTGCTGGAGATCGTCGAACCCGCCGAGGCGACGGTCGCGTCCGTGGCCGAACCGTGGATTCAATCGGAATCCGAACCCGTTCAGCCCGTGGCCGAACCCTGGATTCAATCGGCACTCGAACCCGTTGAGCCGGTGGCTGAGCCGTGGATACACTCCGAACCCGAACCCATTCCGCAAGGTCAACCGATTCCTTACCAGGTGCCTGTTGCCGCGGCGGAACCTGTGATGCCTGAAATCCTCGAGCCGCCGGTGTTTACTCCAGAAATTTTTCCCGAGCCCTCAGTTGCGCAAACAAACCCAATCGTAACCATGCCTGACCCGATCCAAATACCAACCGCTCCAGTCGTCCGAACTCCAGCCGGCCCCGGCGCGCCCCAACCTGCGGGTGCGATGCACACTGCTGTGCAGCTCACGTTCACTTTCGAGATCGCCTCGATGCAGCTCACTCCCACGTTCAAGATGGGTGCGTTACAAGTGCGGCCGACCTCCAAAATCGTAACGATGCGTCTGGCCGCGCCGCAGCAACCTCAACCGGGAATGAATTTGCAGGTGACGTTCGAGATCGCAAAGATTCAGCCTACGGGTGGGGCCCTCGGCACGTTGCGCTTGACCCCTTCGCAACAGCAGCGTCCGCAGCCGAGCGGTTCGTCATCCTTCACGGTGGCCGGGCTGCAGCTGGTGCCGAATTTCGAAGCTGCCCCCGTGCAACTGACTCCCTCGCAGCAGGGACAGGCGCCGGTGCTCGTGACTGCGCCATTCCAAATCGCTACGGTTGAATTTTCGCCGTCGTTTGAAATCGCCTCGATCGTTCTAAATTCGACATCGAAACAGGTGGCAGTGCAGTTGCCCGGCGCCGGACCGAGCAGCGGCGAAGCCGCGCCCATGTTCGAGATTGCTAATCTCCAGCTCACCGGCAGCGGCGAGCTCGGCATGATGCAGCTCAATCTCATCGGCCAGGGGCCGCGCCGCGCGTAAGCTGCCAGTTAGATCGACAGGGGATCGAGGGCGATCAGTTCGAACTCGAGCAGGGTCTTACAACCCTCTGGCTGACTCCGCTCCCTTAGCTAAGCGCGATTGCGATTCAGCGATCGTAATTGCTTCGGCAGAAATTCGCCATCGCGCCGGATCAGTTTGCCATCAAAGTAAACTTCGCCACCGCCATACTCCGGTCGCTGGATACTGACCATGTCCCAATGGACCTGGCTGCGATTGCCGTTGTCGGCCTCTTCGTAAGCCTGGCCCGGCGTGAAATGAAATGATCCCGCGATCTTTTCATCGAACAAGATGTCGCGCATCGGCTCCAAAACGCGCGGGTTGAGTCCGAGCGAAAACTCACCGATGTAGCGCGCGCCGGGATCTGAATCGAGGATCTTGCTCAGTTTCTCAGTTTGATTACTGGTCGCTTTCGTGATTTTCCCGTCGCGAAAGTCGAGACGAATTCCATCGAAACTGACGCCTTGATAAATGCTCGGCGTGTTGAAGGTAACGTGGCCCTGCACTGAATTTTTAACCGGGCAGGTGAAGACTTCGCCATCTGGGATATTGCGATCGCCCCCGCAGATCACCGCTGGAATTCCCTTGATGCTGAAACGCAGGTCGGTGCCTGGGCCCTTGATTTCGACTCGGTCCGTGCGCTCCATGAGTCCTTTGAGGGCTTTCATGCCGGGCTGAAGTTTGCGGTAGTCCAACGTGCAAACGTCGAAGTAAAAATCTTCGAACGCTTCGGTGCTCATTCCGGCGAGCTGGGCCATCGAAGGGGTCGGCTAGCGCAGCACTACCCACTTGGTCTTTTTCACCCGCTCGTCCTGCACCGGGCGCAATTTTTTCGTGATCAATTTCATCTTGTCCATCGGCACATCCGACAATTCGGTGATGTTATTGCTGCCGCGCAGCGCGATGTAGGCGTCCATCTTTTTCATGCGCGCGAGCTCGTGCCGGGCGAGAAGGTTTAACTGACGATCCGTTGCCCCGAGCGCCAGCGCGCGGCTGACGCGCGCATGCTGGACCTGCGCGAAAGGAATGCCGCCTGTTTTTTGGATCGCCCGAACCAACGCAATCGTCATTTCATCGGGCACGTCGAAAGCGTCTACCAGCACGGTCTCATTGCGCTTGAGCCGAATCGAATAACCGACCAGCAGATTAGCTAATTTATCGAACCGGGGATCATGCATAGGAGCTTATGATTCCATCGCGGGCGCGTGATGCAAGGCAGCGTGGCTATCTTTGGGGGGCGGCCGTCTTGACCAGCCTGGCGGCAAACGCGCCGTCAAAGCCGTCGCGAAACGGAAGCGACCGTTTCTCTTCTTCCAACTGCAAGATCGACATCTGCTCGAGAAGGCCTTGCACCAGCTGTTCGTTTTCTTCTGGCTCGAGACTGCAGGTGCTGTAAACAAGGACGCCGCCTTGTTTCAATAACGGCAGCACAGCTTGCACGATGTCGATCTGCTTGCTCCGCATTCGCATGAAATCGTCCGGGGTTAATCTCCACCGCACATCGACGCGACGCCGCATCACCCCGGTGTTCGTGCAGGGAGCATCAACCAGCACGCGATCGAAAGGCGCAATGGCTGCGATTTGTTCGGGAATCGCGTCGCGAGTCCAATCGATTTGGAACGTCTCTACGATGGGCGCACCCAATCGTTCCAGATTGTGCTGTAGCAGCGAAAGCCGCTCGGGTGCGCGATCGCACGCCACGAGCATGCCGTCATTTTGCAGCAGCTCGGCAATGTACGCCGTTTTCCCGCCAGGTGCTGCGCACGCGTCGAGCACTTTCTCTCCAGGCCGCGTTTCAAGAAGCCGACAAGCGAGCGCGGTGCTCGGATCTTGAATGTAACAATCGCCGCGTTCGACAGCCGCCGCCGGCATGGTTTCAAACGTGACAAATTCAGGCGCGCCAACCACCACCCGCGCATCGTGATAAAGCCGAACAAAGTTTTCACTTTCGATTTTCAGCCGATTGATTCGCGCATACAGGGGCGGTGGCTGATTGTTCCAGCGGCACAATTCTTCCGCCGCTTTCCGGCCGAAGTTTTCTTCCCAGCGTGCAATGAGAAATGGCGGATGCGATTCGCGCACAGACAAAGGTTGCTCGACTGCGCGCTGTCGTAACTCGCCCCCGCGCCGGGCGGCCGCGCGCAAGACCGCATTGATCAACTCGCGGCCGCGTTTTGGCGCGAGCTCGACTGTTTCATTCACTGCCGCATGTGCCGGCGTTTCGAGAAGAAACAATTGATAGAGGCCAAGACGCAGAATGTCGCGAAGATCGACAGCCAAGTGGGAGCGGCGGAGGCAACCGATCCAAAAATCGAGCAGAGTCAGATTGCGCAACACGCCATAGAACAGTCCCAGCGCAAAGGCGCGGTCCGGAGCCGAGAGCGGCGTTGCGGCGAACAAATCGGCCACGATTGCATCCGCGTTTTTTTTTGGTTTGCGCCAGCGTCGCAGCGCCTCCAACGCGAGACCGCGCGCGGAGGGTTCACTCATGCGCGTTGCCGCAGTCGCAGCGAGCTAATGCGGCACGACTGTCGCACGACCGATGGAATGGTAATGGAATCCGACATCCCCCATCGTTTGCGGGTCGAAAAGATTTCGACCATCAAACACGATCGGGGTAGTCATCTTCTGCTTGACCAGCGTAAGATCGACATTGGCGAACTCATTCCATTCCGTCGCGATGATCAAGGCCTCGGCGCCTTCGACCGCCTCGAGCGCGGAAGCAGCGAGCTTCGCATCAGCGATCGCTTTGATCTCGCGTGCCTTATCCATTCCTTTCGGATCGTAGGCAGTCACGTGCGCGCCTTCGCGCAAGAGATCGGCGACCAATTCAATCGCGACTGAGGAACGAATGTCGTCCGTGTCCGGTTTAAAGGTGAGGCCCCAAACGGCGATTTTCTTTTCGCGCAAAACCCAGAGAGTATCGCGAATCGATTTGAGGAAGCGCTCCTTTTGCCCCGCGTTAATCCGCTGCACTTCTTTGAGGAGGTTGAACGGAACCGCGAGTTGGTCGGAGATGGCGATGAACGCGGCGAGGTCTTTTGGGAAACAGGAGCCACCATAGCCAATTCCGGCGTTGAGAAAATCGCGGCCAATTCGGCGGTCCATTCCAATTCCGTCGGCAACCTTTTGCACATCCGCGCCGCTCGCCTCGCAAATGGCGGAGACGGCGTTGATGTATGAAATTTTGAGAGCGAGAAATGAATTGGCTGCGTGTTTAATCAGCTCGGCGCTGTTGATATCGGTGACCAGAATCGGCGCCATGAACGGCTCGTAAACTTTTTTCATCAGATCGATGGCGCGATCGCTTTGCGCGCCGATCACAATTCGATCGGGGTGCATCAGATCGTGCACGGCGCAGCCTTCGCGGAGAAATTCCGGATTGCTCACCACGTCGAAGGTCGCGCCTTGGCGGTTGTAGCGTTTGATCGATTCCGCCACTTTCTCGCCGGTTTTCACCGGCACCGTGCTTTTATCGACAATCACACGGTAACTGGTCAAAACACCCGCGATTTCGCGGGCGACTTTCTCGATGAAGCTAAGATCGACATCTCCGTTGGGCTGCGCCGGAGTCGGCACGGCGATAAAGACGATGAGCGAATTATCGACACCTTCTTTGATACTGTCGCTAAAATGCAGGCGTCGCGCGGAGACGTTGCGATGGATCACTTCCTCAAGTCCCGGTTCGTAGATCGGTATTTTACCGGCGCGCAGCGTCTCGACCTTGCGTGCGTCATTATCTACGCAGACGACGTTGTGGCCGATATCGGCGAAGCACGCGCCGGTGACCAGACCTACGTAGCCCGAGCCGATAATTGAAATGTCCATAGGCAAATGAGCGGCGACAACTTAGCCGCCATATGCGAAGCGCAAGGCCGCAGGCCAAAGTTCGTCCCGCGCTCTCGTTATTCGCCCGGGCCGGCAGGATCGAAATTCAAGTCGAAGCCAAATTTCGGAAATGCCTTCAGTGTCAGCGTGAAGAGGACGCCATATTCTTTGACACCGTTGCTGTCTCGTATGACGGCGCCGAAAGAAGCGACCCAGTTGGTCAGATCGCGATAAAGCTCGTAGCGCTGCTGTTCGAGAATGCCAGTGGCCTGTTCGTAAATTTCCTGAAGACCGATGCCCCAGTTGTCATTCAGCCGGTAGTAGCCACCGACAACGAACAAACTGCTGTCGGCGAAAGAAGGGTTTTCGTTCAGGTAGCGATGGCCCAGGCTGATTTGGAGGTTGGAGAGCGGCTGGACGACGACCGAGGTATTGATCTCGGTGAACCCCTTGTCGAAAGCCGGGACCTGAGAACCGACGGTGAATCTTGCCCACGGCAATGGGGCAAAGACGAGGTTATTGAACAAATTCGAATACGGCGTCCGATCGTAGGGATTGTCGAGATTGACGTCGAGGTAGGTGTCGAGCCCGAACCACGTGATGGTTTCGTCGTCGCGTCTTGTCTCGAGCCGGTTGTGGATGCCGACCCGCCAGACGGTCCAGTTATCGATCGAGTCGATCGATGTGAACTGGGGAAAATCGATCGCCCGCAATTGCGTCGAAGGCTGGAACCGGTCGAGCTGCAAAATCTCCGCCGGATTCGGACCGTTTTCAGCGACGTAAGAAAAATTGGTGAGCGGCTGAATCACATGGAGAAGTCCGTCCAATCCGAGCGCGCGGCTTTGCACATTTTCCCAGCTGCGGGAAATCTTGAACGATACCTCGGTTCCCGCATTGAACACGGTGCGAAAAGTGTCGCCGGCGAAATGGATCGGGTTGGCCGGCGTCGGATTCGGAAGAAGAAATTCCGGGTCGACGAAGGGATTCGTATCCAGGGGGAAGATCGTTTTGCCGAGGTCGCGGCTATCTCCGTAATAGGTGCCGCGAAAGCCGACTCGCGGCACGACCGATAGCCAGCCAAAATAGGTATTTGGATAGGTGAGCTGGTGGAACGAATCGAAGCGGGTCGTGCCATAGCTCTCAAACGCAGAATCAGCCGGAAATTCTCGGCGCAGATTGGCAAAGCCGCTTTCACCTTCGTAAAAAATTGGGCTGCCGAAAAGAGCGTGCCGCTTGATATCGAGAGTTATTTCGGGAAGGCGCTCCGTCTGGTCGAAGAATTCGTTGGCTTGAAAGCGCGCGATTCCCGTCAAGGTGTAGAACGAGCTCGTCCTGGCGAGAGCGATCACGTTGTCAGGCACGGGATCAATCCGGAATTCGCTCTGATAGAAGTCCTGCATCAGGAATGGGTCGCTCAGCTTGGTCACATTCACGATGCCGTAAATGTCCTCGGTTAACTCGGTCCGGTCTTGCAGACTGACGCGGTATCGGCCGGTCGGCACGTCCTTGCGCAAAGCGTTCGTCTGATTGAGCAACGGATTTTGGTCCTGCAAATAGTAGGTCTTCAGCTTCGCCCAGCTCTCCTCGTCTTTGCCATACTTCGTGTCCGCTTCGAATCCGACGGCCAGTCCACGGCGGCCACGATAGTCGAGGCGCAATCGGCCTTTGATGTTGTCTCTGATTGGGAAACTGACCGCGGTCAGGAGCGACGGTCCCCATGAGCTCAAATACGCCGGCGAAATGGAAAAACTGAATGCGTCGTTGAGCGATTGGTAGAGATATGGCCACCACAAGATCGGCACTTTGCCGACATATAAGACTACGTTTTGAAAAACGACCCGGTCTTTCTCGTAGACGCGGATCGTGTGTGCGCGCAGGTGAAAGTCAGGGTTCGGCGAGTCGTGCGTCGTGAAGATGCCATTCTCAATCCGGTAGCCGTTCTCGGTGATCTGGGAAACGTTTTCACCGCTAAAAAAATACGGGTCCGTCTCGCTCCTCACCTGGCTGGCGCGAATCTCTTTGGTGTCCGTGTTATAAACAGCGCGCTCCGCCAGGTAAACGGTCACATCGCGGTAGATGCGCACATGGCCTTCCGCCGTCACCTCGTGAGTAGCCGAATTGTATTGGGCGTAATCGGCATAGATGTCCGTGTCGCCGATATGAATCGCGACATTGTCGCGCGCCGTGGCGATGCCCTCCTCATATTTGGTTTCACCGTTCGATGTGATTTCGATCGGCAGATTTTCGGGAGTTTTGATCGCCGCATTGGCTAACCCAGCGGCCGCGAGCAGCGCGACCAATGACCCTAGCGGCGTTCGCATGGCGGACGCCGAAGGTACCGGAGCAACGCCATCTTGCAAAGGTAAATCCCCGGCAGCACTGCTCAAACCAGCGCCCGAGAGCAGCTTGTGCCCTCAGCTTTCTCTGGCCAAACGGACGCCGGCGATCTGCTGGTTTAGACCGCAATTGATCGCCACTGCACGGGTCGCTTCGCCACGCCAGCCTGGCGAACTGGCTGTGGCAAAGGGCAGTGCGTCAGGAGCACGACGGAGTGGGGGAAGCTTGCCGGTCCGAAGCGCTTGCGCAGCGACAATTACCTGCCACACACCGCCGGCACCGACACTTTCGCCCAAAGCCGGCTTGACCGTATAAGTCGCCGTATCGGGAGCCAGTTGCGAGAGCACTTCAGCTTCGACTTGATCGACAAATGTGCCGTTCGCACTCGCAATGGTAAACTCGCTGTCATCACCGCCAAGCTCGGCAAAAATCATCTTCAAAACTTTGCCTGCTTCTCTGCGGCTGCGGTAATTACCGCCGGGATGCGTTTTTTCGAGCCGGACCGGACCGCTACGACCGAGCAAGATCGCCCCGCCGCCTTCGCTTAAGATCGTTCCGCGCGGCGGTTTTCTGAATGGCTCGATCGGCGCTTGCCGCCGCAGCAGCCGCCACTGCCGATACGCAGCGCAAAGCAGCCAGTCCACTTCTTCTGCGCCGACGACGAGGCAATAGTCGAGGGCCTGATTGTTCATGAGATCCTCGGCCATTCGAATCGCCAGCAGCCCCACGGCGCCGTCTCCCACGAGAGTGTATGTGGCGCCGGTTGTCCCGAGCAGCGCTGCCAGATGGCTGGCCGGCGCGTTAAACACCGTCTCGGGAAACAACAGCGGACTGGCCGCCTGTGCGCCCGTTGCGACAATATCGCTGTAAAACCGCCTCGTGTAGATCACGCCGCCATTCGAAATTGCGAAAACGAGCGCGATTCGTTCGGCCGTTCCTGGGTCGACTTTCACTCCCGCGTTTTCCAATGCATGCAAACCAGCGGCCACGGCAAAGCGTGAAATCGCGCTGACGCGTCGGAGCCGCGGATTCGGCGGCAGGTTGGCAAGCGCGGAATCGGGCACGCGGAATGCGAGATAAGGTCGATTGCCACGTGGCGAGACAATCTCCTCGGCCACGGCTTCTTCGCCTTTGAGTAAACGGGTCCAGACCGAATCGATACCGCTGCCCAGCGGGGTGACCCATCCCATCCCCGCAATCGCCAGACTCATGTGGTCGCGCGCTGGAACACTGCCGATGCATTGGTGCCGCCGAAGCCGAAGGAGTTCGAGAGCACTGTCTGCAACGACGCCGGCCGCGATTCATTCGCTACGATGGCAAGATCGACATCTTCATCCGCAGCACGAAAATTGATGTTTGGCGGCAGGAACTGATGCTGCAACGCCAGCAGACAAACAATCGCCTCAATCGCGCCGGCCGCGCCTAACGAGTGTCCCATCATGCTTTTGGTTGAGCTCACCGGCACGCGGCCAAACAATTGCGCGATCGCTTTGCCCTCGGCCGCATCATTGAACAGCGTGGCTGTGCCATGCGCGTTGACGTAATCGATCGCATCTGACGAAATGTTTGCGCTCGCCAGCGCGCGTTCCATGGCGAGCCGCGCCCCGGCGCCAGATGGATCGGGTTGAGTCATGTGAAAATTGTCAGTCGAAATTCCATACCCGACGATCTCCCCGAGAACGGTGGCTCCACGTGCTCGCGCCGTTTTCCAGTTTTCCAGTCCAAGGACTGCCGCGCCTTCGCCCAGAACCATGCCGGAGCGATTTCGATCGAACGGACGACATTTTTCCGGTGTGGCCGCTTGCAACGAATCAAAGCCAACAAAGACGAGTTCGGAAAGCGCGTCGTAGCCGCCGGTCAACACGCGTTCGTAACGTCCGGACCGGATACACTCAAAAGCGTGACCGATTGCGTTTGTGCCGGAGGCACAGGCGTTCGCGATCACCTGGCAGGGAGCTTCAATGCCAAACCGTTGTTGCGCGTCAATGATCGGTTTTTGTGGCGGGTAATTAGCAATCCAAGCCGCGGCGTGGCGTAGGTCGCCACTGCGGTGTAAGGCGCGATAGTAGTTTTCGCCGAAGGTCATCCCGCCGCTTGTGGTGCCGATAACCGTTAGCTGCGGGGCAAACTGTCGATCTTGCCTTAATGCTTCGTCTAGCGCGCTGATCATCATGCGCGAAGCCCGGTGCAGGCGACGATCGCGTCGCTCCATGTGGCTGCCCTCAAGGCGCTCGTCGCTTAACTGACCGGCAGTTTTGCAACGGCAACGCTCGACCGAAAAGCGCGTTACGGGGGTGACACAATCCTTTGCCTGTTGGAGCGCCGTCAGCGTCTCGTGGAGCCCAAAGCCCAAAGGACTTACGATGCCGGCACCGACAACGGCAACACGCGCTGGCGCACTTTTCACGCCGGAAACGCTAGATGTAAACATCACCTTAGCTCCGCCGCGATTGTTGTTGCTTTCTCACTTTACTCACCATACAAATGAGCCCCGACGAAAACAGCAGCTCGGTAGTTGGTGGATTGTCAGTTGGAGTTTACTCCGTGGCGATTTGAAACCCGAAAAGCGGGAACAGTAACCTAGCCGCATTTTCCACAGTAAACTCAATGGGAACCAAATTATACGTAGGAAATCTCTCCTTCAACACGACCGAGAACGAACTGCAGGAGCTCTTCTCGCAGGCCGGCGCCGTCCAGGAAGTCATGCTGATGCAGGACAAATTCACCGGCAAATCGCGCGGCTTTGCCTTTGTAACGATGAGCTCGGAGCAGGAAGCGCAAAACGCCATCACGCAGTTTAATGGCAAAACCGTCGAGGGCCGGCCCTTGACTGTCAACGAAGCGCGCCCGCGCGAGGCTCGGCCGCCCGGCGGCGGCGGTGGTGGGCGTGGCTACGGCGGCGGCGGCGGCGGTTATGGCGGCGGCGGCGGCGGCTACGGTGGTGGCCGCCGTGAAGGTGGGCAGAGACGCGGCCGCTAACGCGCAGCTTCTTCCAAAAAGCTCTTGAATCGACGAAGATATCAGGCGCTTTTTGTCTCTATTCGGCAGAAGTTCAAGCAGCACACGGCTGCGGCCCCGTTGTTCTTCGAACATTGATTAACGAATCAATCACCAATCGAGAAGGAGCTCCGCATTTTTATGGCTGACGAATCACAAGAACAGACAGGCCGAACCCAGCAACCATCTGAAAACATCGACATTCCACCGATTTCCAAACCGGTGGCAGGCGCCGCAGCCGGTGCGCTGATCGGAAGCGTGGCGGGACCGGTAGGCGCGGCCGTCGGAGGAGCGGTTGGTGCGATTGCCGGCAAACGAGCAGCCGCCGGTAAGCCAATTGCACCCGCAGCGCAGCGCGTGCTCAAACGGCTGACTAAAGGGCCCGCAAAACGTCGTCGAACAAGAGCCGCTGCCAAATCGCGTGGAAAGAAAGCGGCGCGGCCCAAGGCGACAAAGAAACGCTCAACCGCCCGGGCAGCGCGAAAACGTCCGGCTCGGCGTCGCGGCGCAGCGAAAGCACGCCGACGATCGACATCCTCCCGAGCCAAATCCCGCGGCACACGGCGCCGTCGCCGTTAAGAGCGGCGGTCAAAAAGAAGTGGGCAGGGCTGGATTCGAACCAGCGAAGGCGTAAAGCCAGCAGATTTACAGTCTGCCCCGTTTGGCCACTTCGGTACCTACCCTTCGCTTGCGCGCGTGCAGACACAGGGATTGCCGCGGAGGTGGACGCTAATTGTCGATCCTTATCGAAAAAAATCAACGATCGCCTTTACGACGTAAGCTTGCGCGTCGCGCGAAATTTCCGGATAGATCGGCAGTGCAAGAATCTCGCGCGCCGCCCGTTCCGTTTCGGGCAGATCGCCGTTTTTGTAACCGAGATACGCAAAACATTTTTGCTCGTGCAAACCCAGTGGGTAATAAATCGCTGTTTCAATCTCGCGTCGGGCAAGGTGCTCGCGTAATCCGTCGCGCTGTGATGTGCGAATAGCGTACACGTAGTAGACGTGATGGTTGGCTAGGCCGCGGTCCCGATACGGTCCGGCTGGTAACGCAACTCGACCCATCAAATCGCTGCGCGCGAATTCACCGCCATAAAAATCCGCGGCGGCGCGGCGGGCCTTCGCCCAATCCTCCAGAAATGTGAGCTTGATCTTGAGGATCGCCGCCTGGATCTCGTCCAACCGGAAATTGCCGCCGATAAACTCATGGTGGTAACGTGGCTCCATTCCATGGTCGCGGCAGGTCCGCAGCCGTTTCGCCAAACCATCCGAGCGGCAAACCACCGCTCCCGCATCGCCGGCGGCGCCAAGATTCTTGGACGGATAAAAACTAAAACATCCGGCATCGCCCGTTGTTCCGGTTTTCGCGACTCCAGCCGAGCTCGGGTATTCCGCACCGATTGACTGGGCGGCATCTTCAATCACCAGCAGCCGATGCTCGCGCGCGATCGACATTATCTTATCCATCTCGCACGCCAGGCCAAACAGATGCACCGGCACGATTGCGCGGATCGTCTCACCTGTTGGCGCCAGCAGTTTGCCGCCGGATTGGCGGCAGTGATTGTCGATGTATGATCGAAGGGCAGCCGGCGAGAGATTGCACGTGGCCCCATCAATATCGATGAAGACCGGCCGCGCGCCGACGCGAGCGATGCATCCGGCCGTCGCAAAAAAACTGAACGCAGTGGTCAGGACCGCATCGCCCGACCCGATCTCCATTGCCATCAACGTTGCCAAAAGGGCATCTGTGCCGGAGGAGACGCCGATTGCGTGTGGGCTGCCGAGATATCGACTCAGCGCCTGCTCAAACCGCTCTAGTTTCGGGCCGAGAATGAAGCGCTGCGTGGCAAAGATCTCGTCCAGCTCGGCTCCAATAGCTTCGGCCAGCGCGCGATATTGTTCTGTCAGGTCGAGCAACGGCACGCGCATGGCCGCAGAAGCATGGCAGTTCAAACTCCCAGGTTCAACGCGAAGTTGGCGCGCGATATGCAGCGTTGACCCAATAGCACCACCAAGTTAGCATCCACCCATGGCACTTCTGCGCGGCCTTTTCTGGTTCATTTTGTTCCTTTTTTTCACGTTCAGCTTCGTTGTGCTTTTCGAGTATGGAACGCACGACTTTGCCAATGGCTTCCAGAAGGAATTCGAGCGCGTGAAATCGTTCGTCATGAAACAGGCGGACAAAACGCAAAAGCCCAAGAAATAGCAGGCTTTTGGAGGGTGTTCCGCCGCTTTTCCGGTGGGATTTTTCGCAGGCAAAGGCTTCGTTACTCGACAAACTCGACGCCCACGGGCGCGTCGATGTATCCGCTTCGGTGAGCTTCACCGAGGAATTTGCGCACAGCCGCGCGTCCGCGCTCACCATAGTCGCGCGTGTAGTCGTTCACGTACATGCCGATGAACTTGTCGGCCAGGCTAGTGCTCAGATCGCGCGCGTAGGCCATCGAGTGTTTCACCGCTTCAGCGCGATGCGATAAACCATACTCGATGCTCTCGCGAATGATCTCCGCGAGATCACGCTGCAGGCGCGCCGGGATGTCTTTGCGCAGAACATTGCCGCCGAGAGGCAATGGCAATCCGGTCCGGCCTTTCCACCACTCGCCAAGATCGACAATCTTTTGAAAACCGGCACTGGCGTAGGTGAGTTGACCTTCATGAATGAGTAAACCGGCATCGGCTTTGCCATTGCTCAGCGCCTCCAAGATCCGGTCGAACGGCACCACGACATGTTCGAACTCCCCGAGATAAAGCTGCAGCGCCAGATAGGCACTCGTCATTTTGCCGGGGACCGCAATGACGCAATCGCGCAGCGTGTTTCTGATTTCGGATTTCTGAGTTAAGATTTTCCCGATGACAATCGGGCCATAGCCATCGCCCATGCTCGCGCCGCACGGCAGCAGGGCATATTTGTCGGCGACGTAAGCGTAAGCGTGAATGGAGATCGCCGAAATGTGCAGCTCGCCGCGCAATGCCCGCTCGTTCAGCGTCTGAATATCTTCGAGCCAATGTTCGAAGCGGTAGCCGCGCAAATCGATCCTGTTTTGCGCCATTGCATAAAACATGAACGCGTCATCGGGGTCCGGCGAATGGCCGAGTGTGAAGACCTGTGAAGGCGTTGCCACGTTCGTGATGCTATCTGTCGCGGCAAACCGGCGCAACAAACAGAGCGGTCGCTGCTTGTCGTTTGCCTTATGCGCACTGTTCCGATAGCCTCAGCCACATGGCGAAGACCGGTTTGGGCAAGGGGCTGAGCGCGCTCATCAGTGCGCGGCCGCCGCTGGCGCGGCACGAAGATGGCGATGTTGCGCCCAAAGACAAAATTCACCAGATCAGTCTCGATAGTATTGTGCCGAGCGGGCTGCAGCCGCGGAAGAATTTCGCGCCCGAGCCGTTGCAGGAATTGGTCGAGTCGATCCGGCAACACGGGATCATTCAGCCGCTGATTGTGCGGCAGGTCGGTGGACGGTGCGAGCTGATCGCAGGCGAGCGGCGCTGGCGCGCGGCGCAGGAAGTGGGACTGACGGAAGTACCGGCGATTATCCGCAGCGCGAACGACTTGGAAGTGCTCGAACTGTCGTTGATTGAAAATTTACAGCGCAGCGATCTCAATCCGATCGAGGAAGCGCAGGGCTATGCGCGGCTCGCAGAGGAATTTGGGCTGCGTCAGGAAGATATCGCATTAAAGGTCGGTCGTAGCCGCGCGGCGGTAGCGAACGCGATGCGGCTGCTCGATTTGCATCCGCAGGTGCAAACCTGGGTCGGCCAAAGTTTACTCTCGGTCGGGCATGCCAAAGTTCTGCTCGCGTTGAAGGCCGCCGAGGACCAGTTGCTCGTGGCCGAGATGATTCTGCGGCGCAACGCCAGCGTGCGCACGACCGAACGGCTCGTCGCGCGACAACTCGGGATCGGCCGCTCACGGCGCAAATCCCGACAGGCGGACACGACCTCCACCCCCGCAAGCATCCAGGATTTACAGAACCGCCTGCAACAACGTCTCGGCACGCATGTGGCGCTGCATCACGGGGAGAAACGCGGCCGGATCGAGATCGAATACTACGGCGATGCCGACCTCCAGCGGATCATGACCATGCTGGGACTTCCATCGGCGGAGTGATCCGGAAATACCGGAGTAATCGAGTGATGGGCTGATGTTTTCAGGTGAGATTACTTCACGACTTCGTTACTCCATTACTCCTTGTTTTGCTTCTCGTGTCCTGCTCGCGCGGCGGATCGGCAGCTGATTCAAAGCAAAAACTTTCGGAGGAATTTTCCGGCGAAAGAGCGCTGGCTCACGTCCGGCATCTGGTCGCGTTCGGCCCCCGGCCGCCGGGGTCTGAAGCGATCGAAAAATCCCGGGCTTACATCGACAATCAACTGCGCCTCGCTGGCTGGCAGGTTGAGCGGCAGCCATTCACGCAGCACACGCCGCGCGGCGAAGTCGCCTTTGTGAATCTGGTCGCGCGTTTTCCGGCGCAAGCGCGCGTGTTACCGGTGTTTCTGCTTTGCTCCCATTACGACACGAAATTTTTCGAGAACCTCCAATTTGTCGGCGCGAACGACGGCGGCTCAAGCACCGGCGTTCTCCTGGAAATGGCGGCAGTGCTTGCTCGTCACCCGACGTTGGCCGCGCGCGTCGCGCTTGTTTTCTTTGATGGTGAAGAAGCCTACGAAAACTTTTCCGAGACGGACGGTCTTTACGGCAGCCGATATTTCGCAAAACAACTCTCCGGCAGTGCGAAGCAATTCCGCGGCGGGATCTTGTTCGACATGGTGGGCGACCGCTCCCTGAACGTCACGCTGCCGCTCGATTCCCCGCCGCAGATGGCGCACGATCTTTTTGCGGCAGCCGAGGCGCTCAAGCTGCGCAATTACTTCGCCTATTACGACGGCTCGATCACCGACGATCACACACCGCTCAATCGCATCGGTATTCCAACGATCGACATCATCGATTTTGATTTCGCCTGGTGGCACACGGCGGACGACACGATGGACAAGTTAAGCGCCGAAAGTCTCCACGTAGTGGGGTCGGTGGCGGCTTACTATCTGTCGCAATTCGCACTCAAATGAAGGGGGGGTTGGCGGTCTTGACTGTGGTCGTCATTTGTATTGCCGGGATCGCCGCCGGTCAGTGGATACTGCACTTGCCGGTCGGTCGCGACACGATTGGGCGGTTGTTTGGCCGCGGCCGTTTGCTGGCGCTCGTACACGGTCAGGGGATCTACCAGGTTGATGTGGACCGCATGATTGCTGAAAAAGCCGAGGCGGCGGGTGAACCGCAAGATCGACATGTTGGACAAAGTGGGGCCCAGATTTTGCGCTGGCTGATTGCGACCAGTGTGGCCCGAGCTTTGGGAAGGCAGGAAAAGATCGGGCCGGATGAAGTAGATCGCGAAGTGGACTTGCTCAGGCGCCAATTCGGGGACGCAAAAGAGTGGAGCAAGGCGCTGGGAAAAAGCGGGTTCGCCGAGCGTTCGTTGCGCCGGACAATTTCCGACGATCTGCGCGCAGGTCGGTGGGTTCGGCAGCAGATTGGGCCGGAACTTCAGATAATGCCCGATGAATGCCGCGCCTTTTACGCGATGCATCCGGAGGCGTTTGTTCAGCCCGAGCGGTTTCGCGCCAGCCATTTGTTTCTCGCGGCGCCGCCGGAAACTCCACGTGAAATCGTCGAGCAAAAGAGCGCCAAAATTGAAGCGCTCTCAAAGCGACTCGCCGGGGGTGAAGATTTTTTCGAGCTCGTTGCGCTCGAATCCGAAGACGAGGCAACAAAAGCCCGCGGCGGGGACCTGGGATTTTTCACGGAGTCGCGGATGCCGGCAGATTTCTTTGCCGCGGTGCGCAAATTGCAGGTCGGGCAAATCAGTCCACCGGTTCGGACGCAGCTTGGGTTTCACATTGTCGAGGTGACCGATTTCAAACCGGCGCGCCAAATGGGCACCGACGAAGTGCAACCGGAAATCGCGTGCAGCCTCGAAAACCAGAAACGGCGGATTGCTGTTTCCTATCTGCCTGCCCGGCTTCTTGAGCAGGTAGAATTTGTCCGCTTTTAGCTCGACGCGATCAACCGGATGAACTTCGGCATTGCCTGTCGGGCTGGATTGCCTTCAGTTTGACGGAACCACTGGTCCCAGCCAGGGCAGCAATATGGCCCGGAAGATTCGAAAAAACGTTGGCGTGATCGGCCTCGGCATTATCGGCAGCCGAGTGGCGGAAAACCTGCGTAAAAAGGGATTTCACGTTTTTGTGTGGAACCGAACGCCCAGGCCGGTGCCGAACTTCGTCGGTTCGCCGGCCGAGCTCGCCGAGATGTGCGATTACCTGCAAATTTTCGTGGCTGACGATGAGGCGCTGCTCCAAGTGACCGAGCATCTGACACCGGCGTTGGCGCCGCGTCATATCGTCTTTGCGCATCCCACGGTTTCGCCGCAATCGATGCACCAGGCCGCGGAACTGGTCGAGCGTCGGGGCGGGCGCTTTCTCGAGGCGCCGTTCACAGGCAGCAAACTCGCTGCCGAAAAAGGCGAGATTGTCTACTATATCGGAGGAGACGAAGTCGCGTTAAAGGAGGGCCGCCCAATTCTGGAAGCGAGCAGCAAGGAAATTATCATGATCGGCGAGATTGGTCAGGCCACGGCCGTTAAGGTTGCCACGAACATTGTCACTGCTGCCAGCGTGCAGGCCGCAGCCGAGGCGCTGGCTTTGATCCAAACGGTCGGCCTTCCGCTCGAGAAGTTCGTCGAAGCAATGCGCGGCAACGCCAGCAACTCGAAATGTCTGGAGATGAAATTGCCGAAGATGATCGCGCGCGATTTTGAGCCGCACTTTTCCATCAAACACATGCTCAAGGATATTCAGATCGCCATCCGCCTCGGGCTCACCCATCACCTTGAACTGGCGATTACCGCCGCCACGCGCGACCGGCTCCTGGAGCAAATGCAGCACGGCCACGAAGAGGAAGATTATTCAGCCGTGGCGCGCCGGTACCTGGCGCAACTGCAAACGCCCGCGGCTCAGGAGGCGGCAACGCCACAGTTGTTTCCCGGGCAGGTGCCGTTCGTTCCGTTTCCACAGCAATTCGCGACCGAACCGGCGCAAGCGCAGGAACCCGACACGTTCGTTCCGCTGACGCCGGAAATGGCGGCTCAGGAAACATCCGAAACGGTCAGTGTCATAGCTCCAAAAACGGAGGAGATTTCTGCCGCCGACGAAGAGCCACAGCCAGCGCCGGAGAATGCAACGTTTGCGGCCGAAGAACCAGCCGCACCCGCACCGGCGCAGCCGGAGGAAAAAGAGCAGGCAGAATTAGAGGCAAACCTATTTGGCCGATGGTGGCGCCGGCAGATTAGTGGCGAAAAGTCCGGCGAAGCGCAGCCACGATGACGGCGTCGCGTCGTCCGGCGGACGGTGCGCTCTTCGATCTGTCCAGGCGCGCCAAACTGCGTGTCGGCGGACGCGACCGCCTTCGCTTTCTTAATGGTCAGCTGACAAACGATGCGCGCAAGGCGAGCGAGTCAGAGGCGCTCGAGGCGTGCATCCTCAACGCCAAAGGCAAAATGGATGCGCACCTTTTTCTCACTGCCGAGCCAGATTCGTTCCTGCTCGACGCCGATTCCGAATTGCGCGGATCGCTGCCGCAGCGCCTCGAACGCTACATCATTGCTGACGACGTTGAGGTAAAGGACGTCACGGATGAATTGTCGATCTTGCACATCTTCGATCCGGAGCGCCCCTCACTTGGCCGCGAGTACAGGCTTACGTCGGCTAATCGTTTCGGTGGGCCGGGATGGGACGTCTGGGTTGCAGGCGACCATCGGGAAGGGATGGTCGCGGAGCTGTTCGAGCAGTTTGGCTTTTGTGGTCCGGACTGCTCGGAAATCTTCCGGCTGGAGCAGGGGATTCCCCACTGGGGCCGCGAATTGACGCCGGAGATCATTCCAATTGAAGCGAATTTGGAAGGGCGTTGCATCGATTACGACAAAGGCTGCTACATCGGGCAGGAAACCATTTCGCGCATGAAGATGTCCGGACAAACGAACAAGAGATTGTGCGGCTTGGTGGCGGCAGCCGGCGCTCCGCTTGCCCAGGGGGTACGGTTGTACGGTGGGGCCGAGTGCGCAAAAGAAGTGGGCTGGATCACAAGTGCCGGCGACAATGCCCGGCTGGGCAAAACCATCGCGCTTGGTTATGTAAAGCGAGGCTTTAATTCCCCCGGCACGAGCCTCGCCGCCACGGCCGCGGCAGACGCGCCGAACCCGGTTTCGGTGCAGATTGTCGATCTTCCTTTTCGGTGAGCTGGAAACGATCCCGGTTTTTTCGCGGATAAGCAATTCACGGAATTAAGGTTGCATTCCCCAAATTTAGACCGATACAATCCGGCAACTTGGACATCGCTCACCACATGAATCAACGGTTGCTCGCCGAGATCGGCCGCACGCAGCGGCTGGAAATTCTCAACTCACTCAAACGCTCCAAAGGAATGTCGGTCAACGAGCTCGTCTCCAAGATGGGGATGAGCTACATGGGTATCAAACAACACTGCCTCACTCTGCAGCGTGATGGCTATCTCGATACGTGGCGGCGCCCGCAGAAAATGGGGCGTCCCGAAATGGTGTATCGGTTGACGTCGCGCACGCACGATCTTTTCCAGACCGACAGCAACAGGTTGACTCTCGAGTTGCTTAAATCGACGCAGGAAATTTATGGCGCGAACGCGGCGGAAAAACTTCTTTACAATGTGTTTGCCCGCAAAACGGCCGAGCTGAAGGCCAAAGTCAAGGGTTCGACCGTGCTCGAGCGCTCAAAATGGCTGGCAAAAGTGCGTGATAACGAAGGTTACATGGCGCAAGTTGTAAACGACCCGAAGCAGGGCGGGACGCAGATTCTGGAGTGTCACTCGCCGATTATAAACCTGCTCGAGCAATATCCGATCGTCGGCCGGCTCGAGCAGGACATGTTTGAGGCCGTCCTCAGCACGCCTGTCCGCCGCGAAGAAACGCGCAGCTCGGGATTGTACGAGTGCGCGTTCTATTTCACTCTCTAAGCGGTTGTCGATCTTAGCGCAGGCGCGATTTCCTCTTTCGCGGCAGGTTAATTTCAGTTGATTGAAGGCCCCATGGTCCGGGCCTTTCCCACCGCCGTGATTGAAAATTTGCAGCCGCTCATCGACGGCGGGCGCTACCCGGTTAAACGCATCGTCGGGGAGGACCTCGTTGTCGAAGCGGACATTTTCAAGGATGGCCATGATGTCGTGGCCGCAGTCTTGAGGTGGCGTGTCCTGGGCAAGCGGCGCTGGCAGGAAACGCCCATGACGCACGTTGATAACGATCGCTGGCGCGGGGTGTGCACACTTTACGAAAGCGCCACCTACGAATACACCGTCGAGGCCTGGACCGACACGTTTCGCGCGTGGCAGCGCGAGTTCGCAGCGAAATTCGAAGCCGGCGTTTCCAATCTCACCGCCGAAATACTCGAAGGCGCCGCGTTGCTCGGAGCCGCGGCCAAACGCGCGAAGGTGGCGGCGGATGCAAGACGGTTGCGCGAATTCTCGGACCTGTTGCGAACGAGCGAGAGCGGGCAAGTCAACGCCATTGCGCAGTCGGGCGAGCTCGATGTGCTAATGGCGAGCTATCCCGACCGCTCCGCTGCCACTCAATACGCGCCGCCCGCCCGCGTCATTGTCGACCGCCCCGCGGCGCAAATCGGCGCGTGGTATGAGTTTTTTCCGCGCTCGGCCGAAGGACGCGGCGATCGTGGGTCGACTTTCCGCGACTGTTTGCAGCGAATCGACGACGCCAAAGCCATGGGGTTCGATGTCATCTATTTTCCGCCGATCCATCCGATCGGGCATACGAATCGCAAAGGCCGGAATAACGCGATTGTTGCCCAGCCGGGCGACCCCGGCGTGCCGTGGGCCATCGGCAGCGAGGCCGGCGGACACAAAGCAGTCGAGCCTTCCCTCGGCACGTTCGAAGATTTCGACTGGCTCCAGGAACAAGTGCGCCGTCGCGGAATGGAAATCGCGCTCGATTTCGCGATCAATTGTTCTCCCGACCACCCCTATGTGCGCGAACATCCCGAATGGTTCTACAAACGCCCGGATGGCTCGATCAAATACGCCGAAAATCCGCCGAGAAAATACGAAGACATTTACCCGCTCAATTTTCGTTGCGAAAACTGGCCGGAGCTTTGGGCGGAAATGGTGAGTATCATCCTGTTTTGGGGGAAACGTGGCGTGCGCATTTTTCGCGTCGATAATCCGCACACCAAACCGGTTGCCTTTTGGGAATATCTCATTGCCGAGGTGCGCGACCGCTATCCGGACGTGCTCTTTCTCGCCGAGGCGTTCACTAAACCCAAGATGATGAAGGCGCTGGCCAAAGCCGGCTTCACTCAGAGTTACACTTATTTTACCTGGAGAAATTCCAAGAGCGAGCTGACCGAATACTTGACCGAGCTGCCTCAAACCGAGATGCGCGAGTATTTTCGCGGCAACCTCTGGCCAAATACACCGGACATCCTGCCGTTCTATCTCCAGGATGGCGGCCGGCCCGCATTCATGGTTCGGGTCACGCTCGCTGCCACGATGTCGAGCGTTTACGGCATCTACAGCGGATACGAACTGTGCGAGAACGAGGCGCTGCCCGGGCGCGAGGAGTATCTCGATTCCGAGAAATATCAATTCAAAGAGCGCGACTGGAACGCGCCCGGCAACATCAAGGAATGGATTACACGGTTGAACCAGATCCGCAGGGAAAATCGGGCCCTCCAATTTTACGACAACGTGCATTTCTACCATGCCGACAACGAAGCGATCCTGTTCTATGGGAAAATGACGCCGGCACGTGACAACATCATTCTAGTGGTGGTGAACCTCGACCCGCATCACAAACAACATTCCTTTGTCGATGTTCCGATCGAACAATTCGGCTCAATCGAAGGCGACGCCTACCAGGTTCACGATCTGTTGAGCGATGCGCGCTACACCTGGAACGGGCGCCGCAACTACGTCGAGCTCGACCCCGAGGTTCAGCCCGCCCATATCTTTCGCGTCCGCCGCTGGATCGGCGGCGATCGTTTTGCCTAGCAACTTCAACTTCGACAACGGGTTTAGAATCCAGGCGGCAAGTTGCATCCCCAGACGCGCCGTCTATGATTACGGCACTTTGGGCATGAAGATTTTGCTCTCGCTGCTCGCAATGCTCGCGAGCACAGCTCCGCTCCTGGCGCAGGCGCCACCGGCCGCCAGTCCTGCGCCGCCGCCAATTGTCGATCTTCCGCGTACGAAAACGATCATGGATGCGCTGATGGCGGCCGGCCCGGTAATGATTTTGCTTTTCGCCCTCTCAATCTTGTTCGTCATGCTCCTGATCACTTATCTGATGACGATCCGCCGCGGCGCTGTTGTCTCCAGCGGTTTTATGGCCACTGCCGACGCGCTTCTGCGGAAGCGCGATTATCTCGGGCTGCTCGCGGTATCGAACCGGCATGGCGAAGCGATCGCGCGCGTGGTCCAAAAGATTCTCGATTTCACGACGAAGAATCCCGGCGCGGATTTCCAACAGGTGCGCGAGATCGCAGAGACCGAGGGCGGCCGCGTCGCCGCTAGTCTGAACAATCGGGTGACCTATCTGGCCGATATCGGGATGATTGCGCCGCTGCTTGGGCTGCTCGGCACTGTGCTGGGGATCATTCGCTCTTGCGGGGCTCTCGGGGCCGATCTAGGGACCGCGCGCTATGTCTTGCTCTCCCGCGGGATTAGCGAAGCATTGGTCAACACCTGCGCCGGTCTCGCCATCGGTATCCCGGCGATGGCCTTTTATGCCTATTTCCGCGGCAAATCGCAAAAACTGATCTCGGAATTGGAATCCGCATCCACGCACATCCTCGCCTTGCTGTCGTTGCAACACGACAAACGATTCGAGCGCGCCCCGGTCCTGCTCGAGGACGAGATTTAAACGTTCACCACGTCTCGCGAGATCGACACTTTTGCATGAACCTGCGTGGCCGCGCCCCGATCCAACATCCGGGCATTCAGCTCGCGCCCCTGGTCGACGTGCTGCTACTGCTATTGATTTTCTTTCTTCTTACCTGGAATGCAGCCCGCAATGAAAACGAGCTCGACGTCAAGGTCCCCAAAGCTGCCTCGGCCAAAGAGAAAAGCGCGCCGATTGGAGACGTCATCGTAAACGTGAAAGCGGACGGCAACGTCGTCGTTAACCGGCGCACATTGAGCGGCCCGGAATTGACCGAGCTGCTTAAGGGTCTGGTTCAGCTTAATGCCGAGCAGGCGGTCGTGATTCGCGGGGATGAAGCCGGTGCCTACAAAAACATCATCAATGTGTTGGACCTTTGCACGCAGGCTGGAATAACCAACGTCGCTTTCGCCACGGCGAAATGAACCTCGCGCGCAGCGCGGCCGGCTGCGGCTGTTTTCTGGCCATCGTCTGGCCAATGGCCGCGATGTTCGGCCAATACCAGCCGGAAATTCGTCGCGCGCAACCTGTCCTGGAACCGCCAATCACTCGCGCGCAGCCGGTTGAGGAGCCGCCCGCACTTTCCCCACGGGAAGCGGCGCCACCTTCCGAAGGGGCTGATCGTCGCCAGATTGAGTACGCGAACGGTCTTTTCACTCGCAAACTCTACGACCTGGCGGTTCCCGAGTACCAAAAATACCTGGACGACTTTCGTGGCGGTCCCGGGACAGCCAACGCTTATTTTTCCCTCGGCGAATGCTATCGCAACCTGCATCGCGCAGCGAATGCGCGCACCAGTTTCCAAAAGATCCTGAACGATTATCCCGAGAGCGAGTTTGCCGGACCGGCCGCCTATGCGCTCGGCGAGATGGCCTTCACGGATAAGGATTACGCCGCCGCGCTTGGTTTTTTCCATCGGTCGGCGCTCAAATCCAAAGCGTCGGCGGTTGCACTATCGGCGCGCTATTTCGAAGCGCGCTGCCTCGAGGCGCTCGATCGGAAAGATGAAGCCGGGGACCTTTACGCGCAGATCGCCGAAGTCAAAGATTCGAATCCTTATCGCGAGGACGCCCGGCGCACGGCGGCGGCAATTGCGCTGACACGCGGCCGCAAGGCCGACGCGCTCCGGCATTATGAAGCACTGGCCGCTGAAGCCGAGAAACCGGCGTTACGTGCCGAAGCGACCGTGCGCGCCGGCCTGCTCGCGATCGATCTGCAGCAACCAGAGAAGGGCAAAATCGACAAGGCGATGGGGGATAAAGCCATGGCCCTGCTCCAGCGCGGCCGCTCCCTGCCGGAGGCCGGCCGCTGGCGCGCGCTCGCGCAGGTCGGCCTGCTGCGCCTGCAATATCAATCGGGCCGATACGCTCAGGTGTTGGCCGATTACAAGAAGGTCCAGCCGCAAATCCCGGAGGAAGCGCGCGCCGAAGCGATGTTGTTCGCCGCCAACAGCCAGCGTCAACTCGGTCACGCGGCTGACGCCGAAGCGCTCTATCGCGAGATCATCGAAAAATATCCGGACCGCGAAGAAGCCAAGGACGCGCGGTATCAGCGCTTGATCAACGTTTATAATTCCGATCCTTCGACGCTGCCGCCGGAGGTGGACGAATTTCTCGCGACCAATCCAACCACTGAGCGCGCCGATCAGGCGAAGCTGCTGAAAGCCGAAGCACTTTATAAACAGCAAAACTATGAGCGCGCCGCGCCCATCTACGCCGAGCTGCGCGCGTCGGAGCTTCCGGCCAAGCTCCACGCGGAATGCGCCTACAAACTGGGCTGGTGTTACATCCTGCTGAAAGATATCGCCGGGACCGTCGAGGCGTTTAACTATTTCCTGCAGGCGTTTCCCGATAATCCGCAGGCGCCCTCCGCGCTGGCCCAACGCGCGTCGGCGTATCAGCAGGATAAAAATTACGATGCGGCGTTGGCCGATTGGAACATGCTCCTGAGCAGATATTCCTCTGCCCGCGAACGCGAACAGGCGTTGCAGAACAAAGCCCTCATCCTTGGTCAGCAGCAAAATGCAAAAGGCATGAGCGACACTTTCCGCCAGTTGCTCAAGGAATTTCCCAAGAGCCCGGCGGCGGCGCAGGCGCAATATTACATCGGCAAAGTGGCGTTCGAAGCGAAGGACTACAAAAGCGCGCTGCCGGCACTAGACGCAGCGCGGCGTCTGAGCAAGGAACAATATTTCAACCCAGCGACTATTCGCATCATCTCGTGTTACTTCGGTCTGCGCGACCGCGCTTCCGCGACTCGCGAAGTGGACGCGTTTCTGGCGGCCAACCTCGCCGCGATTGTTCCCGGCGAAATCCTGGAGTGGCTCGGTATCGAGTACTACAACGAAAAAAATTACGCCGCCGCGGAAAGGTACCTCGGCATCCTCGGCAAAATAGACAATCAATCGGTCAAGCCCGACTTCTGGTTTTATCTCGGCGATGCCGCAGCCAAGCAGCAAAAGTTCGATGAATCGGAGAATGCTTTTGGCAAATATCTCCAGATCGCTACCGATCCGGCGGGCAAAGCCAAAGTGTTGCTCGCGCTCGGCGCGGTCAAAATCGCCGCGCACAAACCGGATGAGGCGCAAAAGATCGCGGAGCAAATCATGGTCCTGCAGCCCGAAGGCCGCGTAAACGCCGAGGCGCGACTGCTGGCCGGGGACGTGCAATTCGAGCGCGGCCGTTTTGAAGACGCCGGTAAAGCTTTCATGAGCGTCGCGTTGCTCTACGACGATCCGGCCATTACTCCGCGTGCCTTGCAGAAAGCCGCTCTCTCCTACCAGCGCGCCGGCAAAACCGATGAGGCCGACCGCGTCGGACGCCAGTTGCGCGAGAAATATCCGAATTACGCCGGCAGCTGAACAGGTGGAGGGCGTCCGCGTGTCCCTCCAAAAGCGCATTGTCACTTCGAATGCAATTTGATTGCATTCGGGCATGGAAAAACTTCGTCCATGGCTCGCAGAATTCGTCGGCACGTTTGCGCTGATTTTTGTCGGTATCGGCGCGATCAAAACTGCGGGGCACGACGTGCTCGCGGTCGCGTTGGCGCATGGGCTGACCATCGCGGCATTTGTTTCCGCGACCCTGCATATCTCTGGCGGCCAACTGAATCCCGCTGTCACGTTCGGTTTGCTTTGCGGTGGTCACATGACTATCGCCAATGCAGTCCGTTACTGGAGCGCGCAATTACTCGGCGGATTCACCGCAGGATTGATTTGTCTGGGTCTTTTTGGCCGGGATGTCGTTGTCACTGGCACACCGCAGCTCGCTATCAATTTAAACCCGACTCAGGGGATTTTGGTCGAAGCGATCCTCACCTTCTTTCTCGTCTTTGTTGTGTTTGGCACGGCCATTGATGAACGCGGACGGCGCGTCGCTGGTCTCGCGATTGGATCGACAATCACCCTGGATATCTTGTTCGGTGGACCGCTGACCGGCGCGGCCATGAACCCCGCGCGCGTCTTCGGCCCCGCGCTGGCCGCAAATTTTTGGCACGACCATTATGTTTACTGGCTTGGTCCGTTCATCGGCGCTGCCGCCGGCGGTTTCGTTTACAGCCTGTTGATGGAACGAAAATCCGTCCAGGTGGACCGGACGGAAATTGCCGATCGTCCGCCCCGCCGGTGACGGTCGATTTTACGCGAGCGCCACCGTTTCAATCGGTAAAGGCGCGAGAAAATCTTTTGCGTCGCCGACCTCGCGGACCGGCCCTGCCAAATGCGCCGCCAGCAAACTTGTGTCTGGCAGGGGCGCAATCCCAGCCTGAGCATTAATGTCGCATTTGGCTAATTTTTCGACTACGCGCGCCAGTTTCGCCGTCAGATTCCGATTGTCGGTAAATTGAATGGTGCAAACGCCCGGCGCGGTCGCTTCCACAAACGGGCTGAGCGTAAACGCGTGCTGGAGCAAAATTTCGTCGATTAATTTTTCCTGCGCTCGCTCGCGCACCCGGATAACCACCTGCAAACAGCGCGCCAGCGCCTGGCTCGGTGTCATTCCCTTGCGAATCCCGGCGGCTTCGGCCGCGTCATTCAGCTGAATGACGACGGGTCTTTTTTCGTGTTCCTCGATCAGGGCGAGCGCCTTCGCGCGAAGCTGCGGTTGATGGCGCACCGCCGCCTGCAAATAAAAATTGGGCAAATAAATCGTCGTAAACATCAATCGCTCATTTCCGATTTGAGGTGCGCGCGCCGGACGCGAAAACGCAATCGCGCGGTTGCATTCTCATTTTCCAGGCTTTCCAAGCTCCATTGCGTTTCGAGCACGAGTTTCAGTTGCGCACTGCTGACCACGCTTTGCCGGGTCATGACCAGACATGCCGTCGGCACCGCTTCGACCAGCCGTTGCAAACGATACCAGCTGGTCTGGGGAATTTTGCGCAGCTCCTCCGGCGGATTCAGGACAAGATCGACAATCACCCGTGGGAAATTGCCATCGCGCAAGAGCAGATCCGCGGCTTTAACCGCGTCAAATGCTCTCTGGCAGCGCACCCAAAGTAAACGATGCAAACACGAATTGATTAACCCAGATGGATCAAATGAATCTCGGCCATCGATCAATGCGACGAACTCGTTCGCCTGGTGCGCGCTTTGCACAAGCGCATGAATGAGCGAAGCGCTCCCCGCGTTTATTTGGGGGCTAATCAATTCGGTGATCCCACTTTTCGGCAGCCCGCCACCGCTGATTTGATCGAGCGACGCGATACCGCTCCGCAACACTGTCGCCGCCGGTGTGCTGCGCTGCGGAAACCGCTCGGCCAGCAACTTCCTAAGATCGACAATGGAGCTGGGCGCCGGCATGCCAAAGCATGGCACCGGTAGCTGCTATGTTCAAACGAACATTTCTCTCAGGCATTCGTGGCCATCGCCGCTCAAATATGCAAGACCCGACCGATCTGTCCTGCCAGTCAGCCTCGCTTCCGCCGCTCCTGTTTGCGGACCAGCGACACCATTACGCCTTGGATCTTTAGTTCAGCCGCCGGGATTAACTTTGGATAGCGCGGGTTTTCCGCTTTCAGGTAGGGCCGGCCATGCTCGAGGACGTAACGCTTGAGGGTCGTTTCGCCGTCGATCAGCGCGGCCACGATATCGCCGCTGTGCACGTCCTTGCTGTCTTCCAAAATCACAATGTCGCAGTCCAGAATGTGCGCGCCGATCATCGAATCGCCGCGGACGCGCAACGCGAAAGTGCCGCGGTTTCTGGACACATTCGCCGATCGCGCGTCGAGCGAGACGTGGCCTTCGATCGTCTGCTCGGTCAATGCCGACATGCCTGCCGGGATTTGGCCGTAAATCGGCACATCGGTGATCCGAACCTTCATTGCCGGCGTAATCAGCGCCCGCGCCTTGCGGGCGTGTCGATTGAGAAAACCTTTGCGCTCCAGCGCCGCGATGTATTGCATGACCGAAGTCTGGCTGGCGAAGCCGAAATGACTTTGAATTTCGCGCGTGCTCGGCGTGATTCCTTTCTCGCGCTGCTCGCGCTGGATAAAGTCGAGCACGTTTTGCTGTCGTTCGGTGAGCATGGCTGATCGTTGCGCGATTTTTCATTCGCCGCAAGTTCAAATGAACAGGTCGCCGGTTCCCGCCTTCAGCTCTAGATTCGAGAATGCAGCGGCCGTTTTTCCTCTTCGCGCCCGGCGCGGGCGCGCCGTCTTCGCACCCGTGGATGCAGGCCTGGAAAAAGCGGCTCGAAACAATCGGCGATGTTCAGACATTCGACTATCTTTACATGCGCGAGCGCCGGAAACGGCCCGACCAGCTACCGCAGTTGGTCGGGGCGCACCGGCAAGCTTTGGCCGTCGCTCCAAAAGCGACAATCCTCATCGGCAAAAGCATGGGCAGCCGGATTGGTTGTTATGTCGCGCTTGAGGAAGCGGTCAACGGTCTTGTGTGCCTGGGTTATCCGCTTTGCGCGATGGGCGATCGGACAAAACTGCGCGATGAAGTTTTGCGCCGGTTGAACACGCCCATTCTCTTCATCCAGGGCACACGCGACGCGCTTTGTCCATTGGATCTGCTTGAGCGCGTGCGCGGGGAAATGCGTGCACCGAACTTCCTGCACGTCGTGGAAGGCGGCGATCACTCATTGATCCTGGGCAAGCGCCAGCTCACGGCCGCAGGCCAAACTCAGGATAACGTTGACGAAGGGATTTTGCGGGCAATCGGAAAATTCGTGGCCGGTTTGTAAGCGCGGAAAAAGCGAAGGGCGCCTTCGTTTCCGAAAGCGCCCTTCATGTGTTCGATGGCGGTAAGCCGAATTCTGTCTCCCGAATTTCTTCGGGAGGATGATCATTTATCTCACCCGGATTTCTCCGAGCGCCCGACGAATTTTCATTCGCCGTGGTGCGACGATACCCGAGGATCAAATCGGACCGGCTGTCCTCCCTCTGTTTTGTCTTGCACCGCATGGGGTTTTTCGTGCCTCGCGAATTGCTTCGCGAGCGGTGAGCTCTTACCTCGCCTTTTCACCCTTGCCTGCGCTTCTTTCAAAGAACCGGCGGTGTCTTTTCTGTGACACTTTCCGTCAACCCCGGCTTTCGTCGGGGCTGCCCACGTTTTCTACGTGGCATGCTGCCGTATGGTGTTCGGACTTTCCTCTGGCCCAGCTTTTGAGGCTGACCAGCGATCATCTGCCATCGATGGCAAATTTAGCATAATTCTGCGATCCGGAAAGGCCGGCGTAACCGCCGATTCCGCAGGTATTGCAGTGGTAGGGACTGCGGCTGGGTGTCCGGACGCCGCAGCGCGGTGTCCCTACCGTTCATGGATCTTGGGCCGCCTGTGTCCGAGCGCGTGATTCGTTCCTTACATCCCGGGCGCGGTCGAGCGCGCGCTTCATGTAGTTCGGTTGCGACGACTGGCTTTTCGGGGTTGCCGTTGCCGCCGCCGGTGACGATTCTTTCGCAGCCAGCTCGACAGCTTCGCGTGTCTCGGCGGCGTGTCCTGTATTGCTCTGTTTCTGGAGAAAAAACGCCAAGCCCACAACCGCCAGTACGACTAAAACGAAGACAAGGTTCATGGTCTGCTAGCGGAGCAACTGTCGAGCCAGTGGTGACGAATTAGCCCAGCCTCGCTCGCCAGTTGAGGACGGCGTAAATCCAATGATAAAGGCCGAAGGTCAGTCCCATGAGCAAACTCGGCATGTCACCGATCCAGAGATCGAGCTTCTCCTCCAGAAGCGGCACGGCGACAGCGCTGAGGAGAAAGACCCAGCCGAGAAGAACGATCGCGCGCGGAGCAAACACGGCGGTTGACACCAACATCAGGCCGTAGAACGCGATCCACACGACAACGAGATCGAGCTCGGCGCCTCCGAGATAACCGGTGCCAAAAAACCACGCGGTGAACGCGCCGGGAATAAGCAAATAAGGCGCGAGAGTAGCGAGCAGCAATTTTAGCCGCGGCCTCTTGGAAACGGCCTCTGCCGTTCGCGCCGCCCTTATCGATAGAAGCGCTCCGCTCAGCACGGTAAGCGCCAGCACGATGAGCCACGCCAAGGCGAATTCCCGCGGCCGGATCGGCCGGTCGAGCAACGGCGTAACCTCGTCATTGATGAACAACGCCGCGGCGGTCAAGATCGACAACGTCCCTCCAATCAATGCGACTCGCGCAAAGCGGCCTCGATATGCCTCCTGCGATTCGAGCAGCGCGCGCAGTGTGGCCAAACGTTGTTCGGTTGGAAGAGAAGTAGTCATTCGATCACGTTAGAAATGGCGATGGCGCGCTGAGCAGAAACACCACAATCATCGTCAACGCAATCAGCAGTTTGCCCACCATCCCGCCAAGGTTGCCTAGCAAACTTCCCCAGCCCGCCCGGCCGGCATCGATCATTCGTTTGCCGGCGATGAATTCACCGACGATCGCGCCAACGAGTGGGCCGACAAACAAGCCAATGATGCCGAAGAAAAGGCCGACGAGCGCGCCGATGATTGCGCCGAAGGTTCCCCATTTGCTTGCCCCGAAATACTTCGCGCCGAAATACGCGCCGAGAAAATCCAGCGCGTAAGTGGCAAGCGTGAGCACAACCAGAATCGACAGTGTTCGCCAGCCGACGCTTTTCTCGGGTCCCAGCATCAGCCGGTGAATCACGGCAGCCGCCAGGATAATGGTCGTCCCGGGCAAGACTGGAACAACGGTGCCGATCAGGCCGACGGCGAAGAGGATGATTGTGATCAACCACCAAAGGAGTTCCATAGCGAAACGTTGAAGCGGTTACTACCATTGTCATTCTGAACGAATGCGAAGAATCTCTGGGCTGCTTTCCAGTGGCAGCACACACACAAAAATCAGAGATGTTTCGCTTCGTTCAACATGACACAACCGGTGGTTTCACGTTCTCCCTTTGACCCGCCAGATGTCGATCTTATACTGAATTCCCCCCGATTTAACGCAAACCGGAGGACCAAACCATGTCACTTGCAGTTGGAACCAAAGCGCCCGATTTCACTTTACCCACCAAAACCGCCGAGGGCCCGAAACAGATCAAACTGAGCGACAACCTCGGGAAGAAGAATACGGTCCTGCTTTTTTTCCCAATGGCGTTTACCGGCGTCTGCACCACCGAAATGTGCGACGTGAGCCAGGGCTTGAACGGTTACCGTGATCTCAACGCGGAAGTTTACGGCATCAGCGGCGACAACCCGTTCGCGCAGGAAGCGTGGTCGCAAAAGGAAAAGATCGGCGTCACGCTGCTGAGTGATTACGAACATAAGGTCGCCAGAGATTACGGCGTGGCCTACGACTCGTTTCTGCCGCAGTTGAACCTCGGCATGGGCGGCGTGGCGAAACGTTCCGCGTTCATTGTCGATAAAAACGGTGTCATTCAATACGCCGAGAGCAGCGACGACGCGAAGCAACTGCCTAACTTCGACAACATCAAAGCGAAACTGGCGGAACTGAAATGACAGATTGTCATCCTGAGCGAAGCTCGACATGACAATGGACGAGTTCAACACGCTGAAGAAGTTCGACGCCGGCAACGGCCGCGAAGGATTTCTCCATTTGCTCCCGGCGCTGGAGGAGCAAGGGGTCGCGAGAATTTCGCGGTTGCCGGTGAGCATTCGAATCGTGCTCGAATCCGTGCTGCGCAATTGCGACGGGAAAAAAGTTCGGCGCAAAGACGTTGAGACGCTGGCGAAATGGAATGCGAAGAAACCGGCGAATGAAGAAATCCCGTTCGTGGTCGCGCGGATCGTGCTCCAGGATTTCACCGGCGTCCCGCTGGTTGTCGATCTTACCGCGATGCGCAGCGCGGTGAAACGGCTCGGCGGCGACCCGAAAATCATCGAGCCGCTCGTCCCGGTCGATCTCGTGGTCGATCACTCCGTCCAGGTCGATTTCTTCGGCTCAACCAGAGCGTTGCAATTGAATCTGGAGATGGAGTTCAAGCGCAACCGCGAGCGCTACCAATTTTTGAAGTGGGGCCAACAGGCATTCAAAACCTTCCAGCTCATCCCGCCCGGCATCGGAATCGTTCACCAGGTGAATCTCGAATATCTGGCGAAAGGCGTGCTCAGTAACGCAGGCTTCCAGCCTGTAACCCAAAAGAATGCAGGCAAGATGCCTGCGTTACTTTTTTACCCCGATACGCTCGTTGGAACTGACTCGCACACGACGATGATTAACGGCCTCGGCGTCGTCGGCTGGGGTGTGGGCGGCATCGAAGCCGAAGCGGGAATGCTCGGTCAGCCGGTTTATTTTCTCACGCCGGAAGTCGTGGGCGTGCACATGACCGGCCAATTGCGCGAAGGGGTGACCGCGACCGACCTGGTGTTGCACATCACCGAGATGCTGCGTGCCCAAAAAGTCGTTGGGAAATTCGTCGAGTTTTATGGCGAAGGCGCGGCCTCGTTGCCGGTGCCGGACCGCGCCACGATCGGCAACATGTCGCCCGAATACGGCGCGACCATGGGCTTTTTCCCGATCGACCAGGAATCGGTCGCGTACTTGCGGGCGACCGGGCGAACTGACGAACAATGCGCCGCGTTCGAAAATTATTTTCGCGCGCAGAAAATGTTCGGCATGCCGGGGAAAGGCGAAATCGATTACAGCGTCGATCTCGAATTGAATCTCGGCGAGGTGCAGCCCGCCGTGGCCGGACCGAAGCGTCCGCAGGACCGGATCAATCTTCCGGCGCTTGGTGAAACTTTTCGTTCGCTATTGAAAAAACCGGTGAAGGACGGCGGTTACGGGAAGGAAGATGTCGATCTTAACGCAAAACATTTGGTCCAACTGAATGGCAGCGCACCGGCGGACGGCGACATGCTTTCGACCGACAAGCCCGATGCGCGACTCGAGCCCGGCGAAGAGCGCAACAAGGCTGAGATGATAAGCAATCGGCCGACCCCGGACACCGCGAAGGAACTGAAAGATTCGGCCGCTGATCCGTTCCGCCACGGGAAAAGCCAGATTGGTCATGGCAGCGTGCTGATTGCCGCGATCACGAGTTGCACAAACACAAGCAATCCGAGCGTGATGTTGGCGGCGGGTTTGCTGGCCAAGAAAGCGATCGAACGTGGATTAAAAATCGACCCGGCAGTGAAAACTTCGCTCGCGCCCGGTTCGCGCGTGGTGACCGATTATCTCGACAAAACCGGTCTGCAAAAATATCTCGACCAACTCGGTTTTAATCTCGTCGGCTACGGCTGCACGACCTGCATCGGAAACTCCGGACCGCTCCATCCCAATATTGAAAAGGCGATCAACGAATACGATCTGGTCGCTGCGTCGGTCCTTTCGGGAAACCGGAATTTTGAAGCGCGCGTCCATCAAAACATTAAGGCGAATTTTCTAATGTCGCCGCCGCTGGTGGTGGCGTTCGCGCTCGCTGGACGCGTGGATGTCGATCTGAGCAAAGAGCCCATCGCCAAGGACAAGGATGGCAAGGAAACTTTTCTGCGCGATCTTTGGCCATCGTTAACAGAAATCCGTGACGCGATGCAGTCGGCGCTGAAACCGGAAGTATTTCGCAAACTTTATCGCGATTTCGCGGGTCAAAACCCGAAGTGGAACGAAATTCCATCGAGCACGGGCGAAGTTTATCAATGGGACACAAAGAGCGATTACATCCACGAGCCGCCCTTCTTCCAGGATTTCTCAATGGAAGTCGGCAAGATCGACAACATCAGCGGTGCGCGGGCGCTGGGGATCTTTGGAGACACTGTGACCACGGATCACATTTCGCCTGCAGGCGCGATTAAAGCGACCTCGCCGGCCGGTCAGTACCTCATTTCGCGCGGTGTTCAGCCGGAAGATTTTAACAGTTACGGCTCACGGCGCGGAAACGATTTGGTCATGACGCGTGGAACGTTCGCGAACGTCCGGATCAAAAATTTGATGGTACCGGGCACCGAAGGAGGTGTGACAAATTATTTTCCGGTAGAGGCCGCCGTCCCGGGCGGCAAATCTGCGCCTGCCGCTGAGACAGCGGCCACTACAGCGGAACAAATGTCGATCTTTGATGCGGCAATGAAATACCGGGAGAAAAACGTCCCGCTTATCATTTTGGCCGGGCACGAATATGGGACCGGTTCATCACGCGACTGGGCGGCGAAGGGAACACGTTTACTTGGGGTAAAAGCGGTTATTGCGTCCAGTTTTGAGCGAATTCATCGATCGAACCTCGTCGGGATGGGCGTGCTGCCGCTGCAATTTGCCGAAGATACAAACGCGCAAACGCTCGGGTTGGACGGCTCCGAAATCTTTTCGATCACCGGATTGTCGGATTCGATTCAACCGGGGCAGCAAGTCACCCTCGAGATCAAAAGAGGTTCCGAATCGCGCTCAGTTCCGGTGAAGCTGCGCATCGATACACCAATCGAGATCGATTACTATCGGCATGGCGGGATTCTTCCGTTCGTGCTACGACAATTGTTGGCGAAACAATGACTGTAGGGCGCCTCTGCGAGGCGCCAGTGTCACTTTTTCCCGGCGCGTTTCCCGAGAACCTTGGCGATATCGAAATCGACGAAGTCGGCGTGGTGGAAAATGATCGACTCGATCGAGCGCTCGACCTTGTCGCCTTCGTGACTGTGCGTCGCGATGATGTGCAGAACTTCGCCGGGAATTTCGTGTTTGTAGGCGAGGGCGACACCGCTGAATGGGTGGCGTACCTGTTGCCCGAATTCTCCCTGAACTACTCTCCCTGACGCGTCCCTGGCATATTCGAGCGGTTTGCCGACATCGGCGAGCAACGCGCCGGCGATGAGATAATCGCGCTCGATGGGGATGCCGCAGCGGAACGCGCTCACCAGCACATCGGCAATCGCGATGCATTGGCGCGCGCAGGAATTGAGATGCTCGACAAAGGTCATCTCGATGTCGCCGGCGAGCAGAGTGAACTTGACCGCGCGCAGTTCGTCGAAAGTCCAGCCTTTCCCGCCGCAGCCGGCGGTGATCGCTTCGTTCCAGACCGCCGCCACTTTTTCGCGCAGCGATTCGTCCTTGATCTCCATCAAGCTGGGAAAAAGCTCCCCGATCTCTGTTACGCCGTATTTCATATAACCACTAATAGACACGAATGGACACGAAGCACGACAACCGTTGCGTATATCTGCTGATGAATACGTGTTTATTCGTGTTCATTCGTGGTTAGAGATCGAGGTGATGGCCCGTCGTAGCCGTGATTGATCGGATCGATTCGGCGCATTGGTTTTTCGCGGGTTTGTTCTTCGATCACGTGCGCGGCTAGCCCGGGCGTGCGTGCGATCATGAAAATGCCGTTGAAGGCGGCGGGGTTCATTCCCAAATCGGCCAGGATCGCGCCGATTGCGCCGTCCACGTTGATGGGCAGCGATTTTTTCGCATCGGCGAAGCATTTTTCAACGGCACGCGCCGCGTGCATGTGTAGTCCATCCACCCCGGCTTCGCGCGCCAGCTCGAAAAGTCGCGTCGTGCGCGGATCTTTGGTGTGATAGCGATGACCGAATCCCGGCATCCGTTCGCCCGCTTGGCGCATGGCATCGAGCGTGTGCGCAGCCGCTTCATTCAACGAAATCGATTCTCGCGTTGAAAGATTGGCAATTTTTTTCAGTTGGCGGGCGCAATCCTCAATCGCGCCACCGTGGTGACGGTTGATCGACATCACACCGGCAGCAACCGCGGCGCTCAATGACGCGCCGGTGGATGCGGCAGTGCGCGCCGCCAATGCGCTCGGTGGTGTCGCGCCGTGATCGATCGACGAAACCAAAATCGCGTCCATCAATCGGCCGACAGCCGCTGAGGGCAGTTCGCCAGTCAGGATCAAATAAACTGCCGCGCCGAACGAAATGCGGCCCATCAGCTCGGCGATGTCGTAACCGCGTACGGCTACCCGGTTCGGCTCGATCCGTGTGACAGCCGTATTCCAAACCGCATTCTTATCAGTTTCACTCATCAAACTTTGTCCTTTTATTCGCTTCAGAATTTCAACCAAGGCAGCCGGCAGATCGCCAAACGCATCGACCACGGTCGCGCCGGCGTCACGCAACGCTTTCACTTTTCCGTCGTGCGTGCCGCGCCCGCCTTCGATAATCGCGCCGGCATGACTGAAGCGCGTGCCTTCCCGGGCCGCCTTGCCCCCGATGTAGGCGATCAATGGTTTGGTAATTTTCCGATCGATGATCAGTTGCGCAAGTTCCTCTTCCTGTGACGAACCGATCTCGCCAAAGATCACGATCGCTTCAGTGAGCGGATCGGCTTCAAACATCAGCGCCGCGTCAGGCAGACGAATGCCGAGCACCGCATCGCCTCCAATGTGCACGATTGTGGAAATGCGAACGCCGGCTTGTCCGAGGTAATAGCCGGTGCTTGATGCCATCCCGCCGGAACGACTGATCACGCCGATTCCCTTTGGAATTCCGGGCTTGAACCACTGTCTTGCACTCTCAGCGCGACCACCAATCATTCCGACGACGCCTTTGCCCGGGCTCAACACGCCAAGTGTATTTGGCCCCAGAAAAGTCGCGCCGTTTGCTTTGGCGGCGGCTGCGATTTCCATCGCGTCCCACACCGGCACGCGATCCGGCACCAGCACGGTCAGTTTGATTCCCGATTCAATCGCAGAAATGGCCGCGTTTTTGACGCCGGCCGCTGGAACGAAAAGCACGCTGATGTCGATCTTCCCCAACGCCTTCACTGCCTCCTGCGGCGTGTTAAACACGGGCACCCCAAGAACAGTCTGCCCGCCTTTGCCCGGGGTCACGCCCGCGACCACATTGGTGCCGTACTCGCGCATCAAGCGCGTGCGCGCCTGACCTTCCCGGCCGGTTATCCCTTGCACCAGCACGCGCTTTTTCTCGTCAATCAAGATTGCCATTAACGTGGGCTTCCGATCAATTCACCCAGCCCGGGAATATCCAGTTCCAGATAAAAACCTTCGATTGCGGCAAGGCAGCATTCGACGTCGCACGCGAGCAGCTCGGAATCTTTGGTCGCGAACTCGTCGCTTGGGAGCGACGCAGCGGGAGCGCCGGCACGATCGACAATCAAACCGCCGGAATGCTCTTCGACCGCAGAGCGGATCTCCGGCCATCGTCCGCTGTCGATCCAAACGCGACCACCTTTGACCGAGAGCATCGTTGCGGATTTGTCTTTGATGAATTTTGGGACGCGCGGTGCGCGCGGTTTCCACTTTATGCCGCGCCCTTGCGCAACGAGCTCGCCAAAACGGGCAGCGATTCTAGCCGGCGTCTCGGTTTTGCGATAGCCTTCGACTGGCGCGCGAAGGAGCTTGGACATTCGGTGCAAGATTTCGACCGCGCGATCTTCGGTGTTGCCGCCCAAACGAATGACCGCGGGAATATCGAGATCGAGTTCGCAAAACGCTTTCGCCAGGCCATACGCGGACCAAAATTGTTCCTGGCTGGCCACGCCGGAGCCGGAGCCGAAATAGCCGATGAGGTCGGGTTGAGCCAGGATGATGCGCGCGGCGCGATACACTTTCGAGGCAGACGGATTGCCGCTGGTATCGGTAAAGTTGGCGATCGTGAACCCAGCGTTCACAATGGCGTCCATCGACATCATCGAACCGCCGCCGCCGGCGCCGTGGAAACCAACCAGCCCCTTGGATCCCTTCGGCGCAACCGTTGCCAGCTGCGCGAAATAAAATGTGCCGCGATGATCGTTTTGCTCGACGGCGTAGGCCACGCGCTCGAGCGGGGCCGGCGGATGATCGAATTCCCGCGCGATTTCGATTCCCAACTCCGGATGCCGGACGACGGCGTAATCGTCGATCGTGATCCGGCAATCCGCCGCGACAAAGTCGCCGCTTTTCGTTAAAACCAGTGGATTGATTTCAAGCGATCGAGCTTCGACGCTGCGCGCCGCCACGAAAAGTTTTCGAATCGACTCGGCCAATTGCTTTGCCTTTGCCGGCGAAAGCCCGGACAAACCGGCGGCTTGATCTACCGCCGAATCGGACGGCCCCCGATTCACATCGCACGGAATGCGTTGCGTCGAAGCGGCGCGCTCCTCGATGCCCATGCCGCCGCCGGCAGCAAAAATGATGATCGGCGCGCGGTCGGCGTCATCGATCGCGAATGACAGAAAAAATTCCCGGTCGATGTCGATCTTCTCTTCGACCAACACCGCTTCGACGGGGAACTGTCCAACTTTCATCGCCAGCATGCGGGCGGCTTTCCCGCGCACATCGATAGGTTTTTTTGCAAAAGCGACTCCGCCAATCCCGGCGCGCCCGGTCGTCCACGCCTGGATCTTGATGACAACTTCGCCACCGAGTTCTTTCGCCGCGGCAACGGCTTCGTCGGCATTCGAAGCGGCACGGCCGCGCGGGATGTTGAAGCCGTTCGCGGCCAGAATCGCTTTGCCTTGATATTCGTGGAGTCGCGCCATCGCGTTGAGGGTAGCGAAATTTCCGCGTAGCGCACGCGTCTCGCGTCCTGGCGAGCGCGTCCTCCGCGATCGCGAAGTTGTTTTGTGGATTCTCATTCCCTCCGCGAATCAAATTCCAGGAAAAGTGCGTTTCGGCGGGACGCCGAAACCAACACGCGAGACGCCCATTTGACTTCGCTCAGGGCAGGCAATGCGCTACCCAAATCGGGTATTGCCGCCATAATGGTATCGATCTTACGCTGGCGGAAATGACGCCAATCTCGCTCGATTATTATGCGATCGAAGAACTCCTCAGCGATGAAGAGCGGGCAGCGCGCGATCGGGCGCGGCGGTTTGTGGAAGAGGAAGTGATGAGCGAGATCGTTGCTCATCATCGTGCCGGCAAGTTTCCCGAGCAGCTCACGCCGCGGATGGGCAAGCTGGGTTTTTTTGCGCCGTATCTCAAAGAGCATGGCTGCGCCGGGCTAAGCTATACTGCCTATGGATTGATCATGCAGGAGCTGGAACGCGCCGATTCCGGTCTGCGTTCGCTGGCGTCGGTGCAGGGTGCGCTCGCCGTTTATGCGATTCATTCCTTTGGAACGCCGGAGCAGCAGGCGCGCTGGTTGCCGGGGTTAATTTCAGGCGAACGCGTCGGTTGTTTCGCCTTAACCGAACATGCGCACGGCTCGGATCCGGGCGGCATGGAGACCCGCGCGGCGCGGGATGGCGACAACTACATTTTAAATGGAAGCAAATGCTGGATCGGCAACGCGTCGATCGCGGACGTGAAAGTGGTCTGGGCCAAGGATGACGATGAACGCGTCGGCGGTTTTGTCGTGGCGAAGGATGCCCCCGGATTCCGCGCGCAAGACATCGAAGGTAAGTTCAGTCTGCGCATGTCGCGCACGTCGGAGTGTTGGTTCGAGAATTGTCGTATTCCGGCGGAAAACCGGCTGCCGAAAGCATCTGGATTGGGCGCAGCCCTCTCGTGTCTTTCGCAGGCGCGCGTCGGTGTCGCATGGGGTGTGATCGGCGCGGCGATCGATTGCTATGAAACCGCGCTCGCTTACGCGAAAGCGCGCGAACAATTCGACCGGCCGATTGCCGGGTTCCAGCTCGTGCAGGAAAAATTGGTGTGGATGGTGCAGGAGATTACCAAGGGGCAACTGTTGGCTCTGCGACTCACCCGCATGATGGAAGACGGCAGCGCCACGCCCGCGCAAATCTCGCTGGCCAAGCGCAACAACGTCTGGATGGCGCTGGAATGCGCGCGCAAATCTCGCGACATTCTCGGTGCGGCCGGGATCACCGATCGCTATTCCGTCATTCGACATCTCATGAATCTGGAGAGCGTCTTGACCTACGAAGGCACTCACGACATTCACATGCTCGTCGTCGGTCGCGACATTACCGGCATCAGCGCCTTTGAAGGCTCCTGATTGTTACCTGCGCAATGACCCAAACAGACTGGGAAGCGATCAGCGCGATCGCGCAAATGATTGGCTCGGTAGCGGTGGTCTTGTCGGTTCTTTATCTGGCCGTGCAGGTGCATGGCAGTACGCGGGTGGCCAAGCTGGCGGCGCAGGACGCCGCCGCGACCTCGTTGCGTGAAGTCACGCGACCGTTCGCTGAAAACGCGGACCTCGCCCGGATTTGGCGCATCGGCCTGGAGGATTTGCAGGGATTATCGCCCGAAGAGCAGACGCGCTTTTTCCATTCCACCTATCAGTTCCTCAAGGCGTTTGAGACGATCCATTTCCACTATGTTCACGGCGTAATGGACGAACAGATCTGGCAGGGTTGGTGTGGTCTGCTCCGGCATTACGTCGCGTCACCCGGCATGGAACATTACTGGAAGCTGCGTCACGATCTTTTCTCGGAGCGGTTTCAACGCTTTATTGACACGCTCGAACGGCCGGCGGAGCGGCGCACGGTCGGTGATTTGTTGGCTAAAGAGAATTGCTGACTCACGCTCCAACACGCGTCCCAGGGGATGACAGCGGGTGATGATTGGCTAAATTAGTTAAGCTATGAACGAGGTTTACATTCTCGGCGGCGGACGGACGGATTTTAAACGCAACCTGAAAAAGGAAGGCAAAACCATCCGGCACTTGATTGTCGAGGCCGGCAAAAAAGCGCTCGACGACGCCAAGATTGATCCCGGTGAAGTTCAGGCCGGCTCGGTCGGCAACTTCAACTCCGGCCAGTTCACGAAACAACTGCAGCTCGGGGCATTCATTCCTGAGATCGATCCGAAGCTCCGTGGGATTCCGACCATGCACACCGAAGCGGCCTGCGCATCGGGCGCGCTTTCGGTTTTGCTTGGTGCGGAATGGGTCATGGGCGGATTTTACGATGTCGTCCTCGTCGTCGGTGCGGAACAACAAAAAACGATGTCCTCACTCGACGGCTCCGATGTGCTCGGCGCGGCCGCCGATTATCAGAACGAAAAACCGGAGTATGGCGATTTCATGTTCCCGAAGTTGTTTGGCCGCATCGCTCAGATTTACATTGAGAAATATGGTGCGACCGAAGCTGACCTGGCGCTTGTGGCATGGAAAAATTATGCCCATGCAAAACTGAATCCGCTGTCACAAATGCGCGACGCCGATCTGACCCTTAATTCGGCATCTCAGGTATCTGATAAAAACCCGCACGTCGCGCCGCCATTGAAGGTGTCCGATTGCTCGCAGATCACCGATGGCGCGGCATCCCTTATCCTGGTTTCCGGAAAGTACCTGGACAAGATCGGCCGCGACAAAAACAAGGCTGTGCGGCTGCTTGGCTACGGGCATACCACTGATTATCTCCCGCTCGACAAAAAAGATCCGCCAACGTTTTCGATCGCACGCAAAGC
>JBHEMD010000215.1:0-7046 GCA_046262735.1 Chthoniobacterales bacterium | reverse complement strand
CGATTTCATTAAACTCCTTGCGAAAATCCGCGTCGTCGAAACGTTCCGGCAGCAGTTGCGCGAAAGTCTTGATCGCGACAAGCGGATTCCGGATTTCGTGCGACATGCTCGCCGCGAGATCGGTCCAGAAGGCGGCGCGATCGACGAGTGCCTGTTTTTCGCGCAGGTTTTCCTCCGCCGTAAGATCGTGGACCACAGCGACGGCGCCCAGTCCGTTCTCCAGCCGCCGCGTTTCCACGAACAATGAGCGCCGCGTCCGTTGATCGATCCATTGTTGCGGCGACAGGGTCGTTTTGGTTGCGAGTGTCTCGCGAATGAAGCCGGCCAGCCTGCTCCCGATTACTTCGGCTGGTTTGTTCAAGACGTCTTTGCTCGACAATCCCAGGAGTTGTTCCGCGGTCGGATTAAACCAGCGCACGGTGCCGTTTTCATTCGTTGCGACGATGCCGGGCGGAATCGCTTTGAGCAATGTCTCGGCGAGAGTTTTCTGGAGCGTAATTTCTTCATGGAGCAGCGCGTTCTCGAGCACGGTCGAAACATGCTCGGCCAGGACCATCAGTCCCTCCAGCTGTGGCGCATCGAATGGCTCGCCCGTGACGCGATGACCGAAAAACAGCCACCCGATGATCCGGCCCCGCGCATATAGCGGCACGATCACTTCTGCGCCGAACGCGTCGAGGCTGCGGCGCAAAAGGGTGCGCTCGGCGCGATCGGCCGCACGGGCGATGGTCTCGCGCGAAATCAGATGCGCCTGGCGCTCGAACCAGCGGACGAGGGCGTCGCGTTCGCCGAATTCAAGCTCGTGGCTCTCCGGCAAACAGCGAAGCCCAGCGCGCAGCCGATACCGATCGCCATTGCGGATTTTGGCAAAAATCCCGAGCCGTGGGACACCCGCTGCATCGGCGACATTTTCCACCACGCTCGCCAGCAGCGCATCGACGTTATCGAACCGGCGAAAAACACGCGGGAACCGAAGCAGAGGGAGCGAAGACGCGCCGTATCGATCCGGCACAACGTTACGCCCGGTCGGAGCCGGGAGCCGCGCCGATGCATTTTCCTCGCGCAATTCCTGGTTCTCCTGCCACACTTTGAGGTAATCGAACGCGCGGCCCACCAGCGCCTGGAAATGTGACCGGTCGATTTGCACATCTTCCGCGGCGTAAATTTCGCTCTGTTGCGCTTCGCGCAGCGGATCCGAGCGCGCCACGCCGAGGCCGATGATTACGATGCCGGGCCAGCTCGTTTGGATTTCGTCGAGTAGTTCGCGGATTTCCTTTGCCCGAAGATCGACAATGAGAAGGGCGGGGCCGGATTGCTCGAGTACGGCGTCAAGCCGATCCGCCTCGGCAACGTGACGCAGTTGCGCCATCGTCCGCACAAACGCCCGCACCCGGCGAACGAGCTCAGGATCGTGACTACATAAAATGCATACCGGCGCTGGAATCATGCCGCCGCCACCTCGCTGTCGAAGCGAACCAGTGGCAGCAAAATGTGGAAGGCGGTGCCCTTCTTGAGCTCGCTTTCCACCTCGATTTGGCCCCCATGTTCCTGAATGATTCCGTGGACGACCGACAACCCCAGCCCGGTGCCGTAATCTTTTGTGGAGAAGAAGGGATCGAAAACGTGCGGCACGTCCTCGCTGCGAATTCCTTCGCCCGTGTCGCGGATGGTGATGCGAAGAACTTCCTCTGCCTGTCCGTCACCGTTGGTGTGGGCCATGGCCGCGACCCATTCCTCGCCGGAGATAATCTGTGTACTCACGCTCAACTCACCTCCGCGCTGCATCGCGTCCATCGCGTTGAGGAAGAAGTTGAGAAATACCTGCTCGAGCTGATCGGCATCCGCCCGGATGGTATCCACGTTCGCTTCCCAGGCGCGAGTCAATTTGATGTCCTTTTGAAACAAACGATGCCCGATGAGCAGGAGCGATTTCTCGAGGATTTCATGCACGTGCATCGGTTTGAGGATCGGTTTTGCGGGGCGCGCGAAACGCAGCAGCTGATTCACGAGCGAATCGATCCGGTCGATCTCATGGCCGATAAGATTGGAAAACGTTTCCCGAAAATCCGAGTCCTGGTAACGCTCCGGCAAGAGCTGCGCGAAGGTTTTGATCGAGACGAGCGGGTTTTTGATTTCGTGGGCCATGCCGGCCGAGAGCGTGCCCAGGCTGGCGAGGCGATCGCTGCGCCGAATTTGCAATTCGAGCCGCTTGATCGCGGTAATGTCGGTTAACACCATGAGCGCGCCGAGCACTTGTCGATCTTGGCCGTGGAAAATCGACGTGCTCGCGCGAACAACGACGGCCTCGCTGTCGGAGCGCAGGATCAGATCGCGATTTTCCTGGCTTTCGCCGGTTTGCAATGTGGCGCGGAGCGGCTCGCGAATCGGCTCCGGCAGGTTGTCCAGCGACTGGTCGAGCATGTTCTGCGAATTGAGGCTGGTGATTTGCCCCGCCTCATTGTTGAAAACGGTGATCCGTTCGTCGGTGCCAACCGCGATCACGCCGCTGGTCAGGTTTTGCAACAGCGTTTCATTGTAAATTTTTGCGTTCTGCACTTCGGTGAAGAGCTCGGCGTTTTCGATTGCGACGGCGAGTTGGCCGCATAATACCTGCAACGCGTTTTGCTCGACGCTGCCGTAAATCCGCCCCGTTTTGCGCGGACCGAGCAGCATCACTCCGGCCAGTTGATCGCGCGCGAAGATGCCCATCGCGAGCGCGATCTGGAGCGAATCCAACTGCCGCATCACCCGCTGAAGTTGCGCCGTCGGCCGGACGCGCCGCAGCTCCTCCACGACGATCGGCTCACGCTCCGACTGCAGTTGGATGATTGTGGCCTGGTCGCGCGTCATCTCCAGGCGATAGCGCGAGCCCGTTTCCGCTGGCGGGTAGTGCTGGCAAAATCCCTGTTTGTCGGGCAACAGAATGAGGACCCGATCCGTGTCCACTGCTTCGCCGATGGTGTCGGCAAATCGCTGCAACAAGTCACGCAGCGTCGTGACCGATTGGAGAATTGCGGCTGCCTGCTTGAGCGTGGCCTGCAAATCCAGACGGCGCGCGCCGACAAAGAGCCGGTCGGCCAGGCGTTGCGAGATCCCGCGGGCTGGCGCCATGGCAAATGCGATTACGATCGCGGCCGAAACGTGCGCGATGGAATGCGCGTTGCGGCCGGAGCCGGATTGAAGAGCAGCGGCGACCAGCCACCAAACGCCGGCATACAGCGCCAGCAGATATCCGGTCAAAAGGACATAAGAAATGATCCGTCGGAAGAGCAAACCGACGTCCATGATTTTCCGTGTCGCGATGCCATAGGCGATGACAAGGCTGATGAAAACAACGCGCAGCGGCGCGAACCAAATGGCGTGGGCCGGCCCGAGGTACCGATCGAGCACCAATGCGAGCAGGAGCGCTAGCGCGACACCGGAAACCGCGCCGATCAGTACAAACGCGAGCTCGGCTCGTTCTCCGCCACTGCTTTGCCGCAGGTCACGCCAATAACTAAGGATGAGCGCGGCGAACGCGACGACGAAATAACCAAGATAAATCCATTTTCCAACCGGATCATAGATTGCCGTTGGCGCATCGGTCGCCTGTACCGGCATGGCTGCACCTTTGACAAGGAATTTTGTCTGACACCATGCGACCACCAACATCGTGACGACGAGCCAGACGCGCGAATTGCGAAAGATATCGCGCCAATTTTCCTGTTTCTGCCGGATCGACAGCCGCAAGAGATTCAGTGTGGCCAGATACAATGCGCCGCTGGCTGAAGCTTGCCGTATGGCAAACTCAGCGGCGGCAGGCGTCTTCGAGATGAAAGCCAAATACAAACTGGCCAGCCACGCGTCGATGATGAGCGAAAGGAGCAAAAAGCATTGGTTGGCCAAGCGGTGACGATTGGCCTGGAAGACGATGAGCCCGAGGACGAACTGAACGATCAGCGCCGCGCCGATGGGAATAAGTGGCCCGGTCATCTTGAAGACAAATTGCTCGAGCTCCGACCAGGCGTTGTTACCATCGCCAGCTCCAAGATTTCATCTGGAACGCGTTCCACGACCATACTGCTGTTTCCTCCGCCCAATCCGCGGACGTTGATCAAAGCGCATTCCAACTGCGCTTTTCGTGCCGTTTTCGCGACAAAATCCAAATCGCAGCCGAAATTCGGCACCTCATGATTTGCGGTCGGAGGGATGATGTTGTGCTTGAAAGCCAGGGCGCAGCAGACCAGCTGAAACGGTCCGGCCGCGGCGAGCGGATTGCCCGTTACTCCCTTGATTGAACTGACCGGTAGCCGATCGGCGAGGGGCCCGAATACGCGCCGGATCATCTTTACTTCCGCGGAGTCGAGCGCTGGATGCCCCGGCCCGTAGGAACAGATGTAATCGATATCGCCAAGGTCGCGTGACGCATTCGCCAGCGCCAGGCGCATCGTGAACTCGAGTCCGCTGCACGGTTCGTTCGGATCGTGATCTGATTGTGCCGAATACCCGGTAATTTCCAAATACGGCGCCACGCCGCGCGCCAGCGCGCGGTCCAAGTTCTCCACAATTACGATCGACGCGCCTTCCGAGATCACTCCGGAATCGCTGGCCGCGTCGTAGGGTCGGCTCGCGCGCAGCGGGTCGTCATTGGTAAAAGAACTTAATCCAGCAGATGCAAAAGAGGCCATTGCCAGCGGCGTGATGTGCGCATCAGCACCCCCGGCGATTGCTACATCAACTTCGCCGGACCTGATACGGCTCGCGGCTGAGGCGATCGCGTCGATTCCTGAAGGACAGGCGGAGGAGATGGTGATGGTTTCGGTCTCGACGCCGAGTTTCTCCGCAATCACGTGGGCGACGGCTTGAGGTTGGCAGTTGCGCACTACTCCGGGATTGACACCACGCGGGCCGCGCTCCTGCAATTCACGGAACCCGCGCTCGAGCACGTCCATCGCACTCGTACTTACTCCGACGCAAATCGGCAAAACCGCTCCGGCGTTTTCTTCTTTCGGGTTGAACTGTGCGTCCTTCAGCGCCATCTGCGTAGCTGCATACGCAAGCTGTGTGTGCCGGGCCATGCGACGCGGCTTCCATTCAGGATCCATGTGCTCGAGCGGGTCGAACTCCTTGATCTCGCCTGCGATTCGGCTCTTGAAGTCACTCGCATCAAATGACCTGATCGGTCCAATACCGCTTTCTCCCGCGACGATGGTTCGCCAAAACCCATCCAGCGTCGTGCCGTTTGGCGCGAGAACGCCCATTCCTGTAACAACGGCGCGATGATGTTTCATGACTTGGACGGTGCGACCATTCCGGTCAGCGAGCGAAAATAGACGTGCGGATCGGCACCTTCTCGGCGGCGGCCTAGAACTTTGAAGTGATTGTCGATCTTCGCTGCCACTGGGGGATCACGCCTGCCATTCTAAGCACTACGCTAAATCGAGTCATTACATTTTTTCGCCCGCGGCCAGCCCCTTCGCCTTCCAGAAATCACGGACTTATTCACAAATTGCAGCTTGCGCGGCAACTCTTTCCACTTCAACGTTCCGCGCTGACGTTCCGCATGCGCCGAAAATTGTTTGCTCTCCCCAGCACTCGCGGCACGCGCCTAGCTGTTACCTCGTGCGGCCTGTCATGACCACCGCGACCGAACTGCCCCAAGTCCTCGTCATCGACGACGAAATTGGCCCTCGCGAAAGCTTGCGCATGCTCCTGAAACCAAATTATCAGGTGCACACAGCCGATTGCGTCGAGGCCGGGCTGAAGCTGCTGCGCGAAAAACAGCCCGATACCATTGTCATGGACATCCGGATGCCGGGGATGAACGGCATCGAGGGTCTGCGCAAAATCCGCGAGATCGATCCGCATCTCTCCGTTATCATGTTGACCGGCTTTGGCGCCCTCGAGACGGCCAAGGAAGCGCTCCGGCTCGGCGCCAACGATTATATCAGCAAGCCATTCGACACCGGCGAAATGCGCGACATCATCGGACGCAACGTCGAGCGCACCCGCGTTCATCGTGCCAGCGATCGCGCCGCCGCTGAGATCCAGGAACTGAATAACCGCCTGCTCAAGGAGCTCGCGCAAAAAGAGCGACTCGCGTCCCTCGGCCAGGCTTCAGCCGAGTTCGTTCACGACCTCGGTAACCCGTTGACAATTGTGTGGGGTTATGTCCAACTCCTGGCCCGAAAACTTGAGCAATCGGAGAACGGCAGCTCTCCCCAGAACGCGACCTCAATCAAGGAACTCAAGATCATCGAACAGAATGTGCGACTTTGCCGCGAGCTCCTCACCATGTGGCAGAGCTACGGCAGCTCTGACGCCCTACCGCGCAAGGCCATCTCGGTCTCGGCCGTTCTTCAGGAAGTCCTCAAAGCAACTGCGCCCATGGCCACACAAAGCGGAGTCGAATTGCAGACCGATGTTTGCGCCGACCCGTGCACGCTCGCGGGCGACGCCATCCAGATCAAGCGCGCGATTCAGAACGTGATCATCAATGCCATCCAGGCCGCCGCGGAAAAGAAAGGTTCGATCCGCGTCACCTGCACGCGCAAAGATTTCTATGTCGACCTTCGCGTCGAAGACAACGGTCCCGGAATTCCTCCGGCCCAGATCAACAAGATTTTCGATCCCTACTTTACGACCAAACAGGCCAAGAGCGGCACTGGCCTCGGCCTCTACATCAGCAAAAATGTCGTCGAAGACCACAACGGTTCCATCAAAGTGGAAAGCGCTCCCGGCGCCGGCTCCACCTTCACCATCCGGCTGCCGCTTGCGCAATAGCTCCTTCTGGAGCGGCGGTTGGAGCCTGCTCTGAGCGCAGCCGTCGCACTAATTTCCGGTTTCACTTGTCAGTCCCGGCGCGTTTGGTTTTGCTGAGCGCGTGGCGCCGTATCGAGTCGCACCGCTCTTTCTGATTCGAATTGCCGGCGCGCCGTTCGATATTTTAGAAGCGATGGCGACGCCGAAGACGTTCATCGCTGCGCGCAAATTATTGGCCGGGCAAAAAGAAACTGATCAGGCGCAAGCGAACGCCGGCGCATTGCCGGGCTTGCACGAGACGCTCA
>JBHEMD010000214.1:0-15869 GCA_046262735.1 Chthoniobacterales bacterium | reverse complement strand
CGGCGAGCGTGACCCGCTGGTGCGCTGGTTCGAATTGAATGCGCATCTCATTTCACGCGCGAATCTTTCTCGAACACAGGATCAGCCACAGCGAAACCTGATGAGACGCACTCTCGACATGTTCGGCGCCGAAGCGATCGTGCCGCTTTACGCGGGCGGTTCCATCATTGGCTGGGTTTTCTTCGGCCACCGCGTGACCGGACAGCTTTTCGACGACCGCGATTTGGAAGATCTCACGATGCTGGCCGAGCACGTTTCGACCATTCTTGAAAATGCGCTTCTTTATGAAGAAGCGACCGTCCAAAAAAGGTTGGCGGAGACTCTTCTGAAATCGATTCCGCCGGGCATCGTCGCCATCGACCTGGACGCAACCGTTCGTTGGTTTAATCCGCCAGCCGAAAGAATACTCGGTCTGTCCGACACGGACGCTTTGAATAAGCCGGTTGAAGCCGTCGGGCACAAACTCGCCAGCTTTTTGCGCGAAACATTGGAATCGAAAACGCCGCTGCCACCGCAGCAGTGGATCGACAATAACACGCGGCGATCTCTTTCTATCGAAACGCGCCAAATCGCAGACAACGGCTCGCCGCTGGGAGCGGTCGCGGTGATCCAGGACTTAACCGACCAGGAAAGTTTGCGCGAGAAACAAGCGTTGCTCGATCGAGCGACGTTCTGGACCGACCTGGCCGCGAGCATGTCTCACGAAATTCGGAATCCGCTCGTGGCGATCAAAACTTTTGCTCAACTGCTCCCGGAGCGTTTCGACGACGCGGATTTTCGCAAGGAGTTTAATGAAATCGTCCTCAAAGAAATCGACCGCCTCGACAAGATCATCACGCAGATCAACAGCTTTGCGCATCCGCCGGAGCTGACCCTCAAATCAATCGACGTGCGTGTGCCGGTAAAAAGGGCGATCGACCTCGCGCGCGACCGTCACCGCGCCAATGGCGTGCCCGTTGAAACATCGCTGGCCGAGGATTTACCCAGAGTGCTCGGCGACGAAAAGGCATTGGCCGAGGCGTTCGCACATCTGGTGGCAAATGCAGCCGAAGCGACTTCCGGCCAGTCGAAGCCGCGGATCACTCTTTCGGCGAAACCGATTCGTGAGGGCGATCGCGCCAGTGGCGTGCTTGTGACCGTGCGCGACAACGGCAAGGGCATCGCCCCGGAATTGCAGGACAAAATCTTCTCGCCCTTCGTCACAACCAAAGCGCGTGGAATGGGACTGGGCCTGCCCATCGTCAAGCGCACGGTGTTTGATCACAATGGCCGGGTCGACGTCGAATCCAACCCGCACGGCACCCAAGTGAGCATCATGTTGCCTGCCAAGGGGAATGGCGGCTGAGCAGTTTAAGGTTTGCCAACTTCGATTTGCCGCTACGCTTGTCTGGATCGCAAGTCGTGGGGACGATGTTTCATGCTCATGATTCAGCAAATCGCGAATTCTGTAGCGGTGGTTTGTGACCGTCGCACTATTTCATTGCGAAATTCAGCGACGCTCACAGAGCGACGCTACGGGAAGCTGTGACCTTCACGCTTCAGGAACTTGCCACGATTTCGGGCGGCGAATTGATCGGCGACCCGGGGCAGAAGATCACCGGCGCCGCTTCCCTGGCCGAGGCAATTCCCGGCGAAATCTCTTTTTTCGGGAATCCAAAATACACCGCGCAACTGCGCAATACGCGCGCATCCGCTGTTTTTGTGCCGGCTGATTTTTCGGAGCAAATCACCGTCGCCCAGATCCGTGTCGCGAATCCGGCCAAAGCCTTCGAGCAGATGGTGCTAAAACTTGCGCCCAAACCGATCATGTTTGCGCCGGGCGTGCACCCGAGTGCGATTATCGATCAAAGCGCCAGGCTCGGCGCGCGCGTGTCGATCCAACCGCACGCGGTCATCGAGGCCGGGGCGGTGATTGGCGACGAGACTGTGATTGGAGCCGGAAGTTACGTCGGCCACGAAGCCGTCGTCGGCGCGAACTGTTTGATTTATCCCCGCGTGACGATTCGAGAGCGCACGCTCATCGGCGCGCGCGTGGTCATCCACAGTGGCGCGGCGATCGGCGCGGATGGATTTGGCTTTGAACCAGCGGAGGGCCAGTACGAAAAAGTGCCGCAGCTCGGCATTGTGCAGATTGATGACGATGTTGAGATCGGCGCGAACACGACCGTGGACCGGGCGCGGTTTGGCCGCACCTGGATTCAGGCAGGAGCAAAGATCGACAATCTCGTACAGGTCGCGCACAACGTAGTTATCGGGAAGAATACTGTGATCGCCGCGCAAACTGGCATCGCGGGGAGCGTGCGAATTGGGCAACAGGTGATGATTGGCGGCCAGGCCGGGATCATCGGCCACATCGAGATCGGCGATAAAACTGCCATCGGCGCGCAGACCGGCGTCTCCAAAAACATCAGCGGCGGGGCGTGGTGGGACACGCCCGCGGTCCCGCTTGCCCAAGCCAAAGAACAAATGGCGTGGGTGCGACGCTTGGGCAAACTCTTCGAGCGGGTCAAAGAGATCGAAAAGAAGTTGGGGTTGCGATAAAACCGGCGACCTCCGGCGATGTGTTGCCTGCCTTGGGCAGTGGTTGGCAAGGTTAGTGCTTTAGGAGAATTCTAGAAATTATAGCCGCCAATGCCCGCCGTCCTCCGCGATTCCTTCCAGTTCCTCATCATTGACGATGATCCCGCCATCAGCCGCTTCCTCGTCACTTATCTTCGTCAAAAGGGACATAGCTGCCAGGCCCTGACCGACGGCTTCCAAACCGCCGCCTGGCTCTCGGAGAATGACTGCGAAGTGGCAATTGTCGATCTTCGCATGCCAAAGGTAGACGGAATTTCGCTTATTTCGTTTATCCGCGAGATCAATCCTCGGATTCCGATCGTTGTTTTCACCGGCATCGGCTACGACGAAGACAAAATGCACGCGGCATTGCGAGCTGGAGCCAACGGTTACGTCAGCAAAAACCTGCCGATCGAACAGCTTTATTGCGTGCTCTCGCGCGTGCTTGCGAGTTGCCAACAGCAATCACGGCATGAGGCGTTCGATCGAGCGCCGGCGGCGATGTTCGGCACAAATTGAACCGTCGCGCGTCGTTTCGCGCGAGCGATACCGAAACCCGCATCAATTAGTCGTTGCGGATTCCCTATTCGGCCGGCGGCGGCGCGGCCTGTTGTTTTCTCGCCTTTGGCGCGGCTGCTTCGCGACGCGCCGCTTTCGTCGCAGCTTTCTTGCGGCGCAGATATGCTTTCCGGCGTTTGCGTTTCCCGCGGACCCGGTGCTGCTGTCCCATTCCCCTTCTATAGTTGAGATGATCGCGAGCGCAATCGCGTAGTGAACATGAGCCTCCCCAGCTGGAGAACCAAAGCGAAATTGCATTGTTGAATTGTTCCAAGTTACAAGACATGATTCGCGACCGCGTCCGACTCAATGACACCCAAAGCCCTTCTCGGAATTTCCACCGTCATGCTCATCTTTGCCGCCGTGTTCGGCCTGTTGAACGTGGCTCGGGTAAAAGGCTTGAAAACGAATCTGACCACGACGGCCGCGGCCCGCGACGCTGCTGAACAACGGCGAGTCGCACAAGAAGAACGACTTCTAAAGCGGCGAGACGCGAGTCCGGCACCGAACGCTGCCGCTTCGCCTAATCCCGAAGCCGAATCGAAAGCCGCCAAAGCAGAAGCCGACCTCGCGCAGGTGCTAAAAGAAAAAGCCGATCTGCAAACGAAGTTGCAGGCCAGCCAGGCGGAGGTCACTTCATTGCAGAACCGGATCCAGGAACCAACACCTAGCGTTGAAGCGAGCTCGGCAAATCCCGGCGCCGCGTCCGCCGCGGAATTGCAAGCTCAATTGGACGATACTCGCCGCCAACTTGAAAGTGCCGAGCGCGAGAACGCGTTCCTATCCGAAAAGCTTGCCGGCGGTTCGAGGCTGGCAACGAGCGAGCGCGCTGGGACGGGCCGTCTGCGCCCAACCGAGACGACGACATCGGTCCAGACGAAGCGCGCCCCAGCACCGGCCGCGCCGAAAGGCACGCTGGGCGGGACCGTGCTCGCAGTCAATCAAGCCTACAACTTTGTCGTCTTAAGCCTCGGCAAACGCCAGGGGCTTCAGCCAAACACGGACCTCGTCGTTTTCCGCGGCGGCACCCGTATTGGCAGGCTCCGGATTTCTTCAGTTGAACCGGCGACCTCAATCGGTGATATAATCAGCAACAGCTTGGCGCGTGGCGTCCAAGTGCAACCTGGAGACACAGTCGTTTATGCTGGCAGCCATTTCTGATCTAAAAAGAAAACTTACGCTCGCGCTCATGTTTGCGATCACCATCGGGTTTGTTTCCTGCGCGTCGCAGAAACAACAAGTCCGCCTGGTTAACGATCCCGAGGACCACGGCGACTCGTCCATTCCATGGAACAAACAGGAGAAATGGGAGACCGGCGGACAGTTTGCCGGCATGACCGATCGCCGCTAACGATCGGCTTTCGGAGTGCGGGCCTGCCGCGCCGCTTTGATTGGCGGGGGTTGGGTAAGAGCCGCGCGCGTTACGGCATGAATTCAAGCGCGCCGATGTCCGGCAGCGCGGACCCGTTCTTATCGCCATCAACCATCCGCGGGTTACCGGCAAAATCGAACGGCGGTAGATTTGGAACCGCCAAGCTGCCAGCGTCGATCCCCGGCGCGGTGGGTCGCAACTGGAAGTTGCGTTTCGAAACGAACTGTGGGTTTTCGCACATGTTTCCGTTTACCCCCGTCTGGTCAGCCATACCTGAGTAGTTCGTCGCGTTGTTGAAAACCAGATTATTAGTCCACGTCGGTTCGCAACCGGTCACGAGATAGTCCACGAGCAGACCAATGGAATTGCCGGCCAGAATGTTGTTGGCGCAAAACATAGTCGCCTCGGGCACGGCGGCATCCACGCGGATACCGACGCCATTCTGCACGATCGTGTTATTGGCGATGACCGGGCTGTAGCCCGCCGGCAAAGTCATGTTGATCGCGCAACAGGGATTATTTTGAAAGATGTTGTTGATAATCAGTGGTGACGAACCATTGACGAAACTGACCACGCCGGACAGAACGCTCGTCGCGCAAATGTTCCCCTCAAAAGTGTTGCGCTCGATCACTGGCGACGCGTCGCTCCCGCCAATGGCCGCGCCGAATCCGCCGGCGCCCTGCACATTGCCGCGGAACACATTGCGGGCGATGGTCGGCGACGCGCCAATCAACAGGACCCCCCCGCCGGCCGCGGCGTTTCCGTGTTGGATCGTGAATCCGCTCAGTAGCGCTCGCGCGGTTTCGTTCGTTTGAAACGTGACCACTGGACCGGCGTTGCCGCCGTCAAGCACGGTTTGCACCGCACCGGCGACGCTTCGCAGCGCTACCGTTTTTCCGTGGTAATCGATGTTTCCATAATAAGTTCCGGGCGACACCAGAATCACATCGCCACTATTCGCCGCATCGATCGCCTGTTGGATGGTCGGCTGATCGGCCGGAACATGGACGACCGCCGCCCGCGCTGCGCAGGCGAGTAAACAGGCGCCCAAGGCAAGAATGACTCTCGAACCGAGCAATTTGGGGTAATGCATTGCCAGCCCCTCCAACCCTTTTAGGCAGCACGATTTGTGCCCCTCCGCCGAGGGCATCAACTACCTCAAGAATCGATCAAACGGGGACACGATCGCCAGTAGACGAAGGACGCCTCCGGTTCGACCCAGCGGCAGCGCAATGCATGATTAGGTCAGCGTTGCGTTTTGTGCAGCGAACGGCTACAGCTAAATCCAGAAGCCGGCTGGGATGACGGCGTTTTTGGGGACGACGACGATGCCGTCGCGGATGAAGTAGTTGTCGGAATCGAAGTTGGACGGTTTGCCTTCCGGGGTAATGACGACGCCGTCGGCGATGCGGGCGTTTTTGTCGATGATGGCGCGGTCGATCACGCAACTGCGGCCGATGCCGATACGCGGCTGGTCCGAGCCGGACGGGCGATGCGAATCGCCGTCGAGCTCGAAGTAATCGGCGCCCATGATAATGCTATTGCGAATCGTGGCGCCGCTTTGGATGATGCTGCGGATCCCGATGACGCTGCGCTCGAGGTGCGCATCGGAAATGATGCAGCCGTCGGAGATGATCGCCTGCCGCAGGGTGGCGCCATTGATCTTGCTCCCGGGCAAAAACCGCGGGTGCGTGTAGATCGGCGCTTCGGCTTCGAAAAAGCTGTATTCCGGAACGAGATCGGTCAAATCGAGGTTCGCCTCGTAAAACGCGCGCACCGTGCCGATGTCTTCCCAGTAACCCTGAAAGATGAACGCGCTCACATGTCGATCTTTGATCGATTGCGGGATGACGTCCTTGCCGAAATCGACCAGCTCGTTGTCGAGGCATTGCACGAGCACCTCGCGGTTGAAGACGTAAATGCCCATCGACGCCTGAAACAATTCTTCGTCGGGATTGGAATCGATCCCGCTCAATAGTTCGCGGCTCATCCGCATCTGGTGGAGCACGGCGTTGTCCTTTGGCTTTTCAACGAAGCGGGTGATGCGCCGGTCGACATCGCTTTGCATGATACCGAACTCCGAAACGTGATCGCGATTGACTGGTTTGGTGGCCAGCGTGATATCGGCCCCGGATTGAATGTGCTGATGGAGCAGGACACGAAAATCCATCCGGTAAAGCTGATCACCGCTGAGGATGAGGTAATAGTCGAACGGGCGCTCGAGGAAGTAGCGCATGTTCTGGCGGACGGCGTCGGCTGTGCCTTGGTACCAATGGGAACCTTCGGGCGTTTGTTGCGCGGCGAGCAGGTCGATAAAGCTGCGCGAGAAATGGTCGAACTTGTAACTGGCCTGGATATGTCGATGTAACGACATGCTGTTGAACTGGGTGAGCACGTAAATCGAGCGCAGCCCCGAGTTGAGGCAGTTGCTAATTGGAACATCGACAATCCGATATTTGCCCGCGAGCGGGACCGCCGGTTTGGCGCGGTCTTTGGTCAAGGGAAACAAGCGTGTGCCCGCGCCGCCGCCCATGATAATGGCGAGGGTGCGTTGCGTGGTGCCAGGCGGAAGCGCCGGAGTCGCGATCGGTTGGTGCACCGTCGCCGAATCGCGTCGCCGAGAATCTTGCCTCACCACATCTCCAATAACCCAGTGTCTAACGTTTCGGGCAACTCTTTTGCGCTAAACGGTGGGGCGATGCGGCGCCTGCCTTGAGCGACGTCGAATGGGCGGAGCGTGGAATTCGTCGGCTCGACAGCGTCTCTCCCTAACACTGTTAAACACGGTCTGCGTGCTTGACGCAGCGAGGAATGAGGCGTCGAGTATCTTATGAGAGCTGCAATTCGATTTTCTGGCGCGGTGCTTGTGTTAATGGCTGCTTTTACGTTTGCGAGCATTGCGAACGCAGCCAGCACCAACGTTACCTACAGTTTCGGCGGCGAAGAAGACGGCGAATACGCCGACACGGACTTGGCGATCGATGCCACGGGGAATTTGTACGGCACGACCGTACTCGGCGGGACCTTCGGTGGGGGCACAGTTTTCAAGTTAGCGCCAACGCCAAACGGCTGGGTGCACACGGTGCTCTACAGTTTCACCGGCGGCGCCGATGGCGGTGAACCCTATAAAGGCGTCACGCTCGACGCGCAGGGAAATCTTTACGGCAGCGCGGTCACCGGCGGGTCGGGCAGTTGCGAGGGGGGCTGCGGCGTTGTTTACAAATTGACCTACTCCGGCGGCACGTGGACGCAGAGCGTGGTCCACGCTTTCACTGGCGGCGACGATGGGTCGGGTCCGGGGGCGCGGCTCACGATTGATAACCATGGCGCGCTCTATGGAATGACTCCGACCGGCGGAGCGTTTGGGGCGGGCACGATTTATCAGATTCGCCAGAACGGTAACGGGAATTGGGTGCTGAGAGTCATTCACGCTTTTACCGGCGGTGCTGACGGAGCAAGCGGGTCGGCCGGCCAAATGCTTCTGCGCAGTGGACGGCTCTACGGCCTCGCCACCGCTGGCGGCATTAACGGCAAAGGGACGGCGTTCGAGCTTAGGCCGGCGGGGAATGGCGACTGGACTTTCAAAATAATCTACTCGTTCAAAGGCCAACCTGACGCTGGATTTCCCTATGGCGGATTGGTCTTTGATGCCTCCGGCAATCTCTACGGTACGACCTATTATGATGGCGCCAATAATTTGGGCGCGGTTTACAAGCTGATCCCGCAGACGACTGGCGAATGGAAAGAACGCGTGCTTTACAGTTTCAAAGGCGGCGCGGACGGACAGAACTCAATCAGCAATGTCGTCTTCGACGCGACGGGCAATCTCTACGGCACGACGAGCGAAGGCGGTTTGGGCAGCGGCGTGATCTTTAAGCTTACTCCGATGACAGCCTCGCACTGGAGCGAGACGGTTGTCCATCAGTTCCAGGGTCCGCCCGATGGCGCATTCGCCTACAACGGCATGGTCGGGGATGGCGCGGGAAATTTCTTCGGGGCGACCGTACACGGCGGCGCTGATGACGAAGGCAGCGTCTATCAATTCACGCCCTGACGGTAGAGAGCGATCTGTAGCCGTCGCTCTGTGGGGGACGCGACGCTCGATCTGAACGATACTTGATGAGGTGCTTCCCGCAGGGAAGCGGCTACAGCTCGCGCTGTTTGCGACAAACCTGCCTCGAAGCTATTATTCCCGCTCACCAGATGTGCGGAATCGTTGGTTACGTGGGACGCTCTGAAGCCGCGCCGATCTTGCTCGATGGGCTTAAACGTCTGGAATATCGCGGCTACGACTCGGCCGGCGTCGCCATTGTCGATGGTAATCAAGTCGAAACGCGCAAATGCGCCGGACGCATCGCGGCGCTGGCAAAATTAGTCGCGCAAAAACCGCCGCAGGGCTGCCTCGGCATCAGTCACACTCGTTGGGCAACGCATGGGAAGGTGACCGATGAAAATGCGCATCCGCATTTTGATGCGACCGGTAAGATCGCGCTCGTGCACAACGGGGTGATCGAAAATTATCAGGCGCTCAAGCAGGAACTCATTCAGAACGGCGACACCAATTTCCGGTCCGACACCGACACCGAAGTGCTGGCGCATCTGATCGGCAGCATCTATCACAGCTCTGTAGGCGCGGTCGATGCCCGCGGGCCGGGGTCCGCGACCCCCGCTCCCGACCAGGATTCCAAGGCGCGTCTCGTGAACGCGGTGCGCGCCGCGCTCAAGCAAGTCATTGGCACTTATGGGATCGCGGTCGTGCACGCGGACATTCCCGATTTCATTGTCGGCGCGCGCCGCGGCAGTCCGCTCGTGCTCGGTGTCGGCAAGAACGAAAATTTTCTCGCCAGCGACGTGAGCGCGATCGTCGCCCACACGCGCGACGCGGTGTACCTGAACGACTTCGATATCGTCGCAGTCGAGCGCGACAAATTCGAGATCAGCTCGCTCGACGGTGCGGCCGGGCAGCATGCCGTGAGCAAGGTGGAGTTCACCGCCGAGGACATCAAAAAGGGCGATTACCCGCACTACATGCTCAAGGAGATTTGCGAGCAGCCCGACACGGTTCGGGATGCGATGCGCGGCCGTCTCAATTACGACGAATGCACGGCCAAGCTCGGCGGGCTCAACATGACCCCGGCGCAATTGCGCGAGGTCGGCCGCGTTGTTCTCACCGGCTGCGGCACTGCGTTGCACGCCGCATTGGTCGGCGAATACCTGATCGAATACCTCGCCAACATCCCGAGCGAAGTGGAATACGCGAGCGAGTTCCGGCATCGCAACACGCCGATGACGGCCGACACCCTCGTGTTCGCGGTCAGCCAGAGCGGTGAAACCGCAGATACGCTCGGCGCACTGCGCGAGAGCCGGCGCAAAGGCTATCGCACGCTGGGGATTTGCAACAACGTGGCGAGCACGATCGCACGCGAGAGCGACGGCGGCGTTTACATGCACGCCGGTCCGGAAATCGGTGTGGCCGCGACCAAATCCTTTACTTCCCAGCTCGTTGTTCTCACGCTGATTGGATTGCTGCTCGGCAGGATGCGCCATCTTTCGACCGCGGAAGGCAGCCAAGTGATCGAGGCGCTCGAAACGTTGCCGGACAAGATCGACATCGCGCTCAAGCTCAGCGATCAGGTCAGGGAGATCGCGAAAAAATATGCCGGCGTAAACGGCATGCTTTTTTTCGGGCGACAATTCAATTTCCCGATCGCGCTCGAAGGCGCGCTCAAGATGAAAGAGATCACGTATCTCTTTGCCGAAGGCCATCCCAGCGCCGAACTCAAGCACGGGATCATCGCACTGGTGCGCCCGGACCTGCCCTCCATCTTCATTGCACCCAATGACGCAGTGTTCTCAAAAAACCTGAACAACATCGAGCAGGTGAAAGCGCGCAAGGGACCGATCATCGCCATCACGAGCGGGGCCGGCGAAAAGCAGCTCAAAAGCGTCGCCAACGACATCATCTCGGTGCCAAGCGTGCCCGATTGTCTCAGCCCGATTGTTAATGTGGTGCCGCTGCAACTTTTGGCTTATCATCTCGCAGTCGTGCTGGGTCGTGACGTCGATAAACCTCGCAACCTCGCGAAGAGCGTGACGGTGGAGTGACGTTTGGGTTAAACTGAAGGGCTGTGCATAGAAACGACACCTACGTCCTCGATGTGCTGCACGACGCGGGGCTAGTCACGCGCCCGCAGATCGAAAGCGCCCGTGCCCGGCTCAATGGCGCGGTCAATGTCGTTGATCGGCTGATCAAGGACGGCGTCGTCTCGGAAGGGGACGTGTCGCGCACGCTCGCCGCCCAGGCGCACATGGATTGGATCGATCTCTCATCGATCATCATTCCGCCGGCCGTGATCAAACAAATCCGCGCCGAGGACGCGCGTCGCTTTAAGGTCATTCCCGTGGCGTTCGGTGAAAGCGGCATCATCGTCGCGGTCGGCGACCCGCTCGACATCGACACCATCGACAGCCTCAGTTTTCTTCTCCAACGCGAGATCGAGCTCGTCTGCACGAGCCCGGAAAAAATCCGCGAAGCGCTCATTAAATATTACGGCACGGCCGACGAAGCCGCCGATGTCATCCGCGAAAAACTCGGTGATGTCGATCTTGGCCTCGAGCTGGGCGACGGCGCCGTGCTCGCCGAAACGGACGAAACCGACGCGCCCATCATTCGTCTCGTCTCGATGTTGCTGATCGAAGCGCACCGGCTCGGCGCGAGCGACATTCATCTCGAGCCGCTCGATAAGAAATTCCGCGTCCGTTTCCGCATCGACGGCGTGCTCCAGGAAATGCAGGCGCCGCCGAAACGTTTGCAGTCCGCCATCATCAGCCGCCTCAAAATCATGACCGGCTCGATGAGCATCGCCGAAAAACGGCTGCCGCAGGACGGACGCATTCAGGTCAAGATCAAGAAGCGCCCGATCGACCTGCGGGTCTCCACCATCCCGACCAATCACGGCGAGAGCATGGTCCTGCGCGTGCTCGACAAGTCGAGCCTCATCCTCGGCCTGCCTGAGCTCGGGTTTTTCAGCGACGACCAGGAACAATTCGAGCGGCTGATCAAATTGCCCGACGGCATTCTTCTCGTCACCGGCCCGACCGGTTCGGGTAAAACGACGACGCTTTACGCCTGTCTCCATTACATCAACAAGCCCGATCGCAAGATCATCACCGTGGAGGAGCCCATTGAATATCAGATGACCGGCATCAATCAGGTGCAGGTGAATCCGGAAATCGGCATGACTTTCCCCGCGGCGCTTCGTTCCATCCTCCGGCAGGCGCCAAACGTCATCATGATCGGTGAAATCCGCGACCCGGAGACGGCGAACATCGCCACCGCGTCCAGTCTGACCGGCCATCTTGTTTTCAGCACGCTCCACACGAACGATGCGCCTTCGGCGGTCGCGCGTTTGATCGACATCGGCGTCCAACCCTTCCTCGTCGCTTCCTCGGTGCGCGCGATTATGGCCCAGCGTCTCATCCGCAGGCTCTGTTCCGAATGCAAAGAACCGGGCGAGTTGAGCGACACCGAATTGCGCGCCTTGAACATCGAGCCGGGCCAGCTGCGCGACGCGCAAGTGATGAGACCCATCGGCTGCGAAGCGTGTCGCCGCACCGGTTACCGCGGGCGAATTGGCATCTTTGAAATTTTTGTGATCGACGACGAAGTCCGCCACATGATCAACCGGCGCAGCTCCACCATGTTGCTGCGGCAGCGTGCGCGCGAGCTGGGCATGCGCACGTTGCGCGAGGACGGCGTGCGCAAGATTCTCGCCGGCGTCACCTCGGCCGATGAAGTTATTTCAGTCACAATCGGAGACATCAGCTGATGAGCCACCACCCATCAATCGGTTTGAAGTTTAACGAATGAATAACAAGCAAGTCGCGGAGCTTTTCGTTGAGCAGAACGTCTTGCAGCCGTCGCAGGTGGACGACGTGCTGAACGAAGCTGAGCTCAACGGCAAGACGATCGCTCAGGCGATGGTCGATAGCGGATTTGTCGATGAGCACGGCTTTTATCAGACGATCGCCGAAGGGCTCGGCACCGAATTTGTCGATCTTGCGGACAAAGAAATTCCACCGGAGATCCTGCGTCTCATCCCGAGCGGCCTGGCACGTCTGCATCGCGCGCTTCCGGTTGGCATCATCGGCAACAGCATCCGCCTTGCATTGGTCGATCCCCTCGATCTGCGCGCGACCGAGGACCTTCGCTTCGCGCTCGGCAAAGATGTCGATGTTGTGGTCGCGCCGTCCGAGCAGGTCGAGGAACGGATCAAACAGCACTACGGCTCGGAGACCGCGAGCATGGAGGACATCCTCAAGCAGCTCGGTCAAGCGGGCGACATGCTCCAGTTACGCGAAGACGAAACCGCCGCCGTCGAAGCCGAGGCGAACGCGACCCCGATCATTCGCTTTGTCGATCTTATCCTCTACCAGGCGATCCAGGACCGAGCGAGCGACATTCATTTCGAGCCCTTCGAGAACGAATTCAAAATCCGCTACCGCGTGGACGGCGCTCTTTACGAGATGGCGCCGCCGCCGCGGCATCTCGCGTTGCCGGTGATTTCGCGCGTCAAAGTGATGGCGAACATGAATATCGCCGAGCGCCGGTTGCCGCAGGATGGCCGTATCCAGAAAAACATCGCCGGGCGCCACATCGATCTGCGTGTCTCGACGTTGCCAACGCAATTCGGTGAAAGCCTCGTCCTGCGCGTGCTCGACCGCACGACGGTGAATCTCGATCTCGAAATGCTCGGGATGCCTGATTACATCCACAATTATCTGCTCGAACTGATCGAGCGGCCGAACGGCATTTTCATCTCGACCGGACCCACCGGCTCGGGGAAAACGACCACGCTTTATTCCTGTTTGCGCAAGATCAACACGATCGATTCGAAGCTGCTTACCGCCGAGGAACCCGTCGAGTACGATCTGGAAGGGATCATTCAGGTCCCCGTGAATGAAGGCATCGGCCTGACCTTCGCCCGAGTGCTGCGCGCGTTTCTGCGCCAGGATCCCGATCGCATCATGATCGGTGAGACGCGCGATTTGGAGACGGCGCAAATCGCTGTGCAAGCCTCACTCACCGGCCACCTCGTTTTCACCACTTTGCACACCAACGATGCGCCCGGCGCAGTCACGCGTTTGATCGACATGGGCGTGGAGCCGTTCCTCATCTCCTCAACACTCGAAGCTGTGCTCGGCCAGCGTTTGATTCGCAGCATTTGTCCGCAGTGCCGCACCGCTTACGAACCGGACGAAAGCTTGCTCGCCGAGCTCGGTCTCACCCGCCGCGAGATCGGGAAAAAACAATTCTTCTACGGCAAAGGTTGCGACGCCTGCAACAACACCGGTTACAAGGGCCGCAAAGGGATTTACGAGCTGATGAGAATCACCGACCCGCTCCGCGAGCTCATCAACGAACGCGCCGCCACCGTCGCGGTGAAACAAAAAGCGGTCGAACTCGGCATGGTGAGTCTTCGCCAGGACGGATTGCGCGCGATCTTCGCCGGCGACACCACCATCGACGAGGTCCTCAAATACACTTAGCCGTCGGCGTTAGTCGGTACGGCGATACTCTGTCGAGCCAACGAAAATTTCGACGGAGGAGGCGATCGTTTTTGAATATTGGAGCTCGGGGTTTTGGGATCTTGATGTCGCTCGACAGCGCAGGGCAAAGTGATTACTATTGCAGCCCCACAAGATCGACCATCGCATGCCGCGCTTCAATTACGTAGCCCTTGATGCTCGTGGACAGGAATCCACCGGCCTTCTCGAAGCCAACTCCAGCAACGACGCCATCGGCCAGTTGCGGCAGCTCGGCTTTTTCCCCACCAGCGTCTATGAAGAAGGCAAGGGCGGCGGACGCAGCGGAGGCAACGGGAAAATTTCGCGTTCGGCGGCGAAAGCCCTGCGGGTTGGCAGCGCGGCCAAGCCACTCGGAAAAAGAGAAATCGTCCTTTTCCAGCGCAGGACGGTTAAGCCGAAGATAATGATGATTTTTACCCGCCAGCTGGCGACCTTGATCGATTCGGGCCTGCCACTGCTGCGCGGGCTCAACGTTCTCGGCAAACAGGAGCGCGACCACACACTCAAGAAGACGATCGACAAGCTCGCCGATTCCGTGCAAGGCGGCAGTGCTTTCTCGGATGCGCTCGCTCTGCACCCGCGAATTTTCAATCATCTCTACGTCAACATGGTCAAAGCAGGCGAAGCGGGCGGCGTACTCGAGCTTGTCCTTAACCGCCTCGCCGAGTTCCAGGAAAAGACGCAGAAGATCAAACACAAGGTCGCTGCCGCGATGGTTTACCCCGGCATTGTGATGACGCTGGCGATCTCGATCATGGGGTTCTTGCTCGTTTACATCGTGCCCAAATTCGAAGGCATCTTTCACGACATGCTCGGCGACAAACCGCTGCCCGGCATCACGCGCTTTGTCATCAGCGTGAGCGGGTTCGTCAAAAATCACACGCTGATTTTGATCGGCGGCATTATCGGCACGGTCGTGCTTTACAAAGCCTTTGCCCGAACAACGGGCGGTAAATGGATCCTCGACCGACTCAAACTGCACCTCCCGCTTTTTGGCGATGTGATTCGCAAAAGCGCGATCTCGCGTTTTGCTCGGACTCTCGGCACGCTCGTGACCAGCGGTGTGCCGATTTTGCAGGCGCTCAGCATCACGCGCGAAACGGCTGGCAACATGATGATCGCAAAGGCGATCTCGCGTGTGCACGAGAGCGTCAAGGAAGGCGAATCGATCGTGCAACCTCTCGAGGCGAGCCGCGTCTTTCCGCCCATGGTCATCAGCATGGTCGATGTCGGGGAAGAAACCGGTCGTTTGCCCGACATGCTCCTTAAGATCGCCGACGTTTACGACGACGAAGTCGATAACGCCGTCGCCGCCATGACCGCCGCCCTCGAGCCGATCATGATCGTGTTCCTCGCCTTCATCGTCGGCACAATTGTGATTGCGCTTTTCATGCCGCTGGTTAGTATCATCCAAGGGTTGCAATCGCAGGGCTGAAGGAGGTTAACTCATATGACAGCTAGTCGCTTTTCCCGGTCTGGTGATTCGTCCGTTACTTCCCGAAGGCGCGGCTTTACATTGGTGGAACTCATCGTCGTCCTGACGATTATTTTCATCCTCAGTGGATTGGTTTTTACCGCGGCCGGTTACCTCACAAATAAAGCCGGCCGCACCCGTGCCGAAGCCGAAATCACCGCCCTCACTGCCGCGATCGAAGCCTACAAAAACGACAACGGCGATTACCCGCGGGACCCAAGCAACCAGTCAACTACCGATAAGCTCGATGCTCAAAGTATCCTCGCTGGTGACCCCAAAACGTACGTTGGTGCGAGCCAGTTTCTTTATGGGCAATTA
>JBHEMD010000213.1:0-48538 GCA_046262735.1 Chthoniobacterales bacterium | reverse complement strand
AAGGCGTAGGAGACGGAGTCGGCGTTGGAGTAGGGCTGGGCGATGGCGATGCAGTAGGCGTTGGCGTCGGGTTGGGTGAAGGGCTCGGAGAGGGAGTCGGTGTTGGCGATGGGCTTGGTGACGGTGTAGGAGAAGGTGTCGGCGTTGGTGTGGGACTGGGAGTTTCTGTGGGAGTAGGCGTGGGAGTCTCGACAGGCGTTGGAGTCGGACTCGGCGTCTCAACGGGAGTAGGGGTGGGATCTTGGGCGTGGGCAACAGCCATCATCAGCCCGCACGCGAGCCAAATGCGCAGCACTCCGCGGACCCGCATGACATTACCAAGACCCATAGCCTGACCGGCTCTGGGGGGCGTCCATTGTCACATCTTCCTTTACGCTGTCAAACACGAAATTGGCTGTAAGGCAAAGTCAAACAAGGCCCCAGTTTTATTAGTAGAGAATATGGATTGTCTGGCGATTGCGGCTTATCACCGACTAACCGCACCGCGAGCTGTTAAAGGTCTCGCGTAGAAATCCTATTCGTGTGCTGCAACTCGAGCGAAGCATCAGCGTTGGCATTTGTCTTGAATGGACATGAAGCCGAGGTTCACATTCGCCGCAACAAAAGCACTAGTATGACTGCCGGGAATCAATTCGCCCCCGTCTGGGAGGTGTCGTGTGCCGCGTGAGAGCGAGTTTACGCCGCCGAGCACGTGGTGCCCCGAACCGCAGCTTTGGGAGGGACACGATTTCGATTCGACTGAGCGCGAGGTGAGCGAACTGGTCGGCGCGCTGGTTCGCGCGACCAAGCCGCGGCTCGTCTTGGAAACAGGCACCGGTTACGGTTACACAGCCGAGGCGATCGGCCGCGCACTCGCCGGGAACAACCGCGGCAGGCTGGTAACCATTGAGCGCGATCCCGCGTTGACCGCCATCGCACGCGCTCGCTGTCGCGACCTGCCGGTCGAGGTGCTGGAATGCGATTCGGCATCGTGGCTGCCTACTGCAGGTGAGTCGATCGACTTCGCCTGGCTCGACGGCCACATCATCGGCCGCGTCCAGGATCTTTTGCGCCTGCGAACATATTTCTCACCTGGCGCGATCGTCGGGATCCACGACACCGGGCCGCACCACCCCGTGCATGAGCGATTACTTAAGCTCAACTTGCCCTGGTCACGGATCCGATTGAGGACACCCCGGGGCGTGACGTTTCTTGAAGTGACGTGAACACCAAAGCCGCAAGACCGGAACTTGGCTTCCGCGCTTGAATCGGGTCGCTTCGGAATCAACAATCAAAAGGCTCCGACTTCCCCACCCGCCAATGAGAACTTTGATGGTCAGCGCAGAGGGTCCGCCGTTGCAGGGCGCGGGCGCGCTTGTTGATGTGATGGATGCGTTGCCGGCGCAACTCCGTGCTCACGGGCATGAAGTGGCGGTGGCGCTGCCGTTCTATGGCGAAATTCGCGAGAACACCGCGTTTCGGGAGGAAGACACCGGAGTCACTGTCGATATTCGCGTCGGCGATAAGACTTACCTGGTCGAATATCTCGAAGGCCGCAGCGCGCATGGCGTGCAATTATTTTTTATCCGTGGCGACGAATTTTTCGATCGCGCCGGAATCTACGGCGAACACGGCGGACAGTACGAAGACAACGCCGCGCGCTTCATCTTCTTCGCCAAGGCCGCGGTGGAATTGGCGCGACGCTTAACACCCGCCCCGCAAATCCTCCACGTCCATGATTGGCCGGCCGCCCTCGTGCCCGTTTACGTGCACGCGCATCATTTGCCGTTTCGCACCGTCGTCACGATCCATCATCTGGCCGAGCAAGGCAGTTTTTGGGGACTGGATTCTCACCTGAGCAATTTGCCCGAGCGGTTCTTCACTCTCCACGGCATCGAATTTTTCGGGAAGGTGAATTTTCTCAAGGCCGGAGTCCTTTTTGCCGACGCAATCACGACGGTCAGCGAGCATTACCGGCGCGAGATTCTCACGCCCCAATACGGTTGCGGCCTTGACGCCGTGCTGCGCGAAAACGCTTTCAAGCTCACCGCCATTTTGCACGGCGCCAATTATGCGCGTTGGAATCCGCGCGACGATCCGCGTCTTCCCGCAAATTACGATGCAGATTCGCTCTCCGGAAAACAAATTTGCCGCGAAGCGCTTCTCGCCGAATTGCAACTCGCTCCCGGACCAGCCGGCCCAGTTTTCGGGATGGTTACCCGGGTGGTTGAAGAAAAAGGTTTCCAAATCCTCGTGCCCGCATTGGATCGTCTGCTCTCAGACGACGTGCGTCTGGCAATTCTGGGCGAAGGCGATCCGGCATATGAAACGGCGCTCGCCGTCGCGGCGCGCAAATTTCCAGGCAAATTCGCTTACCGGCCGCTCTACGACGAACGGCTGGCCCATCTCATTGAGGCCGGCATGGACATCAGCCTAATTCCATCACGGATCGAACCGGGTGGTCTGAGCGCCATGTACAGTCTCAAATACGGCGCTCTTCCGGTCGCGCGCGCCACCGGCGGTATCCACGATATTATTGAGCACTACGACCCAACCGACGATGCCGGCTACGGCTTTCTTTGTTACGACTATTCCACCGAAGCTTTTTGGGATGCGATCAAGCGCGCTCGCGAAATCTTCCGCGCTCCGGATCTCTGGACAAAACTGATGCGCCGTGCGATGGCGCGCGATTTTTCCTGGGAAACGGCGACACAGTCCTACGAAGAACTTTATCGCGGGCTCGTCGGCGCCGAAGATCGCGCCGTCGCCTGATTGACCGATGAAGCGTGATTGTTCCTGGGGCGGAGCACGCTCGCGAATAAAGCCAACTGCTCTCCGTCAAACGTCTGCATTTTGGGAATCCAACGACCGATCACATGCAATTCGCCGTCGCGTCATCCGCAAGATCGACAAGTTCTTGCAATGGCGAGCCCTTTCCGGTTTCCTCAGCGTTCCCGATGGGCGACCTGCTTACTCGTTCGGCGTCAATATTTAAGCCGATTGCCGCTGGTTTCCTTTTAACGGTCGCGCAACTCGCGGTCGCGGTATGTCTGCTCGCGCCCGAAGGGCCGCTTTCTTATCGCTATTCCACACTCATCCAGCACGACAGCTATTGGTTCGCCAACATCGTCGATCGCGGCTTCCAAACCATCGCGCCGCCGATCAGTCACAAAGTGATGGAGGTCTCAAACGTGGCGTTCTTTCCTGCTTATCCCGCGATTGCCGGGTTACTGCACAATGTTTTCCATTTGCAAACCGGAAACGCGCTCCTCATGACCGCGCAGGCGGCAGCATGGGGATTTTGGACTTACTTTTTCCTTTTTTGCGAGCGTTGGAATCTGCCGCCCTCGCTGCGGTTTTTTGGTGCCTTGTCGATCCTGGCCCATCCCGCCGCCTTCTTTCTCATCGCCGCCTACTCTGAGTCGCTTTTTTTAGTGGCGCTCGTCGGTTTCCTCTACTGGAGTAGCTGCGACGGTCGCGCGCCGAAAATCTGGGCCGCACTTCACGGCGTCTTGATGTCGGCCACCCGCATCGTTGGAATCCCCTGCGCCGTGTTTCCGGTGGTGCAGAGAGTTTGCGCCGGCGGCTGGAGCACATTGCGCAGTCCTCGCCGCTGGCCGCGCGCCTATGGATCGGCGGTCGTGCTGATGGTTGTCGCAACGTTTGGCGCCGTGTTCTTTTTCTTTTACTGCCAATTGCGCTGGGGACGGTGGGATATTTACATGCTCACCCAGCTCGCCGGCTGGGGGATCGTTCCGGATTACCTCGCCGTCTTTAAAACTTCGAGTTATCGCTGGCTCGTTCCCCCGCTCAACGATCCGAAGCAGATGAGCCAGATGTCGATGACAATCGGCGCGCTTGTTTTTGTCCTTCTTGCCGTGTCCGAACTGATTTCCGGGATTCGCCGCCACCCCAACTGGCCGGCGCGAGCAGGCATCTATTTTTGCGCGGCCATCGTTTATTATGTCGCGGTCAGCGGAGTCGCGAGCGTCGAGATGGAAAGCATGATGCGTTACCAGTTCTGCGCCCACGCGCTAATCGTGCTGGCGCTGCTGCATTTTTTGAGTCAATTTAAAACGCCGCCGGTCTTGGTGCGGGTATTCGGAATGGCGGCAGTGGCGCTTGGCAGCGTCGCGGGATTGAGCGTGCAGGGTTGGTATGTCTGGAATTTCACCCGCGGAAATTGGGTCGCTTAGAGAAAATGAAAACAACAGTCGCAATCATCGGAGCCGGTCCGGCGGGTCTTACCGCCGCGTATCTGCTTTCCAAGAACGATGTCGATGTTGTCGTGCTCGAGGCCGATCCGGTCTACGTCGGCGGCATTTCCCGCACGGCCACCTACAAAGGATTTCATTTCGACATCGGCGGCCATCGCTTCTTTTCGAAATCGAAAGCGGTCGAAGACCTCTGGACGGAAATTTTGCCTGACGACATGCTTCAGCGGCCGCGTTCCTCGCGCATTTTTTACGGCGGCAAATTTTTCGCCTATCCGCTGAAGCCGTTCGAGGCGCTGATCAAGCTTGGCGTTTTCCAGTCCTTTCTTTGTGTCCTCTCCTGGTTGAAAGCGCGGCTCTTTCCCGTGCGCAACCCGCGCAACTTCGAGGACTGGGTAAGCAACCAGTTTGGCCGCCGTCTCTTCAAAATCTTCTTCAAGAGCTACACCGAAAAAGTATGGGGCATGAATTGCAGGGAAATCTCGGCCGACTGGGCGGCGCAGCGGATCAAAGGCCTCTCACTCGGCAGCGCGATCAAGAACGCGCTCATCCCACAGCGTTACAACGGCGACCGTTCGCACGTCATCAAAACCTTGATCAATTCATTTCGTTATCCGCGCAAAGGTCCCGGGATGATGTGGGAAGCCTGCGCCGAAAAAGTGAAAGCGATGGGCGGCCAGATTCACATGGGCTGCAAAGTCACCGGCGCCGCTTACGACGATGCAAGATCGACATGGACTCTCCGCTTCCAAGATCGACAAGGTAACGAGCAGACGATCGGGGCCGATCACGTCATCTCCTCCGCACCGATGCGCCCGCTCGTCCGCGGACTGACTCCGCGTGTGTCCGAGCGGACGTTGCGCGCCGCCGAAAGCCTGAAGTACCGCGACTTCCTCACCGTCATGCTCATTCTGAAAGAGCGAAACAAATTCTCCGACAACTGGATCTACATTCACGATCCGAGAGTAAAAGTCGGCCGCGTCCAAAACTTCCGGTCCTGGTCGCCCGAGATGGTGCCCGATCCGGACAAAGCCTGTTATGGCCTCGAGTATTTTTGTTTCGAAGGTGACGGCCTCTGGGAATCGCGTGACGAAGATTTGATCGAGCTCGGCAAACTCGAGCTCATCGAAATCGGGCTCGCCCAGCAAGGCGACGTCGTCGACGGCACCGTCGTGCGCCAGAAAAAAGCCTACCCGGTTTACGACGACGATTACGCCATGCACGTTGCCACGATTCGCCAGGAACTCGAGCAACGTTATCCCAACCTGCACCTGGTCGGTCGCAACGGCATGCACAAATACAACAACCAGGACCACGCCATGATGACCGCGATGTTGTGTGTCGAAAACATTCTCGCCAACACAACGCTTTACGACCTGTGGCAGGTCAACCAGGACGCTGAGTACCACGAGTCCGGCGCCGCTCCCGCCGAAGAACCCACCGGCACGTCTTTGCGCCTCGTCCCCGCCCGCGTGGTCCCCGCCTCACCGGAGCTCGCATCGGAAGCTTGAACTGTGGCGGTTTATGACCGTCGCATAAGGTCTTCGCACTTGCACGAACCGTTAGATTCGTTGCGCGGGCTGCTCTCGTGTCATTCCGAGCGGAGTCGAGGAAGTCTCTTAAATTATTCTTTGCTGAACTCCTCAATCGGCGGGCAGGAGCAGAAGAGGTTGCGGTCTCCGTAGACGTTGTCGATGCGGGCGACGGCGGGCCAGAATTTGTGTTCGCGCGTCCATGGAGCGGGGAAGGCCGCTTGTTCTCGCGCGTAGGGGCGGTCCCATTTGTCGGACGCGATTTGTCGCGCGGTGTGCGGAGCGTTTTTGAGGGGATTGTCTTGTTTGTCGATCTTGCCGGTCGCAACCGCGTCGATCTCGTCGTGAATTGAAATCATTGCGTCGCAAAAACGGTCGAGCTCGTCTTTCGATTCGCTCTCGGTCGGCTCAATCATCATCGTCCCGGCGACCGGCCATGAAACCGTCGGCGCGTGGAACCCATAATCCATTAGACGTTTCGCCACGTCTTCGACCTCTATTCCGGCGCTTTTCCATTGGCGAAGATCGACAATGCATTCGTGCGCGACGAACCCGCGCTTGCCTTTGAACAACACCGGAAAATACGGGTCGAGCCGTTTCGCCATGTAGTTCGCGTTCAGGATGGCGATCTTGGTCGCGTCGGTTAGGCCAATCGCGCCCATCATGCGGATGTACATCCAGGAGATGGTCAGGATGCTCGCGCTGCCATAGGGAGCAGCTGCGACGGGACCGACGCGATTCTCGATTCTCGATTCTCGATTCTCAATGGAAGCAAGCCCCGGCAAAAACGGCACCAGATGCGGCGCCACACCGATTGGCCCGACGCCAGGTCCGCCGCCGCCGTGCGGGATGCAAAAGGTCTTGTGCAAATTGAGATGGCAAACATCGGCGCCGTAATCGCCGGGCCGACAAAGGCCGACCTGCGCGTTCATGTTCGCGCCGTCCATGTAAACCTGACCGCCGTGCGCGTGCACGATCTCGCAAATCTCGCGGATGGTCGGCTCGAACACACCATGCGTGCTCGGATACGTGACCATGAGCGCGGCCAGATCGCGCGCGTGCGCGTCCGCTTTGGCGCGCAAATCGCCAAGATCGATGTCTCCATCTTTCAACGTCGCGACCGGCACAACTTTGAGCCCTGCCATGACCGCGCTCGCGGGATTCGTTCCGTGCGCGGATGTTGGAATCAGACAAACATTGCGATGCGCTTCACCTCGCGAGGCGTGGTATTCGCGAATCGCGAGTAACCCGGCGTACTCGCCCTGCGATCCGGCATTTGGTTGTAGCGAAACCGCGGCGAACCCGGAAATGTCGGCAAGCCATTGTTCCAATTGTTTGCACATCTCCATGTAGCCGCGGGTTTGATCGACCGGCGCGAACGGATGGATGTGCGCGAATTCGGGCCAGGAGATCGGAAACATCTCCGCGGTCGCGTTCAGCTTCATCGTGCACGAACCGAGCGGGATCATTGAAGTGGTAAGCGAAAGGTCGCGCGACTCGAGCCGCTTTAGATAGCGCAGCATCTCGGTCTCGGTGTGATGCGTGTTGAAAACCGGGTGCGTGAGAAAATCGGAACTACGGATTGCGGATTGTGGAATGCGGATTGGCGGTTCGCCAAGATTGTCGTCCGCCCGATCGCGGACGTGCGTGCCGCGGAAGATCGACATGAGGAGCTCGATGTCGCGCGGTGTTGTCGTTTCATCGAGCGAAACGCCGACGGCGGTAGGCCCGAGCGCGCGCACGTTCACACCGGCTTTTTCTGCGTGCTCGATCAGCGTTGCGCTCGATTCGACTTCGACGCAGATCGTATCGAAGAAGTTTTCGTGCGCGATTTTGAAGCCGAGCAGGCCCAAACCGTCGGCGAGCTGACTTGTCAGACGATGAACGTGCTCGGCAATCGCACGCAGACCGCGCGGACCGTGATAAACTGCGTACATCGACGCGATGACGGCGAGGAGCACCTGCGCTGTGCAGATGTTGCTGGTCGCTTTGTCGCGGCGGATGTGTTGCTCGCGCGTTTGCAGCGCGAGCCGATAGGCGGGGCGGCCTTCGGCATCGTGCGACACCCCAACCAGTCGGCCGGGCATGTAACGTTTGTATTGATCGCGCGTCGCGAAATAGGCCGCGTGCGGACCTCCGAACCCGAGCGGCACGCCGAAACGTTGCGTGCTGCCGACCGCGACATCGGCGCCGAATTCGTCCGGCGGCTTTAACAAAGTGAGCGCGAGAATGTCAGCGGCGACCACGACGAGCGCGCCGACAGCGTGCGCTTGCCTGACGAATTCGCTGTAATCGTAAATCGCGCCGTCGGTCGCGGGATATTGCACCAGTGCGCCGAAAACGGAGTCGTCGAATTTGAAGCGCGCATGATTGTCGATCTTCACTTCGATCCCGAGCGGCTTGGCGCGGGTTTGGACAACCTGAATGGTTTGCGGATGACAATTGTCGGCGACGAAAAATGTTTTGCGGTTGGGAACGGACGCCTGGCAAAGCGCCATCGCTTCGGCGGCGGCGGTGGCTTCGTCGAGCAACGACGCGTTTGCGATGTCGAGCTTGGTAAGATCGACAATCATGGTTTGGAAATTGAGAAGCGCCTCAAGCCGTCCTTGCGCGATCTCGGCCTGGTACGGCGTGTAAGCAGTGTACCAGCCGGGGTTCTCAAGGATGTTGCGCTGGATAACGGACGGCGTGATGCAACCGGAGTAACCGGCGCCAATGAATGATTTAGCGAGCTTGTTTTGCTTCGAGACCGCGCGCAGCTCGGCCAGCGCTTCCGCTTCAGATTTCGCTTCCGGCAAATCGAGTTGTCGATCTAAGCGAATGTTCTTTGGAACGGTCGCGTCGATGAGGCCGTCGAGATTTTCGAGGCCGAGATGGCGCAGCATCTCGCGCGCTTCATTTTCGGCGATGCCGATATGGCGACTCGCGAAGGAATTCGTCGGCTCGACAGGGTCTCGCCCCACCGGCAATTGTGCGCGCGATTGCATGGTCGCACAGATTACGAGAGCCGGCGGCCTTTTCAATGTGGGAGCGGCCTCAGTGCCGCGACTCCGAGCCGGACTGGCATCGGGACGCTGAGTCCCTCCCACATTAACTAGTCGTGGATTTGCATTCCGCGACTTTGCAGATGCGCACGCAGTTCGGCGACGTGGTCGGCGTTTCGCGTTTCGACGGTGCAGAGCACGTTGACCGTCGAGACATCGGCGCTGCCGAAGGCGCGCTCGTGCACAACTTGTTTGATGCTCGCGCCGGTGGCGGCGATTTCTTTCCCGAGATCGGCCAGGCCGCCGGGGCGATCGCTAATCACGGCGGTGAACCTGCAGAGTCTCCCGTCAGCGACGAGGCCGCGCTCGATAACACGGCTGAGAATGTTCGGATCGATGTTACCGCCGCACAGGAGCAGCACGCATTTTTTGCCGGCGAACTGTTTCAGTTTTTCCGACATCGCAGCGGCGAGGGATGTCGCGGCGGCGCCTTCGACCACGCTCTTCTCCATTTCGACCAACCGGAGAATGGCGATAGCGATTTCTTCTTCACTCACGGTGATTGCTTGGTCGACATGGTCGCGCGCGATCGCAAAGGCGTTGTCGCCCACCTGCGGAATGGCGAGACCGTCGGCCAGCGTCGGGCGGATTGTGGTCGGCGTGGGTTTGCCGGTTGCACGCGCGGCAGAAAAGCTCGCGACGTTTTCGGCTTCGACGGCGATGATCTGCGTCTGTGGTCGCAGCGTTTTTATGGCAAGCGAAACTCCGGCAATCAAACCGCCGCCGCCGACCGGCACAATGACAAGATCGACATTGGGGACTTGCTCGAGAATTTCGAGACCCATTGTCCCTTGGCCGGCGATGATCGGCGGATCGTCGTAGCCGTCGATGTAAGCAAAGCCTTTGTCCGCGGCGAGATCGCAAGCGCGCGCCTTGGCTTCGGCGAAATCTTTGCCGTGAAGAACAACATTCGCGCCGAGCTTCTGGCAATTGGTCACCTTAACGAGCGGCGCGAACCGCGGCATCACGACCGTCGCGGGAACGCCAAGCAGTTTCCCTTGATACGCGAGTGCCTGGGCATGATTACCGGCCGAAGCGGCGATGACGCCACGCGCTTTCTGTTCGGACGAAAGTTGCTCGAGGGCGTTACGGGCCCCACGTTCCTTAAAGCTGCCGGTGCGCTGCAAGTTGTCGAGCTTGCAGTAAATCTGCATCCCGGTGATCTCGCTCAGCGCGACGGACGGCGGACACGGCGAGTAAAAAACGGCACGGGCGATTCGCTCCCGCGCGGCTTGGATGTCGTCAAAGGTGATCACGCGCGAGGAATGTGCGCGCAAGATTCCGCCTACGCAAAGGCTACGGCGGACGAGCGAACTGACGAAGCTCTGCCGCCGCGACGGCGGCAGCTACAACTTAGGCGTCGAGGACGCGGCGGACGGTTTGAGCGAGCTGCTCCGGATCGAATGGCTTGGGCAGAAAGAACATGCCGTCCCCGACTTTTTCGCCCGGCTGTGGCGATTCGGAAAGATAACCGGAAACAAAAAGCACCTTGGTGTGCGGGCTGACCTTGCGAAGCCAATCGGCAAACGAACGGCCGCTCATCTGCGGCATCACCAGGTCGGTGAGCAAGAGATGGATTTGGCGTCCGAGGCTTTCCTTGATCAGCCGTTGTGCGTCGTCGCCGTTTGCAGCTTCGATCACCTGGTAACCGAGATTGCGCAGAACGCGGATTGAGATGTGCCGCATGCTGATGTCGTCTTCGAGGACTAAAATGGTTTCGGTGCCGGTGGGCAATTGTTTGCGATTCGGTTTTTTGTAGGTCGTCGGCGGCGGGGCGACGCGCGGCAGGTAAATCTGCACGGTCGTGCCTTTGCCGAGCTCGCTTTCGACGCGTAAATGGCCGCCGCTTTGATGGACGATGCCATAGCTGGTCGCGAGCCCGAGACCGCTGTGTTTTTCCCTTGTGGTGAAGAATGGCTCGAACAAATGCGCTTTCACTTCGTCGCTCATGCCGGTGCCGGTATCGGCGACGCTGATTACAACGTATTCGCCGGGAACAAAGTGGCCGCAGACGAAATGCGACTCACTCTCGTTGGTAAGATCGACAACTGAGGTTTCGAGGCTGAGTTGGCCGCCGTTTGTCATCGCATCGCGGGCGTTTACCGCGAGATTGACGACGATCTGGTTGAGCTGACCCGGATCGACCTTGACGTAAGCGTGACCGTTTTGGTCGTGCAGATGGCAGAGGACGCGAATATTTTCGCCGAGCAAACGCAGCAGTGAACGCTCGAGATTGACGATAAGCGAATTGACCTCTACTACGCGCGGCTCGAGCGCCTGTCTGCGGCTAAAAGCGAGCAGGTGACCGGTGATAACCGATGCACGGGCGGCGGCATGGCGGATCTCAGCGATGTGGCTCGCGATGCTGCTTTTGCGATTGATCTCGGAGAGGATGAGATCGCTGTAGCCCAGAATCGCGGTGAGAACGTTGCTGAAATCGTGCGCGACGCCGCCGGCGAGTTGTCCGAATGCTTCCATTCGTTGGGAGCGGCAAAGTTGATCGCGCAATTGTTTGCGCGCGGTGATATCCATGAGCGAACCGACGAAGCGCGCGGCGCGGCCGCGCTCGTCACGGACGATGAGCGCACGCTCGAGCAGCACGAGATAGCTTCCATCGGCGCGACGGAATCGATACTCGCCGCTCCAATGAGCGCCGGTGCCAGCCAATGCTTCGGCAATGCCGCTCATGACGTGCGCCAGGTCTTCGGGATGGACCTGCTCCTGCCAGAAGGCGATCTCGTTCGGCGTCGAACATCGAGTCGCCTCCGCTGCGCTATTGGGAAAGCTGTTGGCGAGCGGGCCGCGCGGCGAACAATAGCCGAGCAGAGTTTCCAGTCCCTGCGGCCAGGCCACCCGGCCGCTTCTTACATCCCAATCCCGAACTGCATCGTTTGTAGCCCGGGCAACGATCTGAAGATCTTGCGGGCTTTGCAGCGGATTATTTTCAGGTAACGGTTCATGGTTGATTTGGTTGAGAGTGAAATGTCCGGTTGATTCATCGATTGATTGCGCGACACGCCCAGTTAACTGATCCCCCGTTGCCAATTGCATGCGTCACGACGATGGAAACCGCGCTTTGAAAGAGCTAGTTCCATGCCTTGGGAAAACTAGACTTTGAGCGCCCAAAGTTGATTCACGCAGCGAGCAAATTTCGCGTGAACGGGCATGAAGTCGGTGACGGCTTTGCGAGCTTTGCGGAGCGGCGCCAGCTCCTTAGTTGTCAGCCGGTCCAGCCGCCGGAGGTGGAGGTTCAGCGGTGACACGCGCGCGTTGCGCGTCGGTGGAATTGTGATGGAGCATTGTCAGCCGATTCGTTTTTTCGACGTGAAACGACAGCTTGACGTATTTCGCTCCGGTTCCGAGGAACGAAAGGTTGAAGAGGCGTTTGTGCGAGAAGGGCACGATGCCATCGACTTGCACCCAGCCAGGGTTGTTCGGTTTGAGGCGGGAAGCGGCAATGGCGATGCTGAATTCGCCGGAGGCAGCGGCGTTCAGGTTAACAAAGGTGAAGCGATCGAGCGCCGCAGTTTTCGGCACTGGAATGATAAAAACAGTGTCACCTTCCTGCAGTTCGCAGCTAAGCGTATTCTCCCCGGCCAATAATGCTGGCGTGTGCGCAGCCGGTGTTGCAGCATTTGATACCTCATTGAGACGGCCGTCGGGCGTGACGCAGTCGATTGGCGCGCGGTCCGATTCCTGGTCGAGCGCAGCGGCGGTGAAGATGGGCTGAGACAGCAGCGTGGTGATGGCAATCAGGGCGAGGCAAACCCTGGCGGCAGCTTTAATTGGAAGGCTGAATCGGGAACCGTTCATAGCGCCCCGATTCCAGAGCTTAAATTGGGCCAGTTCCCCGGCGACGCTCGCACCCGCCGTTTAAGCCGTGGGTTTTACAGAGCGTGAAGCGAAAACTGATGTTTTGCGGGAATTTCTCTTGCCTGCCAAGCCGGCTTCAGTGTAAAAAAGTCGGGCAACAGCAAAAACAACAGCCAAACGGCGCCGGCAGCGAGAGCGACCGCTTCAGATAGGGCGGCGTTATTGTTCTAAAGGCGCCACTAAACTTACCCAGTGGTAGACAATTGCTAAACCCAAACCGCCTCAACCGACTATGAGCCACGCCTTTCTCCGCCGCCAGCGCGAGCCGTCCCCCAGATGGATCGCGCTCCTTTTTTCCCTTTCGCTTTTGTGCACCGCGTCCGTTTCCCTCGGGCAAGACGCCGTCCGCCCTTCGCTCGCGGGTGAGGCAGCCGCTGAAGCGCGCCGGCAGGATATCGACCGGATCCCGTACAATCTTCTCATGGGGCCCATTCGGTTTCGGGTCAGCGCGAGCGCTGGCGTAGAGTACAACAGCAACATCAATTACTCGGAGGTGAACGAGCAGGAGGATGTCATCATTACGCCGAATCTGACGCTGGACGCGATCTGGCCGATGACTCAGCTAAACACGCTTCGGCTCGACCTCGGTATCGGCTACCGTTTCTACCTCGACCATTCGGAAAACAATACCAACGCGATCCTGATTGCGCCGAATTCGCAGATCGCGTTCGACATTTTTGTGGGCGATTTCCGCATCAACATCCATGACCGGATGTCGCTGCAACAGGACCCGATCGACCAGGGGGCGTTGAGCAACGTCGCCGACTACGGCCGGTTTGAGAACACGGCTGGTGTTTCTGTGCTCTGGGACCTGAACCAGGCGTTGGTCTCGCTTGGCTATGATCACTATAATTTCGTCTCCATCACCGACCAGTTCGATTACCTCGATCGCAACGCTGAGATTCTCTTTGGGTCGATCGATTTTCTCCTGACGCCGACCATTGGCGTCGGTCCGGAGGCGAATGTGGTTTTCACCCGCTATGACGAGATGGTGCTCAGCAATGCCGACAGCTACAGTGTCGGCGGTTTTATCGAGGCGCAGATCACCAACAATCTTAGGGTCCGCGCGGCCGCCGGCTACCAATGGATGGATTTCGACCGTGATTTCGTCGATTTCTTCGGCTTCCTCTTTCCCGACCAGGGCAAACAGGAGGACTGGTATGGCAATATTCTGATCGGTCACCGCATCAACAATGCGATCCGTCAAACCCTGGCCGCCGGTCACGAAAGCCAACTGGGTGTGAACTCAAACTTTATCGAACTGAATTATGTTCGGCACACCCTCACCTTGAATGTCATTCGCGGCACGCTTCTTTCTACAGAGTTCTTCTACGAGGACGCGGATGAATCGGGTGGCCTTATCGATGAACAATTCCAACGCTGGGGTGCTGCCCTCGCGCTGGGCTATCAATTGACGCCGCATATCACCTTGGGCTTACGCTATCAATTTACACAGAAGAATTCGGACGTGCCGTTGCGCGATTACGATCAGCACCGCGTCGGGGTCGATGGGACTTACAGCTTCTAGGGATGAAAGGAAATGCCAGCTAGAGTGCGTGTTTATGCGTTAACTTTCGCTGCAATCGTTTGGGTTTCCCCACCAGGACGCGCGCAAGATTCCGCCAGCCCTGTTCCCACGATTGTCCAGTCGGCCCCGGCAGTGGACGTCGGCCCCCCGGCCACGACCACCGTCATGCGCACCAATTCGATGGAGGTGCTCGACGACAAAAAGAAGCTTGGGCGCAATGATTACGTCAGCTTCCGCGTCGTGGAAGATCGAGACAACGACTCCCAGCGCCTGCGCGTAAACGACAGCGGCGAACTCGAGGTGCCCTACGTGGGCCTGGTACCGGCCGAGGGCAAAAGCTGCAGGGAGCTTGCTTACCGGATCAAAAGCGCCTTGGAGAAGGAATATTACTACCACGCCACCGTTATTTTGGCCGTCGATCGGATAAGCGAGAAATCCCGTGGCCGAATTTACATTTACGGTTCAGTCAAAGCGCAAGGCCCGGAGGAGCTGCCGCCCAATGAAAACTTCACCGTGAGCAAGGCCGTCATCCGGGCTGGTGGCTTTGGCGATTTTGCCAATAAACGCAAGGTCAAGGTGACGCGAAAGGACGGCAGCGATTTCACCGTCGATCTTAAGCGGGTCATCGAAGAGGGCCACACCGAAGAAGATCTCGTGCTCGAACCGGACGATCAGGTCTATGTGCCGCAGCGGCTGATTAACATGTAGCATGGACGCGCTCGCCGCCGAAAAATTTCATCCCAGTTCGTGGTCCACTGCGCTCATCACGCGCTTGCATCGCTACCGGGCGCTTCTGCTCCGGCGCTGGTGGATCCCTGTCTTCACCGTTTGCCTCGGGCTCTTCATTGAGGCGTGGCTCATTTATCAAACGCCCCCTTCGTTTTTGTCGATGAGCAGAATGATGCTCGCCGGCAAGTTGAACATCGCTCAGAACGCCGTGTACAGCGAAGACAGCGTCAACTTTTACGGCACGCAAATTCAGCTCATGCAGAGCGCCCAGGTCAAGGTCGGCGCCGAGCAACTCGTCCGCGCCACGCACCCGGAAATGCAGCCGGTGCCGGTCGAGGTCACCGTCGCGCAAAAACCGCGCACGTCCATTTTCGATCTCCAGGCAATCGGCCGCACGCCGGATTACACCCAGGCGTATCTGAATGCGGTCATGCAGAAGTATCTCGATTTCAAAAAAGGAATGCGCGAGGGCCAGGGGCAAACGGTCATCACCGGCATCACCGAGCAACTCATCCAGACCGAGAAAGATTTGCGCGCGGCTGAGGATGAAATGCTCGAGTTTCAAAAACAAAACAACATTGGCTTTATCCAGGAGGAGGGAAACAGCGCCGCCGCTTATCTGGTCAAACTCAATCGCGAGTACGCCTCGCTCAAAACCGAATACGACCTGCTCAATCTGCTCGATCTCGATCAAAATCTCGACCGCGCCCAGTTGAGACCCGACGCAGCAGTGGGACAGAGCTCCGAAGAGGGCATGCCCTTCGCCGGTGTCGGCCCCGAAGGCGATTATCTCAAAGCCAAGCAACAGCTCCAATTGCTCAAAGCGGAGCGCGACACCCTCGCGAGGGATCTCCGCCCCAAACATCCGAAGATCATCAAATATAACGACGAGATCGCGAAGCAGGAAAAGCTGATCGATCTCTTCCGCGAAGATTCAGTCGAGAAGCTCAAGACCCGCCGCGAATCCATCGGTAAACAGATGGAAAATCTGCGAGCCAATATCAAGGAATGGGAAGCCAAAGCGCTGGATTTGAGCCAGCGCCTCGCCCAATTCAATCGCGTCAAAGGCAAGGTCGATCGTCTCAAAACGCTTTACGATCGGCTCACCAACAACCTCAAAGAGGTCGACGTCTCGCAGGTCGTCGATACCGGCGATCAGGTCGCGATCATGGAATCGGCCACCGCGCCGGTCTCAGTGCGACCGGGCCTCATCAAAAGCCTTTTGATCGGGCTCGGCGGCGGATTGCTCGTCGGCATCGCCATTTTGATTCTGCTCGATCGCATTGACGATCGCATGGCGTCATTCAGCGAATTCCAACATTACTTCTCCGAGAATGTGCTGGGCCAGATTCCGAAGGACAAAACCAAAGGTAACGTCAGCCTGCTCGAGCCCGAGGACGCCCGCCATGTTTTCGCCGAATCGTATCGCAACGTTCGCTCCTCGATCTTCTTTATGCCATATGAAGGTCCCCGGCCAAAGGCGCTCCTCATTACCAGCGCCGTGCCGAACGAAGGCAAATCGACTGTCGCGTCCAATCTCGCCATCACCATGGCTCTTTCAGGCGCTTCGACCCTCTTGATCGATGGCGATCTCCGCCGGGGCGCGCTCCGCGAAGCGTTCGGGGTCTCGTCGAAAATCGGTTTCTCCGAGGTCCTCAAACAGGAAGTGAACTGGCGCGAAGTCGTCGTGCCGACCTCTTACGCGAACTTGTTGCTGTTGCCGCGCGGCAAAATCCTGCCGCAACCGAGCGAACATCTCCTTCGCGAATCCACCGACGCCATTCTCAAGGAGATTTACAACTACTACGACTACATCATCATCGATAGTCCACCCGTCCTGGCCGCCGACGACACCACGAGTCTCGCACCCAAGATCGACGCCACCCTTTTCGTCGTCCGCCTCTCTCACACCTCCGCCCGACTCACCCGCAAAGCCCTCCAGCTTCTCTACGATCGCCAGGTCAACGTCCCGGGCGTTATCCTCAATTTCGTCGATACCTCACTCCCCGAGTACTATTACTACCAATACTCCGAGTACTACCACCTCCCCACTTCCGGCGGCGATGGTGACGGCGTTGCTGCGGCGCCGCGCGAGCAAGGCAAACCCGTCCAGACTTCGTAATCGGGTACGGCCTCCCGTGATATGTAGCGGCGGTCTAGGACCGTCGCATTACCCTGCCATAGAGCGTCGGTGCAAGGACTGATCGACTTAGCTCCGTTAGATGCGCTGTCCGTTCGGAGACCTGTTTAGATCGACATCTTGGTTTTTCGCGCTGAAGATTCGCGCAGGCTCGTAGTTGGCACTTCGTTGGCTGATTGCGTTTTGAAGTCCATGGCGCTGTGGAATTTTTTCAGTCCGATTTCGCCGCTGTTCGATGAAGGGGCGCGTCCGGCGATTCGGCGCGCGTTTGAGCAGGCGAAAATCGTCGGCAATTTCGCCATTGTTCAAGGGCTGGTTCAGGTGATCGGGTTTTGCAGCGGGATCCTGATCGTGCGCACGCTCGAGCAGCGCGACTACGCGTATTTCACGATCACAAACGCGATGTTGGGTACGATCAATGTGCTCGCGGATATCGGTATCAGTGTCGGGCTCATCTCGATCGGCGGACGGGTTTGGCAAGATCGACATCGTTTCGGTCAGCTCGTTAACACCGCGCTCACTCTGCGGAAAACACTCGGCGCGATCGTCATCGTTGTTGCTACGCCCGTGTGGTATTTCCTGCTGGCGCGTAACGGGGCGCCATTTCATTACGCTGCGGTTTTGATCCTGCTCGTTCTCGTGGCGCTGATCTTTCAACTGTCGGTCAGCGTCCTGAGCGTCGTGCCGCGATTGCGCTCCGATATTGTTCGCATCCAGACAATCGATTTCACCAGCGCAGTCGCGCGGCTCTTCGGCTTGGTCGCGCTGATGTATGTTTTCCTGAATGCCGGAATCGCTTTGGCGATCACGGCGGCGACATCGCTGCTCCAATTCGCGATGTTGCGCAGCTACGCCGCCGGCGTGATCGATTTCAAAGCGCTGGACAACGCCGAGGACCGTGCGGCCATGCTCGGGTTCGTGCGCAAACTCGCGGCCAACGCGGTCTTCTTTTCGTTGCAGGGGCAGATCGCAGTTTTTCTGATCAGTTTATTTGCCCGGCAGGCAAACTCGGTCGCTGAAGTGGGCGCGCTTGGTCGCCTCGCGATGATCTTCGCCGTAGTAGGCAATGTTTTGACCAACGTATTTGTGCCGGCGTTCGCGCGCGCGCAAAGCCCGCGAAAGCTGCGCTGGCTCTACGGCGCAATCGCGGGCGGTGTGATCGCGTTCGGCGCATTTGTTCTATTGGCCGCCGCAATTTTTCCAGAGCAATTCCTTTTCATCCTCGGCAACAAATACGCTCATCTCCACCGGGAACTGCTCCTCATGGTCGGCGCGGCCGTTCTTTCGTCGGTGACCGCAGCCCTCTGGTCGCTCAACGCCGCCCGCGCATGGGTCGCCGGTTCGTGGCTTTACATTCCGCTCACACTTGTTACCCAAATTGCCCTGATCCCGTTTGTCGATTTCTCGACCGTCGCCGGCGTTCTGATGTTTAACCTCCTTTCCACGGTTCCGAACCTGTTTCTCAATCTTGTCCTCAGTTATCGCGGCTTTCGCTCATTCCAACAGGCTCCGGCATGAAGCTGCCAAACTTCGGCTACCATTTCGCGCGTTGGAAAGGGCGCACGTCCCGCAGCATTTACCGCGCAGCCATGCCGCAGATTATCAAACGGCCGGTGAAGGCGCCGCGTCCGCTCGATCTTTCCGTCTTCAGCTATTCGAACGAACAGATGTTGCCCGAGCAGGTCCGCTCGATTCGCTCGTTTCTTCGCCACGTCGGGCGGCCGAAAAGTTTCACCGTCGTCTCCGACGGCTCGCACTCGGAAGAAAGCATCCGTTTCTTGAGGGATGTCGATTCAAACGTCTCTGTCCAATTGGCCGGCGCGCGCTTAGCGGCGGATTTACCTGAAAAATTTCGCCATTACGTCACTATGTATCCGATGGCAAAACAACTCGGATTGCTTATGACGCTGCCGGCAAACGGTCCGTCGCTCTACGTCGATGCAGACGTTCTTTTTTTCAATGGTGCCGCCGACTTCATCCACTATCTCTCGCAAACAAACGCACCGGCCTTTTATCTGCCGGACTGCCAAACTTCCTCGGCCGACCCGCGCGTGTTGCGCACCGCGCCCGAGGAGCTGCATCCGGTGAACTGTGGTTTTCTGTTATTTTTGAAACCGCTCGATTGGTCCATTGCGATTGAGCGTTTCATGGAGTTGGGGGGCGAACCGAACTTCTTCACCAACCAAACCCTCGCCCACCTCGCCTTGCACGCGAACGGCGCCCGCCCGTTCGATCCCGCCAAATATATCGTTCAGCTCGACGACCAATTTGTTTACCAGGATCGACATGCTGGCCCGACAGTGGCTCTGCGGCATTACGTCAACCCTGTCCGGCACAAATTCTGGGGGCGCTTCTTCGATTGAGCCGCGCAATGCATAAACCGCTCCGCATCCTGATGATTGTCGACCTTGCGTGGGCCAACCGCCTCGGCGCGATCCGCGTCTTCGCGGGATTGGCTGAGGCCTGGCGCTTGTCCGGACATACGGTCGAGAAATACAGTCTGAAGGAGGCTTACGCAAAACCGGCGCGGCGGCGGTTCGTATCGCTGTTTCGGCGCTTGATGTTTCCGTGGAAAGCAGCGGTGTTTGTGCGGCAAAATCGCGAGCGCTTCGATGTCATCGAGAGTTTGCTCGGCGCGTTGCCCTTCCCGAAACAGCGCCTGCAATTCGACGGCCTCGTCGTAGCGCGGTCGGTCGGTTTTTACCAACTCTATCCGGAGCTCGAAAAGGCCGCGGCCGGCGAACAGCGGCGCGGTAAATTACTCGGCCGCCTCTTTTATTCATTCTTCAATCGCATCTTGCGCGCCCGTTCGGAAAGAGCGCTCCGCAATTGTGATTTACTCAACCTGCCGAACGAGCACGAGTTGAAATGCCTGCGCCAACAAGGCCTGACCAAACCGGCGCTGGTTCAGCCGTACGGTCTGGCCGGCTCGCAGCGTCGCAAGCTGCTCCAATCAGCCGCCCCTCCCGTCGAGCGACTGTCGGCAAAAAAGGTCAGCTGTATTGGGATGTGGAGCCCACGCAAAGGCGCATGCGACTGGCGCCGCATCATCGATCTCGTTCGAGCCGCAGTGCCCGACGCGCGCTTTCTCTTCCTCGGCACGTTCGTGGAAGATCGACAAGTGCTCGACGACATTGGTCTGGGCGGCGCCGATTTTATCGAGCTCGTCACCCAGTATAAACCAGGCCAACTCCCGCAGCTCCTCGGCGATTCGACCGTCGGCGCGTTTCCAAGCTACGCCGAGGCATTCGGATTCGGATTGCTCGAACAGCTTGCCGCGCGCGTCCCGTGCGTGGCCTACGCTTCAGCCGGGCCGCGCCTGAGCCTCGAGAACGATTTGCCCGAGCTGCTCGTGCCGGTCGGAGACGTAGAAAAATTTGCCGAAACCCTCGTTCGTATCCTCTCTAGCGAACGCGCCGAGTACAAACAATTGGCCAAGCGCAGCGCTGAAACTGCCGTCCGTTTCGATTGGGCGACGATTGCTCAGGAAACGTTCGAAGCCTATCTCGCTCATCTGCCTGCCGCCCGCGCGGAAATGCGTCCATGACAACACTCCTCCAAATCTTGCCGCAAGCGCCGGGCAGCTTCGATGGCGTGGGCGATTACGCGATTGGTTTGGCCAAAGCCCTCTCCGCTGATCACGGTTATGAGACAGTCTTCGCCGTTACACGCCCAAATGAGACCACCGCACGAGACCAGTTTCGCATCATCGAGGGACTCGACTCGGCACTCGATTCCGCCGCGTCCTTTGACCACGTGATTCTGCACTACGCCAATTACGGTTATCAGTCGCGCGGTGTGCCGTTTCGGCTGCGTCGTTTCGCGCGCGAGCTTCGCAAAAAAATACGCGGCCGCTGGATCACCACCTTCCACGAGCTTTACGCTTTCGGCCCGCCATGGCAGAGCGCCTTCTGGCTCTATCCGCTCCAGGCCAGGGTCGCGCATGACATGATCGACCTCGCCGATTCCTGCTTCGTCAGCAGCGATGTGATCGAGCACGCGATCCATGCGCATGATCCCCAGAAGCCGGTGCATCTCGTTCCGGTCATGTCCAATTTTGGGGAGCCAGCTAACCTGAACTGGAATCTCAAATCGCCGCGGCGCTGGGTGATTTGTGGCGGGACGCAACTCATTTTGCGGTCGCTGCGCTCGTTTGTTGGTGTCCAGCCGATGATTCCGCGAACCTTTTTGCCGGAGCAACTCGACGTTGTCGGTGGCCGCGAATCTGACGCTGTTCGTGACCGGGTCCGCCTGATGAAACGAAATCTGCGGGACGTAACCTGCCGCTATTATCCCGAGATCACCGCATCCGCAGCTTCCGACATTCTGCGTCAATGTGCGTTTGCGTGGATTGACTATTTCGGGGCGGGCAAAACCTGGCCGGGAATGATTCTTAAGTCGGGCTCGTTTGCGGCTTGTTGCGCGCACGGGGTCGTGCCGCTTGTGTCGCACGATCAACCGCCCGCCGTTCCGGGCGATCCGTTTCCCGGCTGGTATTTTATTACGCCGCACACCGCGCGCTTTCCCGAGCTGGAAGACGTCGCTGCCGTTGGAGAAAAACTGCACGCCTGGTATCACCGGCACGCTTCGGCCGCGTGCCTGGCGCGAGCTTACGCGGAGAGGCTCGCATCATGACGAAACGCTTCGACGACCTGACGTTGGCGACCACGGTGCACAATAACGTCGGCCTGTGCGTGGCCATGCTGCGGTCGTTTGACGCGAACGTCGGCTCGGTCGCCGGGATCATTGTCGTGGACGACGCATCCGCGATGCCGCCTCAGTTTCCGTCTTTCAATTCGCCCGTGTTCACCTTGCGAAATGAAACGCCACTCGGTTTTTGCAAGGCGGCCGATCGCGCGCTGCGCGAAGTCCAGACCAACTACGCGCTCCTTGTCGATGCCGACGTCTTGTTCGGGCCCGGCGATTTCGAACGCGGCTATAACGAGTTCAAAAAGAACCACTGGGCATGGATTAATTTTCGCCAAACTAATTTTGAGGGTGTGCCGCAAAGCTCCTACGAACATCCACTGATGCCGCCATGGGTGTTCGCGGCGGGCAACCAGGTATTTGCGGCATGGCAAAAATTGCAACGCCCGCCGAAGAGCGCTCCCGGCGAGCGCATCGCCACAGTGGACGCGGCGCATTCGAGTTGCGCGCTCGTAAATATGGAAACCTTCCGCGCCGTTGGCGGGTTCGACCTCGCATACGCCCAATGCCAGTCCGATGTCGATCTTAGCCTGCGCCTGCGCGACCGCGATTATCGCGTCGGTGTCGATCTCGGTTACACCGTCAAACATCACGGCGCCGGCGGCAAAAGCGGGGACTTCGCGCGTGTCCACGATCTTTATCGCGCGCGAGTCCGCCTTTACGAGCGCGCCTATCCACGCAGCCGTTTTTATCTGCGGCCGCTCTTGCTTGTGCGGCACGCCCTCGAGCTGGGTTGGTTCGGTTTAATTGCTCCGTTCAAAAAGGACGCGCGACTGAACACCCGCGTGCAACTGCTGAAAGGAGTTTGGAAAGGTTATCACTGAATCCGAATCCGCCGCGGCGCTCGCCGCGCTCGAAACGCAGCTCGCAGCGCTCATCTCAAAATACAATCAGCAACAGCGCGATGACCGCGAGCCTGTCCCGCAATGGATTCTCCCGCCTTTAAGCTGCCGGTTCCTCGAGGACGTCGCGACACTTGTGCCGTCCGACAGCCGCGCGTTCGAGTTCGGTTCCGGCCGTTCAACCCACGCGCTACGCCGCGCGTTCCCCGCCGTCTTCAGCCTCGAACACTCCGCCGATTGGCTAGATCGAACCGAGGATACTTCTGTAGCGGCGGTCTATGACCGTCGCACTAATTCACCCGACTCCGCACCGCCGCCGCAGCGTGCGAGCGATGAATCAGCTGTGATTCCGCTCAAACGTTGCTGGAATAGACTCCGCCTGGTCGAATCATTCAAACTTGCAAAGCACCCCCATATTCTGGCGCACCTTGACCAAGCCCGCCTCATTCTCGTGGACAGCCCGCCGAACCCCGCCAAACGCGAGCACGCACTTTTTCTCGCGCTTCGCCACGCGCCCATCGGCGCCGTTATCGTTCTCGACGATTTGGAAATCCGCGCCACGTCTCGTTTTGCTCACCGTCTCGCCAGACAAAACGCGAAACGCTTTCGCTTTTGGCGACTAAACATCGATCACCAGCTCGGCGTCTTTTTGAAACTTCGCCCTGGCCGCCTCCGCTCCCGCCCGACGTTGACCGAGTTCGTCGGCACATGGCTGCGCGTGTAACCGTGAAGATTCTGCTTGGGTCATATCACTTTTCGCCGAGCATCGGCGGAATTGAAACCGTTTCGGAGCTGCTGGCGCGCGAGTTCGTCACGCTCGGGCATGAAGTGCACGTGCTCACGCAGACGCCGGGCGGGAACGCTTTTCCTTTTGTTGTCGTGCGTCGGCCCGGTGCGGCCGAGCTCGTTCGCCAGGTGCGCTGGTGCGATGTTTTTTTACAGAACAATATTTCGCTGCGCACGCTGTGGCCGCTGCTCTTCATCCGGCGGCCGCTCTTTGTCGTCCATCAAACCTGGATCAGAAATGCGAGCGGCGAAATTGGCTGGCAGCAACGGCTCAAATGTTTTGTTTTGCGATTCGCGAAGTCGATCGCCATTAGTCAGGCGATTGCCGCGGAGCTGCCGACGCCGGCTGTCGTCATCGGTAATCCTTTCGATGATGACCTTTTCGCCGATCACGGACACGATCACACGAGAGATTTGATTTATGTCGGACGGCTTGTCTCCGACAAAGGGGTCGATCTCTTGATCGAGGCATTGTCAATCTTACGAGAGTCAGGAAAACGAACTCAGCTGACGATTGTCGGCGATGGACCGGACCGCGCGGGATTGGAAAAGCAAGTTGCCGACTTGGGCCTGCACTCATCGGTGCAATTCATCGGCAGCCGGAGAGGGTCGCAACTCGCCGAAATTCTCAACCAGCATCGTATCCTTATTGTGCCGTCCCGTTGGCGGGAGCCGTTTGGGATTGTAGCGTTGGAAGGGATCGCCTGCGGTTGTGTCGTGGTCGCCTCGGACCAGGGCGGGCTGCCGGAGGCGATCGGGCCGTGCGGCGTCACGTTTCCAAATAATGACGCGCGGGCGCTGGCCAATGCTCTGGCGCAATTGATGAACGACCCGACTCGCCGTGACGAGCTGCGGCAGAATGCCGGCTCGCATCTGGCGCGGTTTACCAAGCGCCATGTCGCCGAGGCCTATCTCAATCTTATGGAGAAAAATTTGGCGCTGCGACCTTTGGAGGCTGGCACGGCACATTGAGCGTTGAGCGCGAGCCCTTCTTTGCGATAAGCTTTTGATCGAGACGACGCCGACTTTATGAGAAGCATGACCGGTTACGGCCGCGGTGAGATCGATTCCAACGGAGTAAAGTTCAGTGTCGAGCTGAATTCGGTAAATCGAAAACAGAGCGACATCGTCGTCAATCTGCCGCGCGATCTGGCCGAGCTCGAGCCGCGCATCCGGCAGACAATCAACGAAAATATTTCACGTGGCCGCACCAACGTCAGCGTGGCGTTCCACCAGGGCGCGAACGGCGCTGGGCGTCTTGCCCTCGATACCGAGCTGGCCCGGTCGTATCACGATGCGATGCGCGCTTTGCAAAAAGAACTTAACGCGCCGGGGGAAATCACAATCGGCGCGATTTTGCAGGCACCAGGTGTGATGCGGTTGCCCGAGCACGTCGTCAACGCGCAGGAAGTCTGGCCGCCGATCGAACGCGCCCTGCGCGCCGCGCTCGCCGAGCTTATCAAAATGCGCGAGCGCGAAGGCCGCCACCTGGCCAAGGATTTGATCAGGCGGCTCAAAGCCATTCGCAAAACTCTCAAGGAAATTCGGTCGCTTCACCCCGAGGTCGTGAAGAAATATCGCGCCGCGTTGCTCGAGCGTCTGGGGAAAGCCGGTCTCCCGATCGAGCTCGATGATGAGCGTCTCCTCAAGGAGATTTCATTCTTCGCCGATCGCGCCGACGCGTCCGAGGAACTGACGCGTGTGGAAAGTCATCTTGCCCAGTTCGCGCATCATCTGCGCAAGAACGAACCGGTCGGCCGCACCCTCGAGTTCATTACGCAGGAAATTTTCCGCGAACTGAATACCCTGGGCGCGAAAGCGAATGACGCCGCGATTTCTCAGCGTGTCGTTGTCGCGAAGGCTGAGCTGGAGAAAATTCGCGAGCAGGTCCAGAACCTTGAGTAGCCAATTCAGCCGTTACGGCATTCTTTTCGTCATCTCCGCTCCATCTGGCGCCGGCAAGACCACACTGGTGGACGCACTGCGCCAAACTTCGGAATTCGTTTACTCGGTCTCCTGCACAACGCGCGCACCGCGCACGGGTGAGATCGACGGCGAAGATTACAGGTTTGTGACCGAGTCAGACCTTCTCGCGCAAGTGGAAGTTGGCGAGTTTCTCGAGCACGCCAAAGTTCACGGCCACTTTTACGGAACCCTGCTCAAGCCCGTCGTCGCGAACCTGAAGGAGGGCCGCGATGTTTTGATCGACATCGACACACAAGGCGCCGCTTCCATCCGCAATTGCAGCGACCCATTCATCCGCGACGCATTCGCAGACGTCTTTATCATGCCGCCAGATCTCGATGAACTGCGGCGACGCTTGACGAGGCGCGCGACCGAAACGCCCGAACAAATCGAATCGCGCCTCGTGACCGCCGGCCGCGAAATGCAGTTGTGGAGAGAATATCGCTACACGATCATCAGCCGGACGGTCGAAGAAGATTTGCAAAAATTTCGGCACATCGTCGGAGCGGAGCGATACTTGAGCCGGCGACTGATCCAACGATGATTGTCGATCTTGCATGAGAAAAAATTCCAGATTGCGCGCTGAAAAGCCAAGCGCGCGCAAAGTAGTGCGTTTGCGCTCGGGCATGAAGACGGTCGTGCTCGGCGTCACCGGCTCGATCGCCGCTTACAAATCGGCCGAGCTCGTCAGCCTTCTCGTCAAACAAGGTCACCAGGTTTTTGGCGTAATGACGCAGGATGCAGCCGAGTTTATCACACCGCTCACTCTCCAGACGCTTTCGAAAAATCCGGTCATGACGAGCTTTTTCGATGAAAAGGAAAACTGGCGTCCCGGTCACATCGAGCTGGCTGATCGCGCGAACCTGCTCTTGGTCGCGCCCGCGACCGCGCACATCATCGCCGAGCTCGCGCACGGTCTCGCCCATCATCCGCTCGCCGCGATCGCACTTGCTACGCGCGCGCCCATTCTGATCGCCCCGGCGATGAACGGAAAAATGTGGCTGCACCCGGCAACAGTCGAAAACGTCGAGAAATTAAAGTCGCGCGGCGTTGACTTCATCGGCCCGGAGGAAGGGATGCTCGCCTGCGGCTACGAAGGAATCGGCCGCTTGTGGAAAGTGGAGGACATCGCGTTTCGCGCTGAATTTCTGCTCGCGCGCCAGGAAAATTTGATCGCGTGAAGTTTCTGATCACGGCCGGCCCGACGCGCGAGCCGATCGATCCAGTTCGCTACCTCAGCAATCGTTCGTCGGGAAAAATGGGCTACGCCATCGCGCAGGCCGCGCTCGAATCCGGACACGAAGTCGTTTTGGTTTCCGGTCCGGTGAATCTCGCGCCCCCGGGCGGCGCGAAACTGGTTTCGGTCGTGACGAGCGATGAAATGTTCGACGCGGTTCACCGGCACGCCCCCGCTTGCGACGTTCTGGTGATGTGCGCCGCGGTTGCCGATTACAAACCGGCGACGGTCTCGCCACAGAAAATCAAAAAGCGCAGCGTCGAGCTTGCGCTGAAATTAATCCCGGCGCGCGACGTGCTCGCGTCTCTTCCGCAAGATCGACAATATCTCGTCGTTGGCTTCGCCGCCGAGACAAGCGATCTGAAAAAAAATGCGCGGCAAAAACTTCACGAGAAAAATTGCGACATCGTCGTGGCCAACGACGTCAGCCGCGGCGATACCGGGATCGAGAGCGACGAAAATGAAGTCACGATCTTCGGTTGGGACGTCGAACCCAAAAAAATTGCGCGCTCTCCTAAAAAAAATGTCGCGCGCGCTCTGATAAAAATTTTTGCAAACATGCGCGAAAAACGTTTGACAAAAAAAACGCGATGATTACTTCACTCATTGTAAGTGAAGTTCATTCCCAACTCTTCACACAATTCCGCGCTTGCGGATTGAAAGGGGGGAATAGTCGATGCCAAAGAAAAAAGCAGCAAAGAAAAAATCAGCGAAGAGAAAGAGGCACTAAGGCCCAGCGCTGATCACGACTCCGAATTCCTTCGGAGTCACAAGCCCTAACTTCAACCCGGGAGGAGAATTCAATTTCTTCTCCCGGTTTTTTTTGCGCGCGCCAATCGCGCTCTTTCCCACGCGTCGCGCTGATTTTTTGCCCTCACTGATCGCCGCTCACGAGGCGGTGGCTACAGTTCCGTGATGCACTCCGTCGTGTTTGTGCGAGATAATCTTTCGCCATGAAACATTATCTCGACGCGGCCGAGCAGGCGGCGCGCGCGGCCGGTGAGCTGCTCCGGCAAAATTTTCATCGGCCGTTGCGGGTCAATTCGACCGAGCCGCACGACATCAAGCTCGAGATCGACGTGCGGACCCAGGAGCTGATCACGAAGCTGCTGCTCAAGCAGTTTCCGCAGCACGCGCTCTACGGCGAGGAGGGGATCGTCGGCGACCAGGCGAGCGAGCACCAATGGGTTGTCGATCCGCTCGACGGCACGGTGAATTATTTCTATCGCATCCCGCATTTTTGCATTTCGATCGCGCTTCGTTTCAAAGGCGAGATCATTGTCGGCGTGATTTATGACCCGATGCGCGACGAAATGTGGAGCGGGCAAAAAGGCGAGCGTCCGCGCCTGAACGGCGAACATTTTCGAGTGAGCGAACGCGCGGAGCTGGCTGAGGCCGTCATTTCGGTCGGACTATCGAAGACGGGTGTGTTGATCGAATCGAACGTGCCGCTGTTGCACCAAATGATTCAGCGGGCGCGCAAATGCCGCTTGCTCGGCAGCGCCGCGCTCGATATGGCCTATGTCGCCTGCGGCCGGTTCGACGCTTACATCGAGAACGGGATCAGCTTGTGGGACATTGCCGCCGGCTGGATTTTGGTCGAGACCGCCGGCGGCACGGTGGAGCTGCAGCCGCGCAAGGATATGAAGGACAAATACAGCATCGTCGCCTCTAATGGTGTGATTGATCTCAAATTATGACACGTTCCGGAATCGGTTACGACATTCATCGGCTCGCCGAACATCGACAATTGATCCTGGGCGGCGTGGACATTCCACATTCGCGCGGGCTCGAAGGCCATTCCGATGGCGACGTGCTCCTGCACGCAATTGCCGATGCATTGCTCGGCGCGATCGGCGCCGGGGACATCGGCCAGCATTTCCCGAACACCGACGAATCGATTCGCGGCATCAGCAGCCTGGAAATCCTGCGGCGCGTTACCGCCCTGCTGACCGAACGCAGGACGCACATCGTCAATGTCGACGCAACCGTGATCGCCGAAACGCCAAAGATTGCGCCGCACATTGCGGCCATGCGAAAACAAATCGGTGATGCGCTTGGCATCCCGGAGGTTGGCGTCAGTGTAAAAGCGACGACGAATGAGCGCCTCGGGGCGCTTGGCCGCCACGAAGGAATCGCCGCGATGGCGATTGCGACGGTGGAAACACGATGAGTCCGTTGTCATTCCGAGCGAACTTTTTGTCATGTCGAGCGAAAGTCTTGCCCTGAGTGAAGTTGAATGGGTCGAGACCTCTCTAATCATAGAGAAACCGCGAAAGATTGCCCGGCTCCGCGCGGAATGACAAAATAGCGATGCCGCTGCGTTTCTTTAACACCTATTCGCGCCAGCTCGAAGAGTTCACCCCGCGCGATCCGGCCGGGCGCAAGATCGACATCTACACCTGCGGCCCGACGGTTTACAGCCGCGCGCACATTGGGAATTTTCGCGCCTACATGTTCGAGGATTTACTCCAGCGCCATTTGGAATCGCGCGGCTACAAAGTCCATCGGGTGATGAATATCACCGACGTCGATGACAAAACGATCCGCGGCGCGCGTGAAGCGGAAGTTCCGCTGGCCAAATTCACCGCGCAATTCAAAGAAGCCTTCTTCGAAGACCTCGAGACATTACGGATCAAGCGCGCCGATGAATTTCCCGCCGCAACCGACCAGCGTTATATCGACAAGATGATCGCGCTGATCGAAACGCTGATCTCGCGCGGCCTCGCTTATCAGGCGGAGGACAAATCCGTTTACTATCGGATCAACAAATTTCCCAATTATGGCAAGCTCGCGCACATCGACCTGGCGGAACTGAAACCAACCGGCCGCGTTCGTCACGATGAGTATGACAAGGAGCACATCGGCGATTTCGCGCTTTGGAAAGGGTGGGATGAAGAAGACGGCGAGGTCGGTTGGGAAAGTCCGTGGGGCTGCGGCCGTCCCGGGTGGCATATCGAATGCAGCGCGATGGCGACGGCACTTCTGGGCGACACGATCGATATTCACTGCGGCGGGGTGGACAACATTTTCCCGCATCACGAAGCCGAGATCGCCCAGAGCGAAGGCGTGACCGGGAAAAAATTCGTGCGCTACTGGCTACACTGCGCGCACCTGCTGGTCGATGGCCAGAAGATGGCGAAGTCGCTCGGGAACTTTTACACCGTGCCGGATGTGCTCAAAAAAGGTTACACCGGTCGAGAGCTTCGTTACGCCCTGCTGCGCGTCCATTATCGCACCCAGCTCAATTTCACCTGGGAAGGAATGCACGAAGCGCGCGAATCGTTGGAGCGGATCGACGATTGGCTGATGCGCCTGCGCGAAATCGCAAAAGAAGACGCCAAACGCCCAACGTCCAACGCGCAACGCCCAATTGATGCGTCTGATTTCGAAGACGCACTGGATGATGATCTCAATATTTCCGCGGCGCTCGGCTTTCTGTTTGAAACGATCCGGCACACAAATCGCGCGATGGATCGGAACGAACTCGATGCCGCTTCGGCAAAGACGTGGCTGAGCTGGTGGGACCGCCTCAACTGCGTGCTCGAGCTTGAGAAGGAAACCGCGGACGCCGTTCCCGCGGACGTCGCGCAACTCGCGAAGGAGCGTGCCCACGCGCGCGCCGAGAAAAATTTCGCAAAAAGCGACGAGCTGCGCGATAAGCTTGCCGCGTTGGGCTGGGAAGTGCGCGACACCAAAGACGGCCAAAAACTCACGCGACGTGAAGCAGCGTCGCCCCGATAGTGCCCGCTCTCCCCAGAAAATTCCGCTGGTATCGCGCAAGGTGGTTTGATCATCTTTAATGCTAACAATGTTCGCGCCCGCCGATTATCTGAGTCTCGAACACACCGCGCACCCGAAATTGTTTGAAAACCAGAAGTATGTCTGGGATGCGCTTAAACAGATCGCGAGCTATCTGCAGTTTCGATTGAAACCGGGCGTGCTCGGCGATCTAATTGGCAAGCCGTTCATCAGCGACAGCGTTTTTGTCGGACGCGGGACGATTGTCGAGCAAGGCGCGGTTTTAAAAGGGCCTGCCTGGATCGGCGAGGACTGTCAGATCCGCAGCGGATGTTACGTGCGCGAGAATGTCGTCGTCGGCAACGGCGTGGTGCTGGGCAACTCGTGCGAGTTCAAGAACAGCATCATCTTCGATGAAGCCCAGGTGCCGCATTTTAATTACGTGGGCGACTCGATCCTCGGTTACCACGCGCACCTTGGCGCCGGCGTCATTCTCTCGAACGTCAAACTCGACCATGGCGAAATTGCGGTCACGGGAAACGAAGGCGACATCGCAACCGGGCTGAAGAAATTTGGCGCAATTGTCGGCGACCGCACCGAGATCGGTTGCAACGCCGTCATCAATCCGGGGGCTGTGATTGGCCGCGACTGCATGATTTATCCCGGTGTGAATTTTCGCGGTGTTCTCGGCGAGGGCAACGTGGTTAAGTTGCGCCAGGAAGTGCAGGTGCTGGAGCGACGCGACAAACGGGAGACGTAGTCACCGCTGCTGCTTCTCGCGACACGCGCACTCGCCCGAATCAGTGAGAGCAAAGCCGGATGGGGAGGGATTATCAAACGCTTCGCGTTGGCTCCGGCTTGAAAACTTCGCTTTTAACCCTGCGCTCCCCGCCCCGCCGGTCGAACTGCGTTCGAATCTCCGTGACGTCACGAACAGGGCCAGATCACACGCGCGATGCGCCAGATCCAGTGAAATCCGGATGGGGAGGGATTCGAACCCTCGGTGCCCTTTTGGGGCACACACGCTTTCCAGGCGTGCACATTCGGCCACTCTGTCACCCATCCGGTAAATGAACGGCCGCGCAAGATCGACAATCTACCGCGATTTCGCTGTAGGGGAAGCTGACAGCTTCCCATATTCAAGTTAGGACGCTGTCAGCGTCCCCAACAGTTCCGATCGCAACCGTTACAGCTGCAACCGCCGGAAGAGTTCGTCGAGGGGCAATTGGATGCCGATGAAAAATTCGCCGAAGTCGGCGTATTCGGCGCTCACCGGGTCGAAGCGCATTTTGTAAACGATCGCTTTTATCTGAAACGTATCGCGCGCACAAAGGGTCACGCCCCACTCGGCGTCATCGAGGCCGGTTGATCCGGTGATGAGCTGTTTCACTTTCCCGGCAAACTCGCGGCCGACATTAGCGTGGCCTTTCATTAATTTGCGCCGCTCTTCGTAAGGCAGCGCATACCAGTTGCGCTGCTCGCCGCGGCGCTTGCTCATGTTATAAAAGCAAACTACCGGCCAATTGGGCAGCGCCGGGTAAACGCGCTCCTGCCGGTAATGTTTTATGCGCTCGCGAAATGTGGCCAGCGCCTCATTCAGTTTCGACGGATCGCTTCGCGTCGTTTCATCGAGCGTCTGGGCGTATTCCTCTTCCTTCGTGATGTATTCGCTTTCCTCCGTGAGCGAGAGATAACTGTAAACCGGCGTCAGCACGTCCGGCCCTAACGAGAGCGAAAGTTGTTTGTCGATCTTGTTCGCGATTTGGAGATCGGGCGTGATCAGCATGAACCCGAGGTCGGCTTTTGGCGTGACGATGCTCAGGGTGAGCAATTGAGTCGAATCCAGCGCCCGGATTTCCTGGACGAGCTTGGTAAGATCTGTTTTCGCCGCGGTTTGCTCTTCGCGGCTGAGCAATTGCCACTGGCTGTACTCGATCCGGTAAAATAAATGCAGGCAATGCCAACCTTCCTCCGGAACAAGTGCGGTGCTTTTGTCGGTCATCGCAGCAGTCTCCGACGCGCCATGCCGCGGTCAAGGGTAGCGCCCGTGTCTCGTGTGCCTACCCAGAGGGCTGTTTGCCCGCGACCACGTCGGTCTTCGGCAAATGGGCGATACAATATTCTTCGCCGTCGCGCGCGACGCGAAAATCCAGATTCGGATCGGTCAGCTCGGTCGCATGACAGACGGTGCAGCGATGCAACGGCTCCGCCTCGTCCCGCGCGCCTGATTCGAAGCGCCGGCGTCGCGTTGAAACTTCGTGCCGATGGCGCGCTTCGAAAACGTATTCCGGTCCGAAAAAGATGAGGTAATTGGCGAACGCGGCGACCAACGCCATCCGATACGACATCGGATTGACCACGAACCCGACGAGGAGAAACGCGGCCACAACCCAGGCCGCCCATTTTATTTTGACCGGCAAAATGAACAGGATGTAGATGACCTCGTCGGGATAAAATCGTGCGAAAGCAAAAAATAAGGACGTGACGAGCATGCCGTTGGAAAAATTGCTGCCGAAGAAGAACGCGGCCGCGGTGGTGCCGATCATACCGACCAGAAAATAGAGGGTGAATCGGAACGCACCCCAGGCGCGCTCGAGTCCTTCGCCAATGAACCAAAGGAACCAGAGCGCGAACAAAATCCAGATCGGGCTGAGCGTTTGCGGGACAAAAATGTAAGTAACAAGACGCCACACTTCGCCGTGGCGAATCCGCGCCGGATCGAGCGTTAGCATCGAAGTAAACCCGGGCACCAGCCAGGCGAGCGCAAAGACGAGCAGCGCGAACCCAACCAGAATCCGAGTCAGGCCGGGAATGGCGAGAAAACCGATTTTGCGTTCGAGTTTATCGAGCCAAGCCATCTCGCGGCAGAGTAGCGCAAGCGTCTTCGCTTGCGAACCAAAACCACTCGCAAGCCAGAGGCTTGCGCTACCTTTTGCTCAGTCTAGTCTTGGGCCGCATGACCGAGACCGGCCCGAAGAAAACGCCGCTTTACGACGAGCACGTGAAGCGCGGCGCGAAGATGGTGCCTTTCGCCGGCTGGCTCATGCCGGTGCAATACACCAGCATCGTTGAGGAACATCAGGCCGTGCGAAACAACGTCGGCATGTTCGATATCTCGCACATGGGGCAACTCATAATCGAAGGGAACCGCGCGCTCGAATGGCTCAACACGATGCTGACGAATAATCTCGAAAAGCTCGAAGTCGGCACCGGACAATACACTTTTTTGCTCAACGAACGCGGCGGAACCATTGACGACCTGATCGCTTATCGAATCGGAAACGAGAAGTTTCTGCTCGTCGTGAACGCCTCGCGCGCGGATGAGGATTTTGCTTGGCTGGATCGACATCTCAAGCAAGGGCGATCTCCAGATCGCCCCGGCGGACTGGAGACCGCCGCTCCTTGTCATCTCACAAATCGCAGCGCCGGGTTTGGCGCGGTGGCGATTCAAGGGCCTCGCGTGGTGGAGCTCTTCCACGTCCTGGATGTCGATCTTCTGCCGCGGAATCACATTGTCGATCTTAAGATCAATGCGACGGATGTTTCGATCGCGCGCACGGGTTACACTGGCGAAGATGGGGTGGAGGTTTTCTTTCGCGCGAGTGATGCCGCCAAACTCTGGAATCTCGTTTTGGAAGCCGGAGCAAGCTTCGGCATCGAAGCGTGCGGCCTTGGCGCGCGCGACACCTTGCGCCTGGAAATGTGTTACCCGCTGAACGGCTCCGATCTGTCGCCGGAACGAAATCCACTCGAGGCCGGCCTTGGGTTCTTTGTCGATTTTACAAAGCCAAACTTCATCGGCCGCGAGGTTTTGTTGAAAACGAAAGAGAATGGGCCAAGCGAGAAACTGGTACCATTCCGGATGAAAGAGAAAGGGGCGCCGCCGCGTCCCCATTACGCCGTCTTTGCGGATGGCGAACGGATTGGGGAAGTGACCAGCGGCACGTTGTCGCCAAGCTTGAACTGGGAATCGGAATGGCTTACACCGATGCGGCACACGCGAAAATCGGCGCCACGATCAACATCGAGATTCGCGGACAAAAATTTCCGGCAACGATCGAGAAAAAACCGCTCTACAAGAAATCATGAATGTTCCTGACGATTTGCTTTACACGGAGAGCCACGAATGGATCCGCCGCGAAGGCGATAAGGTTCGCATCGGTATCACCGATCACGCGCAGTCGGAATTGACCGATGTGGTTTACGTGGAGTTGCCGAAGATGGATCAACAGGCAAACGCGAAGGAAGCGATCGCGGTGGTCGAATCAGTCAAAGCCGCGAGTGACATCTATGCTCCAGTCAAAGGCAGGGTCGTTGAAATAAACAAAGCGCTCGAAGCCGACGCCGGCCTGATCAATCGCGAACCCTACGGCCAAGGCTGGATCGTTGCGCTCAAGATCGACAATCCGGACGACCTGAAGCAGCTGAAGGACGCGGCCGGGTACCGTCAGCAAATCGGCGGCTGATTTCAGTCTTTGCCAAAGAGGACTTCGTCGACGCCGCGGAGGATGTCTTCGATGCGGATCGGGGCGGCGAAGAAACTGTAACCGCTGAGGATACCGCCGGACATAACCTGGCTCTCGGACTTGAGGCTGCTGAGGCGGACCATCGGCGTGTCCCGGAGCTGGATATCGGCGTGAATCTGGCGTTCGAGCACCTGGCCATCGAGGCTATTGGGAGCGGCGTCGAGTACGATCAAGTCGGGCTGAAATGAGTGCGCGGCTTGCAAGGCCAATTGGCCGTCGTGTTCCTCGTGGACGAGGTATTTGCCGGCGCGTTCGAGGGCTTGCCTAACGAGCCGGGTGATACCGGCTTCGCGGTCGATTAGCAGAATTTTTTTTGGGAAGTTTTTCATGATGGAATGGGTTGTCTGCGAAACAACGAGCAATCGATGTACCAGCGGGCGTGTGCCGTTGCATCCGACCAGATATTCAAACGCCGAACGCTCAACGCTCGACGCCGAGTGTTGAATCCTCGGATCAGAGCAGACCCGAGACGGTATTGATGAGAAGGGCGAGGATGACGGTGTTGAAGGCGAAGGAGAGGACGCTGTGGAGCAGAGTGACCCGCCGTAGACCGCGCGAGGTGATTTGCACGTCGGAAACCTGGCAGGTCATGCCGATGACAAACGAAAAATAGGCGAAATCGAATAGTTCGGCGGGCGGCCGCCAGGAAAATCGAGCCCAGCGGCATGTCGATCTTGTCCCGGTTGATCGCTGTCGCCGTAAAAAACGTGCGCGTAATGGAGCCCGAAAACCGTATGAACGAGCATCCACGAGAAGATGACGGTGCCGAGCGTGAGGACCACATGCGCGGTGAGATGCGGTTGCCGGCCTGTCCGGTTGGGCCCAAGGAGAAACCCAACCGCGAACAATGCGACCGACGCTGCGATAACGACAAACATAGAGATCAAAAGATGGCTGATGTCCTGGGCCTGCGCTTGAGCGCGCATTTTGGTTTGCGGCGTCCACAGAATCACGATCCAGGTCAGAACAAGAACGACAAAAGCCAGTGTGTCCCAGGTCGAAATCAGAACGGTTGAGATAAACACGCGACGGCGCAGCGAGCAGAACACGATACCCGCGGCCACCAATCCGAGGACGATTCGATGCCGCGCATCAAATTTTAAAATCAAATCGAGGACGCGGCCCATCGTCGGCAGTTAAATAGCAACGCGCCTGGCCAGGCAAGCCGCATCAATGCCGCAGCGCGAGATCGGCAGGTCGCGCTTTCCCATTGGACGGCACTGTGCTTAGTTTTCAGTTTCCAAATGAGTGGCAAGCCGAAGCAGGGCGGCGCGGAATTGAACTTCGAGGGCGCAATGGACCGACTGGAGGCGATTGTCGCGCAGATGGAGTCGGGCAAATTGCCGCTGGAGGATTTAATCGTTCGCTACGAGGAGGGAATGAAACTGGTGAAAACCTGTCAGGAACGGCTTGCCAGCGCCGAACAAAAGATCGAAATCATTGCCCGCGATAGCGCGGGTAAACCGGTGGTTAAAGATTTCGACCCTGGGGCGGAAGCAAAGATCGACAATCAAACGGCCGAAACGAAAGAAACGACAAATGACGAAGTCAGACTCTTCTGAAACAGCGACGCAGCCGAAGCGGCTGCTCGACGAAATTTATTCGCCGGCGGACATAAAAGCCCTGCGCGAACAAGACCTGCCGCAGCTCGCGCAGGAAGTACGCGACGAGCTCATCCGGGTGCTCTCCCAAACAGGCGGACATCTCGGGCCAAACCTCGGCGTCGTCGAGCTGACGCTCGCGCTGCACCGGGTTTTTAACACACCGCGCGACCGTTTCGTCATGGACGTGAGCCACCAGGGGTACGTCCATAAAATGTTCACCGGACGGCTTGATCGGTTCGCGACGATGCGCCAATTCGGCGGACTCAACGGTTTCCTTTTGCGCACGGAAAGCGAACACGATTGCTACGGCGCGGGTCATGCCGGCACTGCGTTGTCGGCCGCGCTGGGCATGGCTGTCGGCCGCGATCTCAAAGGCACCGACGAGCACATCGTGGTGATCGCCGGGGATGCGGCGTTTACCAATGGCATCAGCTACGAAGCGCTGAACAATGTTTGCCAGACGAAGCGCTTCATCGTCGTGCTCAACGACAATGAATGGTCCATCGCCAAAAACGTGGGTGCGATCGCGAGTTACTTTAATAAAATCGTCACGAGCGAGACCTACGCGCACCTGCACGAGAAAGCGCGCCATTTCGTGGAAACAATCGCCGGCAAATATGCGGTCGAGCTTGCGCACAAAGTCGAGGAAGGCGTCAAGGGTCTGATCGTGCCGAGCGTCATCTTCGAGGAGTTCGGGCTGCGCTATTACGGGCCGATCGACGGGCACGATATCCCGCTGCTCATCCGCACGTTTGAGTTTTTGAAGACGCAACAGGAGCCGGTGTTGCTGCATATCTTGACCAAAAAAGGCAAAGGCTACGAACCGGCGATCAAGCAGCCGGACAAATTTCATGGCCTCGGCAAATACAAGATCGACAGCGGCGAGACGGCGCCGACGCCAACTCCGACCTATTCGGAAATCATCGGCAAAACGCTGGCGAAATTTGCTGACACGAACCGGAAACTACTCGCCATCACGGCGGCGATGCCGAGCGGCACCGGGCTCGCGCATTTTCAAAAGGCGCACCCCGATCGCTATTTCGACGTCGGGATCGCGGAGGAACACGCTGCGCTCTTCGCATGTGGACTCGCGACGCAAGGCCTGACGCCATTTCTCGCCATTTACTCCACGTTTTTCCAGCGCGCCTACGACATGGCCATTCACGACATGGCCATCCAAAAACTGAACGTGCGACTGTGCATGGATCGTGCCGGGTTGAGCGGTGACGACGGTCCAACGCATCACGGTTTGTTCGACATCGGTTATTTGCGCCATATCCCGAACTGGGTGCACATGCAGCCCAAGGATGAGGACGAGTTCGCGGACATGCTCTGGACGATGGCCCATTACAATTCCGGACCGATCGCGGTGCGTTATCCGCGCGGCTCAGGACCCGGCGTCCAGATCAAGGCCGAACCACGGCTGCTCGAAATCGGCAAGGCTGAGGTGGTGCAACACGGACGCGACGTGGCCATCTTTGGTCTCGGCAACATGTTCGAAGTGGCGCAGGAAGCGGCGGCCAGGCTACAGGAGAGCGGCGTCTCGGTGGCGTTAATCAACCCGCGCTGGATCAAACCGATGGACACTGGCACGCTCGAGTTTTTTGCGCGCAGTGTGGAAGTCGTCGCGACGATTGAAGATCATGTGTTGCACAACGGGTTTGGATGCGCCGTCATGGAACATCTGTATTCCGTTGGGATTCACACGCCGGTGGTGCGAGTCGGTTGGCCCGACGAATTTATCGAGCACGGAGCCGTCCCCATTCTGCGTAAGAAACACGGCATCACCGCGGACGCGCTCGTGGAAAAAGTGCTGCCGCTGCTCAAGAAAAAGCCAGTGGCAAAAACAAGCGTCGCCTAGTTGCGCGCCAGATCGACAGGTTGATTGTCGATCTTAACCGATGAGCGCGATTGAAGCCCGCGATTTAACCAAGGTTTATCGCACCTACCGCAAAGAACGCGGGCTTTGGGGCTCGATCAAAGGTCTGGTGCGTCGCCGCTACGAAGAAACGCGCGCGGCCGATCGTGTTTCGTTCAAGATCGACAATGGCGAGTTTGTCGGGTTTCTCGGCCCAAACGGCGCGGGTAAAACGACCGTGCTGAAAATGCTCTCGGGTTTGCTCAACCCGACCTCGGGCGACGCGCGCGTGCTCGGATTCGTTCCATGGGAGCGCCGCAACGAGATGAAGCGGCAATTCAGTCTGCTCATGGGCCAGAAAAATGCGCTCTGGTGGGACTTGCCGGCGCAGGAATCGCTCGAAATGAATCGCGCCATTTACGGAATAGATCGCCAGCGTTTCAATAAGGTCGTCGGCGGCCTGGCCGAGTTGCTGGAGGTCGAGGACAAAATGAACGTGATGGTGCGCGAGCTTTCGCTTGGCGAGCGGATGAAAATGGAACTGATCTCCGCGCTCATTCATGAGCCGCGCGTTTTGTTTCTCGACGAACCGACCATCGGGCTCGACGTCGTCAGCCAAAAACGGGTGCGCGAATTTCTGCGCGTTTACAACGAGCAACACCGGATCGTGACCCTGCTGACGAGCCACTATATGCAGGACATTGAGGAGCTTTGCCAACGCGTCCTCGTCATCGATCACGGGAAAATCTTTTTCGATGGGCCGCTGGATGAAATCGTCGATCGATTCTCCGATTACAAAATTCTCAGCCTGACTTTTGAGAAACAATCGGCGCGCGATTTCTCGGAGTTCGGCGAAGTGATCGAGCAAACGCCGGTCTCGGTGCAATTGAAAGTGGCGCGGGCCAAGGTGACGGAAACCTGTCGCCGGTTGCTCGAAGCGTGCGACGTGATCGATATCAACGTCCAGGAAGTCCCGGTCGAAGAAGTCATCCGTCAGTTATTCGGCGAGCGCCGACAACACCGCGATGCCGAGCTTGCCTCCGCTGAAGCAGTGACGGCCCGCTAGCGCTCGCCGGGAGCGGCGGGGCTAACGGCGCACCATTGCTGCGCGCAGATCGTGGACGTAGCCCGGGTTTAATTCGAACGCGGTCACCGGCATCTCGGCCAGCTGCACTTGTTCGCAATACGGAACTGTCTCGACAAAGCCCGCCGCAATCAAAGCGTTGAGGGTATCGGTCAAATCCTCCGATTCCATGCGCACGTGATCCTGAATCTCGGTGCCCATCATTGATTCGGTGAACCCAATCGCGCGGAGCACACTCGCCTCGCGGCCGGTCAGCTTAATCTGGCGCACCCAACAAAAAAAAGCAGCTTCCATACCGGTAAAACTGTGGCCGCGAGCCGGCTATAGGCCGAAGCTCGACAAGGCGCTGTTTTCCATTCCCTGGGCAAACGTCGAATAACGCGGATTCCAGCCGAGGCTTCGCAGCTTCGCGTTGCTGACGCGTTTGTTGCTCCGGCCGCGTTTGCGTTGTTTCGCCGAGGCGCCGGCGGGCGGAAGCGGGCGATCCAATTTTCCGGCCAGCCAACGGTAGCACTCGCTTTGCGAGATCGGTTGGTCGTCAACCACGTTGAAAATTTCGCCCTGGATCGATTGTCGATGTAACAAGAAGGCGATCGCGCCCGCCGCGTCTTCGCGATGGATCTGGTTGATGAACCGGTCGTTCTCAGGATCGATCGTTGCCTCGCCGGCGAGAAAAGTCTTGAGCAGATGTGAACGCCCCGGCCCGTAGATCCCGGCGAGCCGCACCACGATTCCGCAGTGCTCGAGCGCGAGTTGCTCCGCCTCGCGCAAAACTTGTCCGGTCGAGTGTTTCGGTTCGGCGGCGCTTTGTTCCGTTACCCATTCACCGCCGCTTTGCGCATACACGCTCGTGCTGCTGACAAACAATATTCTCGATGAGCCGAAGCGGCTGAGAAGATTGCGCAGGCCCTCTAAATAAACCTGCCGGTAAAGTTCCACGCCACCGCCGCGGGTACTGGCGCAGTGAATGACCGCGTCGAATTCCCCTTCGCAGCCGGCAACCTGATGTTCATCGGACAGATCGATGGCCCGGGCCCGGTACGGTTTTGCCGAGAGCTTTTGCACGGCTTCGGCTGAGCGGGTCCACCCTTCCACTTCGCAGCCGCCCCCGACAAACGAATCCGCCGTCGCCTGCCCGAGATAGCCGCAACCGGCGATCAGGATTCGCGGCATGGCGATTGTCGATCTTTCACGCCGCCGCCGGCGCGATTTCGATTTCGTCGAAGAGATTTTTCTGCAGCGCGCGGACCTGCCGTAACCGAATCAGCTCCAGGAGCGCGAGAAACGTGACCACGACCTCAACGCGCGAAGCAATCGTGCCGAATAAATCGGAGAAACGCAGCGCCGCGCCATTCCCGACACGTTGCAGGATGAGATCGATCTTCTCCGAAACGCTGAAGCGTTCGGCAAAAATTTCCTGTACATCCTGGCGCGCTTCGACTCTTTTGAGCACGTTTTGAAACGCATTAATCAGCTGGAAAATGCCGACCTCGCCTAACCGAAGCGGCCCATCCGGAGCGGGCGCTGTTCCTTCGCGCGCGAAAATACCTTCCTGCACGAACTCGAGCCGCTGCAACTCAGCCGCGGCGTCTTTGAATTTCTTGTATTCGATCAGTTGCCGGATCAGTTCCCAGCGAGGGTCGTGTTCGTCGGCGTCTTCCTCCGGCGGCTGCTGATCAACCGGCAGTAGGCTGCGGCTTTTTAGATAAATGAGATTGGCCGCCATCACGACGAATTCGCCGGCGACGTCGATGTTCAGTTCCTGGAACGCCTGAAGATACTCGAGGTATTGGCGCGTAATGCGCTCGAGCGAGATGTCGTAAATGTCGATCTCGTCGCGTTTGATCAGGTAAAGAAGCAGGTCGAGCGGACCTTCGAAGATCTCGAGCTTGACCTTGTAATCCGTCTCCATGTTCGCGCTCGCGCTCGACGAGTTTAAAGCGGACCGATAGTTTCGACCACCGGTTAATGTCCGAATCAGCGTGCGTATTTGCGGTGCACCCAGACGCTGTTCACAATGCCGAGACCAAACATGATCATGAGAACAAACGAGCCGCTATAGCTGATAAGCGGTAACGGCACACCAGTGATCGGCAGGATCGAGATGGTCATGCCCATGTTCTGAAAAATGTGGGTGAAAATGAGCGCCGTGATGCCAACGACAAGAAGCATTCCAAACTGGTCGGCGGCAAGAAACGCGACGAAGAGACACGTCAGCAGCAACAAGGCAAACGAGCCGATGAGAAACATTCCTCCAACGAAGCCCCACTGTTCGCCAATCGCGGAAAAGATGTAGTCGTTATGCACCGCGGTCGCCGGCAAAAAGCCGAGCTCGATCTGTGTGTTAGGCGCTTTAAAACCTTTTCCCGCCCAGCCGCCCGAGCCGATCGCGATCAGCGACTGATTAATCGCCCACGATGCGCCTTGTTTGTCGATCTCGGGGTTGATGAAAGCGGTGATACGCTGTTGCTGGTAGGGCTTTAGTCCCAGGTGAATGGCCAGCGGGATCGAGCCGATCGCAATAAGAATGATGCACAGCAGATAGCGGAGCGGTAAACCCGCCCCGAACAATAGCGCCATCAGCACCGGTCCCCAGATGATCACTTCACCGAGGTCGGGCTGCATCAAAATCAGCAGACATGGCGCGCCGGCAATCGCGCCGCACAAGAGCAGGCGCAGCATCGGATGCATCTGGCGGAACTGACTCAAAAATAGAGCCAGCACCATGATGCCGGCGATGACGGCAAGCTGCGCCGGCTGAAAATTAATCGGACCAAGGTGCAACCAACTGCGCGCGCCATACACCCTCGTCCCCATGAACTTGGTCAGAACCAGAAAAACGATGCCGGCCAGATACATCGGCAGCGCGCCCCAGCGGACCCAGCGGTAATCGATTAAGCTGGTGATCATGAAGGCGAAGAACCCCACCAGGACCCAATTGGCCTGTTTGCGCCAAAAATCCGCCGACACCGCATCTTCGCGCATGTAGGTGGCACTGTAGATCGCCACCACCCCAAAGATGGCGAGGGCGAGCATGTTTAAAACGAGGAGCCAGTTGAGCCCGAGCAGCTTCCGAAGGAATGGCGTCATTGTCGATCTAACTCGCTGAAAACCCGATGCCCGGTTCCGAACAACGGTCAGGCAGTATACGCATTTTGCGGGCGTGGTAAACCGGACAGACAGGCCGGCACGTTTCGAACCGAATGCTCGGCGTAAAGACCTGAAAATCAGTCTCTTGAGGCGAAAATCCGAAATATTTGCACGGTTCGCTTGTCAGCCTATTAAAGGCCATTAAAATGCTGTTCCACTTCGCCGTGAACTCCCGAAAACGCCCGCGCAAGGCCAGCAAAGCTAAACGAAAACTCGCCCATCCCAAGCTGCCGATGCAGCGCCAGCTCAATCTCCGGCACGAAGGGCGCTACTTCGATTTGCGCGCGATTTTCGGCGCGTTAAACGAACGATATTTTCGCGGGCGCTTGCGCGGTTACGAGGTGATGTGGGGACGCCGGCGCAAACATCGGCCCAAGGATTACTTTGTCTTCGGGACCATTCAGGAGCACGACCGGATCATCCGCATCAATCCTGCACTCGACCAGCCGTTCGTGCCGCTGTGGTTTTTGCGTTACGTCCTTTATCACGAAATGTTGCATTCGATTGTCCCGGATGAGCGGCTTTCCCGCGGGCGGCGGCGCGTGCATACGGAAAAGTTCAACCGGCTCGAGCGCAGCTTTCCCGGTTATCATCGGGCGCGGCGCTGGGAAGAAGAAAACCTCGCGCGCTTCCTTCGTTAGGCGCAACTCAGCGGCGCTCTGACGCTGTCACACCCGGGCCGTCCTCAGACGGCGAGGGCGTCGTCGCTACGTTCTTTTTGATCAGGTACCAAACTGTGGTGGCGAGCAGCAGGGAGATCAACTTCGCGCGCCAGTTTTTCAGGATCAGTCTCTTCATAGTTTCCATGCAATAAAATCTCCGCGATCCGCTGGCGAAATGTCTCCGGCGTGAAACCACGCTCGATCCGCCGCCGATGGCAAATGGAAATCCCGCCGGTCTCTTCCGACACCACCACCGCGACCGCGTCGGATTCCTCGGTGATGCCGAGCCCGGCGCGATGACGCAGGCCCAGACTGCGATCGAGCGTTTCGCGCTGGCTCACCGGAAAAATGCAGGCCGCGGCCGCAATCCGGCCGTTGCGCACGATTACTCCGCCATCGTGCAGCGCAGATTTGGGATGAAAAATGGTCAGTGTTAGTTCGACCGAGAAATCCGCATCGATTGTCACGCCGGTCTCTTCGTAGACCCGAATTGAAGTGTCGCGCTCGATCGCGATCAGCGCGCCGAATTGCTTGTTCGCCAATTGCGTCACTGCCTCAGCGAGATCGTGCACCGTCTCACGCTTCTCGCTCGTTAACGAAAAAATCGGATGGCCGCCTAATTCCGCCAGGCCACGCCGCAGCTCGGGTTGGAAAATTACCACCAACGCGACGGCGAGAAAGACGGAGAAGCTTCGCACGATCCAGCCGATCACCACGAGATTGAGCAGCGTGGAAATGAGCGTCAGCGTCAAAAAGACGATCGCCAGTCCGGTCAATACTTTCGCACCGCGCGTCCCGCGAAAATAAAGGTACCCATAATAAATCCCCACGCTCAGCAGGATGATCTCGAAAATGCTGCGCCAGCTCTTGAGCCAGAGATGCAGCAGTTGGTCGATCATGACAGCATTGCCTCGGCCACGCGTAACGCGGCCACGTTTTCCTTCACGTCATGCACGCGAAAGATGTCCGCGCCTCTCGCGCGCGACAGCGCCGTCAACGCGACGGTCGGCGCGAACCGCGCTTTCATGTCCGTGGCCCCAGTGAGTTTGGCGAGAAATGATTTGCGCGAAACCCCGATCGCGAGCGGCCGGTCGTGCACGCGCAGGTCTTCGAGGTTTTTCAACAACTCGACATTGTGGCCCGCGCTTTTACCGAAACCAATTCCCGGATCGAATGCCATGGCCATGGGATCAACGCCGCACTCTAGGGCGCGGCCATACTGTTGTAAAAAAAATTCAGCCACTTCCGTCACAACATCGTCATAGTGCGGCGCGATTTGCATCGTCCGCGGCTCGCCCTGCATGTGCATGAGAATGAGCGCCGCTTTCTTTTTCGACGCCAGTGGGAGCATTTGAGGGTCGCCCCGCCCACCGGTCACATCGTTGATGATGGCCGCTCCGGCGTCCAACGCTCGCGCCGCGACTTCAGCCTTCGACGTATCGATCGAAATGAATTTCAGCGGGCGTTCGGCGTTTCCCCGTCCTTTCAGTTCGCCGCTCAGCTTATCCACGATTGGAATCACGCGCCGAAGTTCCTCCTTCACATGCACCGGTTCCGCGCCCGGGCGAGTCGATTCGCCGCCGATATCGATGATGTCCGCGCCTTCTGCCGCCATTTCCATGGCGCCGGCAACTGCTACGTCAGGATCAAAGAACGTGCCGCCATCCGAAAAGGAATCCGGCGTGACGTTGAGCACTCCCATGATCATTCCGCGTCGGGAAAGATCGACAATCTCTTCGCCGATTTTCCAGAGCCGCCCCATCACCTTGAGACTATCACACGGGCACGCGTATTCGAGGGGCCGTCGGGCGAGGCTCCGTGAAGCCGGCGAGATTTCTCTCCGATAGATTCAGGGTAAGAAAAAGATTCGGGCCCCGCACGCCAAGGAGAAACAGCAAATACTAGAACGTGCAGGAACCCGAATCGCCTTAACCTGTAGATTTGGACAGCGCGGCGCGATGGGCGTTCGAATTTTTTACGACGAATTCGTGTCTGTAGCGGTCGCCCTGTCGGCGACGAAATGTTTAATGGCTCAAGCGCGGGGCTTCCCACAAGGGAAGCGGCTAGAGAAGCTGGCCCTGTTGCACAGCACCGGCCTTCGCGGCTTCGTCCCGCACCTCTTGGAGCAGCGATTTGAATTCGCACTTTTCCATCGCCGCGATGAGGGCGGGGTAATCGGGAGTGATTCGCAAGTCGTCGATCGGCACTGGCAGGTCCATGTCGCAATCCAGCTCCACCATCTTTCGGTTCTGCCGGATTTGCTCGCGCGCGTTGCGCAACTTTTCCCGGGTGCGAAGATTTTTCACATTGTCGATCTTCTCCAGTAACGGCTCCAGCCCGCCAAATTCCCGAATCAGCGCGGCGGCGCTTTTGCGGCCGAGCCCGACGCCGGGGATGTTGTCCACTGAATCGCCGCTGAGAGCGAGCACGTCGCCGATGAATTTTGGGGGCACATCCCATTTTACGGTCACTTCCGCTTCGCCGAGCAGCGCGAACGCGTCTTTTGGCGAAGCGAGATCGGCTTTGGCGGTGGTGTACACTTTCACGCACGGGCCGACCAATTGATATAAATCCTTGTCGTTCGTCGCGAGTACCACGTCGATCTTGCGTTTGCACGCGGCGATCGTGTAGCAGCCCATCAGATCGTCGGCTTCGGTGTCGGGCAGCGACACGTTTTTGAATCCGAGCAGCGGCGTCAGTCCCCGGATGAATTCGAGCTGCGGAATCATCGGCAGCGGCATTTCCTTGCGCGTCTCCTTATATGCCGGCTGCAACTTTACTCGTCGCTCCGGCATCCCTTCGTCCCAGAACACCGCGCCCAACTCGGGCTGCAAATGCTTCAACATCAGTCGCAGCGTTTTGGTGAACCCGAAAATGGCGTTCGTCGGTTCGCCTTTTGAATTCGAGAGGTTCGGGATCGCGAAGAACGAACGGTAGACGTAGTAATGGCCATCGACCAGCAGCAGGTTCACCGTCGGAACATAGGCGTCCTCTCCTGTGCGGCCAGCGAATGCTTTCGGGTCGGGTCGATGGAAGTGAAGCGGCCGGCGTCACTCGGCCGATCAGCGTCTCGCTTATCGGTTTCGGCGGGCGAGCCGCGCCGCCGTCCGAGATAACCGAGACGGTCCTTCCGATTTTGGACGGACCGCGCGGCCGCAATGATTCCCGGTTTATGTTCTGCCACGCGCCACTGGATTATGGATGCGGGATACGGGATGATCAAGGCAATGGCCGAGGAATGGATCGTTCGGGTCGAGGGAAAGGACTACGGACCCGCCGATCTGGAAACTTTACAGGAATGGAAACGCGAAGGTCGCGTGCTCCCAGGAAATGCAGCGCGCCGGGAAGATGTCGACTCGGCCGCCGGAGCCGGCGCGGGGGAGGCGGCTTCGTGGACAACCGCCGCCGCAATTCCCGGACTTTTCGATGCCGCGCCGCCATCGGCCCTGGTAAGCGTCCGACCGCCGTCACCGCCGCCGCAACAACCACGTCGCAGCCTGGCCGGGATCTTGTCCGAGACGCTGCAGATTTATCGGGCCGGCTTTTTTCCATTCCTCGGCCTGACCCTGCTCACGCTGCTCCCTTCAGTGTGCGGGCAATTGACGGGCGCGTTCATCAAAACGACTCCGAACGTCGATGTCGATTTTCGCACGGCCGTGGCGACCTTCTTTTCGCTTTCGATGTTCGCGCTGACGGTTGTTTTGTGGCCAATCTACATCGCCGGCATCCAAATCCTGAGCGCTGAATTCGCGGCCGGTCGTCAGCTTGGCTTTTTCGCCGCGCTCAACCACGCGATGCGTTTTTGGCCGCGCGTGGCCGCGCTTTGTCTTGTCGTCTATGGGATTTTTTTCCTGCTCACTCTCTTTGGGCTGTTCATCGCCGCCTTCGCTGCCACAGTCGGGCCGTCGCTCTTGATGGTTGGTGTCGTATTCGGTTTGCTCGTTCTGCAGCTCTGGATGTTCGGCCGCTTTTTCGTCAACGTATTGTTCTGGCAACAGTGCGCGGTGCTGGAAAACGCCGGTGTAGTGGATTCTCTGCGCGCGAGCAAACAACTCGCCCGCAGCGGCGGCGATTTTATATGGTTTCAAAGGCCGCTCTGGCGCGGCGCGCTCATCGCCTCGCTCTGGCTTGCCTTCGTGCTCGTGATGGCGTTTGCCCAGGAATGGCCGCATCTGCGCCAGTACTTGACGGACCTGATGACAACACAAGATCCGCAGGCGCTGATGCAAAAACTCGCCGCCGCACAACAAACGCACGGCTTCGATCTGGCAGAGGTCGCGTTAAGCCTGATGCAGCGGGTTTTTCAGCCCCTGCTGGGGATCGCCTTTGTTGTCCTCTACCTGGACACCAAAACGGATATTCAAGACTGAGGGGTACATGACACGGCCCAACCGACTGGTTGGGCACGCGCATGCCGTATCAGTAAACTCGCGCTTCAGTTATTGCACCACGATCGTCTGGCTGCTGCTGCCGGTGCCGCCCCGGTTATCATAGCAGGTGAGCGTGACTGTGTAGGTGCCGGGACTATTGAATGTGTGATAGGCGGTGTTGCCCCAATAATCGCCGCCGTCACTAAACGTCCACTGACGATTTCCGATCGCGCCGTCCGGATCGTATGATTCGTCCGAAGTAAGCGTAACGCTCAAAGGCGCCTTACCGCTGGACGGAGTCATCACGAACTTGGCAACTGGCATCTGGTTTGGAGGCGTGACATTGAGGGCGAAGGTGTTCGCCGTCGCTACGCCAGTGTTGTCGGTGACCGTGAGAGTCGCGACGTAATTACCGACGACATTGTAAGTGTGCTGCGGGTTGGCGAGAGTCGATGTCGATCCATCGCCGAAATCCCACAGGTAAGACGCAACGGTTCCGTCCAGATCGGTTGTGCCGGTTGAGTCGAATGTTACCGCCAGCGGCGTATTGCCGGTTTCGACGTTGGCAGAGCTGACGACAATCGGCCATTGCCCCGGTCCGTAGAGCTTGTAGCCGACGCGGTAAGCGTCCAGCTTTAGAGCCTGGCCTTGCATGATTGAACCCGCGATCAGTGTCACGCCATTCGCGCCGGTGACGCTGGCCCAGCTCTCCGCGGCCGGCACGGCCGAGAAAACGAAACCCATCGGATCGATGGCTTTGCCATCCGCGCCGATTCGCATACCGAACAGATCGCTGCGCGCGTCAAACAAATCGATCAGCAACGGCGCGAAGCGATTGATCTGATCGTTGAACACGGCGACGTAATGCACGCCATTCCAGACCACGCGCGGGCTGTATTGATTGCCGAGCCACGGCGTCAGGTTAATCGCCGGGTTGTGAGTGCCGTCGGGTTTAACAATGACGCCG
>JBHEMD010000212.1:0-8773 GCA_046262735.1 Chthoniobacterales bacterium | reverse complement strand
GGTAAAACCGGAAGTATGGAAAAACAGGAGTATCGCCGAAGCCTTCGAACAACATCTTCTGCATGTTCCAGGGAATTGCCTTCAACGAGAAGAGGCCATGTGAATACCACGGCTCGTTCAACAGGTTTGGGATACGCGCGTAACCGAAATCGAAAACCGATCCGAACCGCGCAAAGTTGTAGGCTGCTGTGCAAAGACCGAGCACGGTGGGCACGAGGACAAACCACGCGAGCGGTTTCCATCTTCGCAGGAATTGGCTTTTCAGCGCTTGGGCGGCCGCGGCGTCATTGGCCGCCGCGCCGAACATCCAAAAATATAAAAACACCGGAGCCATCAGCACTAATTCGGTCCGGTTCCCAAATGCGAGCGCGAACCATGCTCCCGCCACGAGTGGGCGTGGCTTCACCAGCGTGAAATAGAGCGCCGCCGTTTCGCCGATCAGCGCAAAGCCGAGCGCAATCTGCCACGCCCCGGCGAAACCGAGATTGCACCACGTCCAAGTGCCGAAGAGCGGAAAGAGCGCGAAAAGAACGCGACGGGGAAAGGAATTCCGATCAATCGCTGATAGCTGGAAGAAAAAATACACGCACGCGCCCGCCAGCACCGCCGCCATTGCGCGGGCCGGAAATCCCTTGATCCAGCCGAGCTTTCCCAGAAGTGCGGTGGGCACATTTGAGAGCACTGCACCGAGCGGAAAGACCGAATAATAGCTGCCGCGCATCGGCACGAACTCGTTCAGCCACGACGGCTGCGGCTGCGAAAACCCCAGCCGCCCGTTTAGGAAGGCGCCGGCCACACGGTAGGTATAATCGAACACCTCGTGCTGCGGTTTGGTAGAAAAATAAAACGCTACGCAGGCAAAAATCGACAACACGATAGGCGCCCAAAAATTCAGCGCCCCTCCGCGCGCGCCCGCTTGCTCTTCCGGACGTACCGCCGGCAACTCGCTCGTTCTGAGGGTCACCTCCAACAATAAATCATCTGGGTTTTCGTCCATCAATTTGACCGGCACAAACGTCTCTGGATTGTGATGCTCTCGCCGCCGTTTTCAAGCCTCACCACTGGGCGCGCTGATTGCTCCGGTTTCGCACTTGCGCGCCCACTTGGAACCGCCTAATAGCTTAACCCGCCCATGATTCACCACATCGTCCTCTACAAGCTTAAGCCCGAGGTCACTCCCGCGCGTGTCGAGGAGATGATGATGAATACCCGGATGCAGCTTTTGAAAATCCCCGAGGTCCTGAGCATCAAATGCGGCAAGCGCGTCGACCCCGAATTGCCCTGGCCGTTCTTCATCGCGATCGATTTCGAATCGATGGACAAATACGCCATTTTCCGGGAGGACCCCATCCACGTGAAATTCATGGAGGAAATCATCAAGCCAAACACGGCCGATTCCCTGACCTTGGATTTCGAAATGGATCCGGGCAAAGACGTGCGGTTTTCCTGAACCGCAGCGGCCGTCCGCGATCCCGGCCACATTGCTATTTGCCTCGACACGCGTAATCATCGGGCGCGATGCGCCTCGGCTATCTCTACTCGCGATACCCGGTCATTTCGCAGACCTTTTGCGACATGGAAATGCTCGAGCTCGAGCGGCGCGGGTGGCCCCTTGTCATCTGCTCGGCCTACTCTCCCCTCACCAGCCTGCGGCACGAACACATCGCGCGTCTGCGAGCCCCGATCCACTATGCGCCGCCGCAAAAGGTTCTTCAGATTTGGGAAGAAAACGCCAAAGCGAACGGGACCTGGCCCGCGGCACTTGTCGATCTTCACGCGCGCAAATACGGCCCGGGTTTCAAAGCGGCGCAGCGCGCCCGCAATGCGCTTTGGTTTGCCGATCTTTTTACCCGCGAAGCGGTCGATCATTTCCATGTCCATTTCGCCAATCGCGCCGCGCACACTGCTCTCTTCGTCAAACAAGTTTCTGGCCTTCCTTTCAGCATCACCGCGCACGGCCAGGATTTCATGACCGATCTCGGCAACGACAATCTCCTCCGCGAGATTTGCGGCGCCGCCGAGTTTGTCGCGGCTGAGACGGATTACAGCCGCGATTTGCTTCGGCAGCGCTGCCCCGAGTCGGCCGCGAAAATCCATCGCGTCTATAACGGGGTCGATTTGGAACATTTCCCGCTATCTGCGCCGACAAATCAGAACTCGGTTCCGCGCATTCTGAGTGTCGGCCGCCTTGTCGCCTTTAAAGGATTTGAATACCTCATCGACGCCTGCGCCGAGCTCGCGCGCCGCGGCCGTGAGTTTGCCTGCGAAATTATTGGCGACGGTCCCCTGCGTGAAGACCTTCAAGCCAAGATCGACAAGTTGAATCTAAACTCACGCGTCAGTTTGTCCGGCTCGCTGTCGCAACGAGACGTTTTGGAAAAAGTTCGGACCGCCGACATCTTCGCCCTGGCGTCCATCCTGGACGACCGCGGCGGAAGCGATGTTTTCCCCACTGTCATTCTGGAAGCGATGGCGGCCGCGCGTCCGGTGGTCTCAACGCGCCTCGCCGGCATCCCCGAACTTACCCTGCACGAGAAAACCGGCCTGCTGGTCGAGTCCGCAAACTCGGCAGCGCTCGCCGATGCACTCGACCATCTGTTGCAGCAGCCGGAACGGCGGTCGCATTACGGCAACGCGGGCCGCGCGCGGATCGAGCAGGATTTCCGGATCGAGCAAACGGTCGCGCCACTCGTTGAATTGCTCGAGCAAAGCTGTAGCCGTCGCCCGGTGGGCGACGGGCGCGCTTCGCACCCTCCTTCGCCCAGCTTCGGCGCGGCAGGCAGCGAAGCGGCGACAGCTTATCTCATCGATCGCTGGCCCGATGCGAAGTTGCCAATGCTCGAGCGTGAGCTTCGAGAAATGTGGCGGCGTGATGTGTCGGTCATTCCCTTTGTTTGCGAGCTCGATGGAACCGCGCGGTTTAGCAGCGCCATGGCAGAAATCGCGCCGCGCCTGGAGTTCTTGCCCGACGCGATGGTGCTCGAAGCAGAATGGCGCACGAACCGCTCGTCTGCGCAAACATTGGAAGAGGCGCGCGCACAGGAAGAGGTCCGCGCACCAGCCGCGATTTTCCTTCGCCAGGCGCGCTTCGCTCTCGCGCTGAGCAAACTATTGAGGGAGAAGAAAATTTCGCACCTCCACGCGACCAGCTCGCGCGCTCTCGTCTGCGCGCTCATCCTCCAGTCGATTGTCGATCTTACGGTCAGCGCCACGATTGAAGCGCGCCCCGGACTCCCGCAGGACTGGATCAAAACTGCGCTGCAAAAATGCATTGGCGGCCGCGTCAGCGATCGCAGATTGCTCGACACAGCGACCGGCTCATTTCTAATCGATGGGGGGTTCCATTTGACCGGACGCGCGAAGTTCTGGCAGGAATGGGCGCAGTTATTGCAGCGCTGGAGCAAAACGGGCGCGACCGCATGAACAAGAAAGCCATTCTTCTCGCCGGCGGCGCTGGAACGCGGCTGTTCCCGCTCACCAAAATTGTCTGTAAACAACTGCTCCCGATCTACGACAAGCCGATGATCTGTTACCCGCTCGCCACGCTCATGCTCGGCGGCTTACGCGACGTCCTCATCATCTCCACCCCGAAAGATGTGCCGATGCTGCGCGATTATCTCGGCGACGGCGCGCAGTTGGGCATCCGCATCGAATACGCCCAGCAACCGAAGCCCGAGGGGATCGCGCAGGCGTTTTTGATCGGCGCGAAGTTTATCGGTAACTCGGGCGCATCGCTCATTCTCGGTGACAATATCTTTTACGGAAAACTCGATTTCTACCGCGACGCGCTCGCGCTCGAGCGCGGCGCGTGCATTTTCGCCTATCAAGTGCGCGACCCGGAGCGCTACGGCGTGGTCGAATTCGACGCCGAGGGCAAAGCGATCAGTCTTGAAGAAAAACCGAAACAGCCAAAGAGCCATTTCGCCGTGCCGGGCATTTATGTTTACGACGATCAGGTGGTCGATCTTTGCCGGACACTGAAACCCTCAGCTCGCAACGAGCTGGAGATCACCGACCTGAATTTGCTTTATCTCGAACGCAACCAGCTGCACGTGAAAATGCTTAGCCGCGGCATGGCTTGGCTCGACACCGGCACGACCACCACGCTGCTCGAAGCGAGCAACTACATCGCGACGATCGAGCACCGCCAGGGTCTTAAGATCGCTTGTCTCGAAGAAGTCGCCCTCCGCATGGGTTTCATCACCCAATCTCAACTCGAAGCGATAATTGATCGGCTGCCCAAAAACGAATATCGCGATTATCTGCGAATGGTATGCGACGAGGGACCATCTCTCGCCGGTCCGGGGCCGGTCGGCTGAGGCTTTTCTGTAGCGGCGGTCTATGACCGTCGCATTAATCCGGCGCTCATAGAGCGCCGCTAAAGTTACTTCGGTTGCTCGCGCAAGAGATGGGTCGTGTCGGCAACGAGTTTGGTGATCGCGTCCGGCTCGGTTGCGTCGTAGTAGCCGCGGATATCGCCACGTCGATCGACCAGAATCATCCGAGTGCTGTGCACTGGAATTCCCGCATCATCGCGCCCATCCGATACCGCCAGCTTGAACCCATCGCGCGACAGTTCGTAAATGATCGACTGCGGCCCGGTGAGAAAATCCCAGCGACCGGGCTGCGCCTGCAACTTCTCCGCGTAACCGCGCAACACCTCAGGCGTATCTTTCGCCGGATCGACCGTAAACGAAACAAGATGGGCATCCGTTTTTTCGAACGGCTTTTGCAGTTCGCTCATCCGGGAACTGATCATCGGGCATGGGCCGGGACACGTCGTATAAATGAAATCGGCGATCCAGATCTTTCCGCGCAACTGCGCTGACCCAAATGGTTTCCCGTCCTGATTGGTCAATTGAAATACCGGGACCGTACCATAGGTCGGAAGAGCGCGCTGCCGCAACGCACTCACCTGAACGCGCTGCAGCCAGAGCAAAAGCAGCAGAGTGACGAGCGGAATAATCAGCAGCGTTACCTTCCACGCTGTCGTAGTGCGAAATGAAGCACGCTCCGGGACTACCGATTGACCGTTCATGCCTTCGTTAAAACCAATGCCCCGAGCAGCAGGGGCAGGTAAATGATCGATGCGAAAAAGAGCCGGCGCGCGTCTGCCGGCGTGCGCGTTCGCAAGAAACGCATGGCTACCGCGACGAATATGCCGCTCAGCGCGAGCTCAATTGGCAGGTAAATCGCAGTCGTCATTTCGACAAAGGCCGGCAACCCGGCGAGCACCAAAAGCAGTATAGAAAAGAAGACACTTTGGCTGGCGCTGCGTTCACCGCCGCGGTCATCGCTCGAGATCATGCGAAATCCAGCGCGCGCGTAATCGTCGCGATACATCCAGGAGATCGCGAAAAAGTGCGGCAGTTGCCAGAGGAACACGATCGCAAACAGGCTCCACGCGCCTGCGCCGAGCCCGCCGCGCGCCGCGGCCCAGCCGATCATCGGCGGGATCGCGCCGGGTACTGCGCCGAGGGCGGTGTTGCCGGTGCTGATGCGTTTGAGCGGCGTGTAGGCAAAGATGTAAATGACGATCGTTATGGCGGCGAGAATCGCGCTCAATGCATTGCAACTCATTGCCAGATAAACCACGCCGAAGATCGACAATGCACCGCCGAGAACGAGCGCCTCGGCCGGCGGCATTCGCCCGGCGGGCACTGGACGCGACCGGGTTCGGCGCATCAGCGCGTCAACTCTGCGTTCCCACCACTGATTCAGCGCTGCGGCGCCAGCCGCGGCGGCGGCTGTTCCGAACACGACGTGGAAGAGGGCGCGGTAATCGATCGGATTCGGCGCGGCGAGATAAAAACCAACCGCCGTGGTTAGCAACACGAGCAAGGTCAGCCGCGCTTTGACGAGCTCAGCGAAATCCTGGACCAGCCGCTTTCGCGCCGGAGCAGTCTCGATCTCGACGACGCTTTTCACGCTTGAGCATGGTAGGAACCCCGCAGTCGCGGGAGTCCGTCGGCCGCTGCGTGTGGCGCGCCCGAAGGTCGCGTCCTGCCAATCTGCGGCTGTGCAACTCGCCGGCAGATTGCCCAAATACTCACGCCTAACGATAACATCACCGCACCGACTGCCACGTGCGCCGTAGCAATATCAGCGGCTTTGTTGCTCCAGATTATCCAGGCACCGAGAGTTAGTTGCACGAACACGAACGCGACCCACAAGGTCGACAGTCGTTTGAGTGCGGCGAGGTCGCGCCCAGCTCTCCAAACCTGCGTCGCGAACGTAACCACGGCCACGGCAATGAGCAGCGCCACAAACCGGTGCGCCATTTGCAGCCAGATTTGAAACGCGATGACGTCCGACAGCGCGTGCACGTCGCGCCACGCATTGATCTTTGCCAGCGCCGCAGGGCTCGTGTCGGGAATCCATGAGCCGTTTGATGTCGGGAAATCGAGGATAGCGAGATCGCGATGCTGATGCCGCATCGTCGCGCCCAACGCGAGCTGGACGTAGATCGCGATGGTTGTCGAAACCGCCAACCCCCGGAGCCGCTTCAGCTTGTTTAGATCGCCAGGTCGATCGACCAATGAGCGCCAGAACTCAGTCGTGAGCACCGCAATTAATACAATCACGCCGAGGAACGCCTGGGCAAAACAGGCGTGGAAAATTCCGATCTGATCTTTCAGCATGGTAACGCGGAGACCGCCGAGAATTCCCTGCAGAATGACGCCTGCGACGGCGATCAGGGTGAGATTGCGCAATGATTGTCGATCTTCAGTTCGCCAAATCCAGACTGCGAGAATGATCGTCAAAAATCCGACGGTTGAAGCGATCAGTCGATGCGTGTGCTCAAAAAAAATTCCGCCGATCCATTTGGAGACCGGGAACATGAACATGTTGTAGCCAAAAGTGGTGGGCCAGTCCGGCACGGCCAGACCAGCGCCTTTGCTCGTCACCATTCCCCCGCTGCAAATCAGGAGCAGCGTGGCGAATGCGGTAAACCACGCAAAGCGGTTGAGCCATTTACTGTAGCGGCCCCGAATGCTTTCGGGGTCGTCATTATTCAAAATGTCCACGGTGCAAAATAACCGCGCCGGAAATTAATGCGACGGTCATAGACCGCCGCTACAGCATAATCGCCTACGCGCCGGGACTTGGCGTCGGCAGAGGTGCGCTCGGGTTCTCCGTTTTCGGCGCGCCGGGCGGCGGGACAGTGCCGGGAGTTGGCCCCGGCGGCGGTTCGCCCGGCGGGCGCTGCGTCGGCGCGGGCGCGTTCTGTTGGCCGGCCATTTCCGCGCGTTCTTTCAGCCATGCTTGGTATTCAGCCGGCGCATCCACGACCACACTGCCTTTCATTCCGTAATGCCCGAGACCGCAGAGTTGTCCGCACACCACCTCGTACGTGCCGGTCTTGAGCGGCTTGAACCACATCGGGATGAGCGAGCCGGGGATCGCGTCGCCGGCGATCCGCATGTGAGGCAGATCGAAATTGTGAATCACATCCTTGGATGAAAGCTCCATGATTACCGGCCGATTCACCGGCACATGCAGCTCCCCAAGCGTAACGATGTCGTCCTTGCCCGCGGGGTCGTTCGGATCAAGCCCAAGCGGGTTCGAGTTTGTCACCAGGCTCACATCACGTCGCCCAAACTGCCCGTCCGGCCCTGGCAAATGGAAATTCCAGTTGAACTGCTGGCCCACCACGTGGACGAGGATTGCATCTTTGCTCGAAGGAAATTCGTTTACCCGTTTCGCCCAAAGCGGAATCGCGAACCCGACCAGCAAAACGGCTTCGATCAAGACAACCGAAAACTCCAGGTGTGAGGAGACGTGGCTGCGCACACCGTAATGATCGGCCTGCGGATGTCGCCCTTTGCGGAACCAAATCAGGACGAAAATAAAAAATGCCGACCAGCCCACGAAGAGCGCACCCATGAACCAGTGGCAAAACTCGAGGATATGATCGATCTGATACCCATGCTCGGAAGCGTTCGCCGGTTGGCCGAGGAATTCGTTGATTAGCGCGAGGCTAGCCATATTGCTCGAGGTCTTCTTCTGTCAGTTCGTGATGCGGCTCGAGCGGCATACGGCCGTGCCGCCAGATGCTGAACGTCATCGCGCCAATGCAGCCGATCACCGCCAGCACTGCGCCGAACAAAAACCAAATCGCGACAGCCATGTGCTGGCCCGATTTGCCGTCTTTCGCGCCGTAGCAAAACGGACACGCCGCAGCCTGTTCCGCCAGGAGCAATATCATCGACAACAAGATCGAGAAGAACTTTTTCATGTGGTGAGGCGCAGTCTTTTCATTTTCCGATAAAACCAAATCCCATAGATGAACAGGGCGATCGCACTGGCAAAGGAGGCAATCGCGCCCGCCAAATAGATCGGCGCTCCCTCGACGAGATCCAGCCAAACGCACCAGCAGCCCAACCCGAGCGCGAGCGCGATGGAGGTAAAGATGAAAACGAAATGAAAAGCCTTGAGCGACATTTGCCTAACGAACGATTGGGTTATACCACGCGAGAAATGTGAGCCAGAAAAGGCCGAGCACGAAAAAGCCAGTGAAGATCAGTACTCGATAAATGAGGCGTTTCTCGGCGGCGAGGTGCATGAAGATCAGTGCAACCAGGGTGACTTTGAAAGCTGCGACAATAATCGCGACGGCAATGTTCAACTTTCCGCCTGCTGCTGGCGAAATATGAACGTGAAAGAGCCAGGAAAAGAACCCGCCGAAATCGACGTATGATAACGCGACCGTGAGCAGCGTGAAGAAGAGCAGTAATCCACCGACGATCAAATACCGCGTGACGTGTTGCTG
>JBHEMD010000211.1:0-16472 GCA_046262735.1 Chthoniobacterales bacterium | reverse complement strand
AAGCGAGGTTGCGAAATGATTTGTCGCTCGTGTCCGACGGCGGCTGGTTCGACGGCAGTAAAACCGTTTTCGGAACGGCGACGCCGATTTTTGTCGCGAGCGCGTTGTTGAAAAACTTTTCGTCTGCGCTCCACCAAAACGGATTGTTCACGACGGCCGTGCCGGTCAGCGCCGCGTTCTTGAGCCACGCGCGATAAAACGGCACGTCCTGCGAGATCCGATCGATCACCACGTCGTACCCGCACGGCTCGCCCTGCGCCACCTTGTCGATCCGGACGAACTCCGCGACGATGTCTTTGCCGCCGGTCTTCTGGTTCACCCGCTCGACAAATGCGGGCGGAAAACTGTGTTCCTGCCCAAAAAGGATTCCGATCTTTTTCATATCAACCACGAATGGACACTAATCGACACGAATGAAGATCGGCAATTTGTGTTTATTCGTGTCCATTAGTGGTTACAGCTTTGAGAGATAATGCGGCAACATATCACGCCAGTAGTTCCAATCGTGGCCGCGCCATTTGCCGTCGTCGAGCCAGTGCTTGATGCCTTTGGAGTTTAGGATTTCGGACAAGCGATAGGATTCGTGGCGAGTGTTGTCCCATTCGCCGGTGCCGATGACGATGCCCATGTGATTGTATTTCCAAGGATCGATCGTGTTCGGTAGATATTCGTAGGGGCTGTTGAAGTAGATGTTGTCGTCGTGATAGCCGTCGAAGAACGAACTGATATCGAATGAGCCACTCAGGCTGATGAAATGGCTGACGGCGTCGGGATGGCGAAAGGCGATGTTGCCCGCGTGATACGCGCCAAGGCTGGCCCCGCAGACTGCCACGCGCCGGGCCGAACATTCTCGGCGCGCCAGATCGAACACATCACGCACGATCACGTTCTCGTAGGCATTGTGCGTCTTCATTCGGTCGGCCGGGTGAATCGATTCGTTGTAGAAACTTTCCAGGTCGATCGCGTCCGGGCAGTACACGGTGACTCTGCGATTGTCGATGAACGAAGCGACCGACCCGACAAGCCCGAAGTCTTTATTTTGATAATAACGGCCGAACGATGTTGGAAAAATAATCAGCGGCAGTCCGCCGCCGTCACCGAACGCGAGCATCTCAAACTCGCGGCTGAGATAAGGCGTGTACCACTTGAGGTGACGTTCGTTCATCGTCCTTTGTCATTTCGAGCGAAGCCGAAGGCCAAGTCGAGAAAATCTCTTAGTGTAAATTCAATCGTGGTCGCAAAACTAAGAGATTCCTCGACAAGTTCGGAATGACATACGAAGCGTCTCGTTTTCCATGGCCAGACATACCCTCACCGGAAACATCAAACTGCATCGCGCTTTTCCGTCGAAGATTCTTGGCAACCGGCGCGACGTGCTCGTGTATTTGCCGCCGGGCTATGGGCGGTTCTCGCGTACGAGTTACCCGGTTTTGTATCTGCACGACGGCCAGAACGTGTTCGACGCGGCAACAGCTTTTGCGGGCATCGAATGGGGCGTGGATGAAACGGCCGAACGATTGATCCGCACAAAACAGATCGAGCCGGTCATCATCGTCGCAGTCGCAAATGTGGGCGAAGATCGCGTGCACGAATACGCGCCGACACCGGGCGTGATCGAAGCCAAAACCAAACGCAAGAAACGCAGCCGCGGTCTCGCACGGCTTTACGGCGCATTTTTGATGGAGGAACTGAAGCCGTACATCGACAAACGCTACCGGACCAAACAGGAAGCGGAATTTACCGCGCTGGGTGGCTCGTCGCTCGGAGGTCTCGCCACGCTGGCAATGGGCATTTTTTTTCCATCGGCGTTTAGCCGTCTCATTGTGATGTCACCCTCGATTTGGTGGGACGATTTCGCCATCTATCGGCTGGTCGATTCACTTCAACAAAAACCGGCGCTGAAGATCTGGCTCGATACCGGGACAACCGAGCCGGGCTGGGAGCACGCGCGCGAGTTACGCGATCGCTTCATCGGAAAAGGCTGGCGAGCAGATGTCGATCTAAAATATCTCGAGGTGCAAGGCGCCGATCACAGCGAGGCCGCCTGGGCCGCACGGGTCGAGCCGGCGCTGCGGTTTTTGTTTCCGCGCACGGCAACGTCAGGCCGATCACCGCCGAATCGGCGGCTCGGGTGGATTGGGCGGTAAGGGTTCCGGCGGCGCCGGCGACGGGGGCGCTGGTGGCGTTGGCACCGGCGCTGGTCTTTGGCTCGCGCGATTTATTGCAGCCATTTGCCGTAACACTGGTAAACCCGAACCGCGCCGCCAACAAAATCGACATCTTTTTGATACGCAAATGTGTGCTCACGCGCCGACCAGGTTAGTTCGCGCGGCCCATCCCGATGATTCGGATCATACACAAAGTACCGGTCTGTATCGCTACCGGGCGGGGAATTTTTGCGCGCGTAAATCAGCACGCCGTGATTGATCGATAGCCGCGGATACGTCGTGAGATACGCAACAAAAAAATCGCCGCGCTCCAGGATAGCGTTGAGTCTTTCGTGCGTTTGCTCCTGATACGGCACGCTGCGCTGGTAAAACATCCGGAAGTTGGACGGTCGAATGTAAGTGGGCCAACCCAGCCCGATTTTGTCCTTCACCACATCCTCGCGGGCTCTGCTCATCTCGCGCAAATTCGCGTAGCCGGGAAAAACAATACGCTCATCGAGCGGCAATGCTTCGTGCCAGGGTGCGCGCCGCACAACAGCGCGAATCCGAGCGGCCAATGTTCGGTCATCCAATGGCCCGCCGCGCGGCTCAAACCGCGCGAACTTGTGAAACTGCATCGCCCCGCGCGCCATGACAAAACAGCGCCGGTTATATTTGTTGGCCGGATCTTTGTTTTCCGACGGCGCCCGAAGAAAAGCGATGCCTTTGTAATATTTGAAGACGGTGGCGTTGGCGAACGCGAAGGTATCGCGATGAAAATTAAAATCTGTGGCCCGCGCGCTCGTCCCAAGCAACGCGAATGCAAGCAGCCACTGTAACCGTTTGCCTGCTTGCCACGCCGTAGCGCGGCGAAGGGGGCCAAGCGCGATGCTGGGCTGATAATCGTGCCCGCGCCGCGCCGCCCATAGGTCGGCGGCTACAGAATTCGTCTTACGAACGGGCAGGTGCACTGCTGCTCTTGCCTTCGGAGAAATTCCCGAGCGCGCGAAATTTGTTGTAGCGGTTCCTCAAAAGTTCCTCGATCGGCGTGATGAGGAGACGCTCCAGATTTTGGCGAAGAACCGTGCTCAGGTTCGACGCGGCCACATCATAATCGTGATGCGCGCCGCCTTCCGGCTCGGGCACGATCTCATCGACAACGCCGAGTTTTAGTAAATCCTGCGCGGTCAGCTTGAGCGCCTCGGCCGCTTCAGCGGCGTGACGCCGGTCGCGCCATAAAATCGCCGAGCACGCCTCCGGGCTGATCACCGAATAGTAAGCGTTCTCCAGAATTAGAACGCGGTCCGCCACCCCGATGCCGAGCGCGCCGCCCGAGCCGCCTTCTCCGATGACAGCGGCAATGATTGGGACGCGCAGGTTCATCATTTCGCGCAGGTTCACCGCGATCGCTTCGGAGATGTGGCGTTCTTCCGAGCCGATTCCGGGATATGCACCGGGGGTGTCGATCAACGAGATCAGCGGAATCCGAAATTTTTCGGCGAGCCGCATGAGGCGAAGCGCCTTACGATAACCTTCCGGATGGGCGCACCCGAAATTGCGCATCACGTTTTCTTTCGTGTTGCGCCCTTTTTGATGGGTAATCAAAACGCAACGCTGTGTACCAAGCATGGCGAGCCCGCTCGGCATGGCTTTGTCATCGGCAAAGAGCCGGTCGCCGCGCAGCTCGATCCAGTTGCCGAAACAACGGTCGACGTAATCGAGCGCGAACGGCCGCTGCACGTGCCGGGCGATCTGCACCTGCTGCCAGGCGCTCAGGCTCCCATAAATGTCACGGCGCATGTGACGAATTTTCCCCTCGATCGCGGCAATCTCCGCGTCAAGATCGACATCGTGCTCGTCGGAGTGTGCCTTTAAATCGTCCAGCCGCTGCTGTAACTCGAAGAGTGGCTTTTCGAAATCGAGCGGCTGGGTTTCCATGAGAGGTTACAAGGTTACAAATGTTACAAAGGTTACAATGGCCGGTTGTTTGTAACGCTTGTTTTTCACTTTGCTCAGTCGGTAATCGTGACAAGCGTGCGATTGTTTACAAGGCCGCTCAGCTCCTCGACATCCGTCGCAGCGAGGCCGAATCCGAGCGCCGGCGGGGGCTGCTCGAGGTTGGGATGGGTTGCGTCCGGAACCGCGTAAATCGTATACGCCGGCGCGCCCAGCCGGACCCAGCGGGTGCTGCCGTGAAACTCTTTCGTGCCGAAACCGACGCGCCGCCCGCCGCGCCACGCCATGATCTCGGCAACTTTGGTTGTCACTTTCGGCGGCTGTTTCGGCCCGAGTTTAGCTTCGTGCACGTGATACTGCCTGAAAAACGCGCCGTGATTGAGCAGCAGCACCAATTTGCCTTTGCGCTCGATGACCAGGCTGAAGTCCGGGTGCGAAATGAGCAGGTGTTCGCCGATGTGCAGCATCGTGCCGCTCAGGTTATTCATGCGCATGATTAGCTCGGGCGTCGTTTTCAGCTTGCGCGATATTGTCACCAGCACGTCGCCCGGTTTGACGATGTATTCCTCCTTCTCCGGCGATGGCGTGCGCGAGAGTAAGATGTCCACGTTGATTTCGCCGAGCAGGTCTTTGGCTTCTTCGGCGTGCAGGCCGGCCGGATATTTTTGGATGAAGGCGGTGAGCGCGTCGCGCGCCTCGGGCAATTTGCCGTCCTGGCGCAATTTCGCGGCGGCTTGAAACTCCGGTAGGCTGATGTCCGGGGTGGGCGCGGGCGTCGTTTCACCGCGCTGTTCCTTGCGCACCTGGATGTCTTCCTTGAAAACGAAATTGTAACCAAACCAGGCCGCGCCGCCGAAGATGATGAAAGCAAGCAGCAGAGCGAACAGCCACTTCATAATCCAATGTCGCGCGGCGCGGTCAGTCGCAGCAAGTCGCGCCTTCGGCTACGAAGTTTCGTGGCCCGGAAAGAAGCGGTGCCACAACCGCCCGATCGTGCGCTCTTCCTCGTTGCTCCAGGTGAAATGGCAATCCTGGCAATAAAATTCCTTCGGCAAAATCCGCAGGGCCCAGAGCAGGCTGACCATGCCGGGCGTGATTGCTTTCCGCGTCATCTGCGGATACTCGATATTGGATGAATTGCATTGGGGGCAGCGGATGATGGCGGTCGCGATGTCTGGCTCGCTTTTTTCCCACTCCACCATGAGCGATTGCGCCCGCTCGAAGTCGTCATCGTCCACCATCAGTTTTACGTTCGCTTGCGGACGCGACATGAAGGCAACCTGCTGGAGATGGCCCTCGTTGTGAATGTCGGTCCGCACGCCTGCCTGCTGGAAACGCTGCTTCAGGCTCTTCGCTTTCGCCGGCTCGTTAAACGTCGCGATCGTCACCATACATTGCCCGAATGGATTCGGGGTTCTTGATCAAACATCAACTGCTTGGCAAGTGCAAGACTGCGAACAATTCCGAATCACGAGTGCCTAATGACGCGGTGGCGGGAACCAATGGTAGAGAAACAGATACACAATCACGCCGGTGACGGACACATAGAGCCAGATCGGCATCGTCCACCGGCCGAGGCGGCGGTGCCGGTCCCAGCGGCGTTGAAAAACCGGGACCAGCGTCACGATCACCAATGGAAGCGTGACGAAGGCGAGCAACACGTGCGACGCCAGAATCGGGAAGTAAACCGCCGCCAGCCAGCCACTGTAGCCGGACGATTTCTCCCCGGCGTGGACGTGGTAAACTATGTAGCCGATGAGGAAACAGGTCGATGTAACGATCGCGGTGACCATGCACGGCACGTGCCGCTGCCAGACATTGCGCCGGATCCAAAACCAGCCGGCGGAGATAAAGATCGTGCTCAGCAGATTGAGCGAGGCATTGATCGCAGGCAGATCGGAAATGGACATTGTTAAAATCTTACATCGTTACATCGCCGGAGCATGAAACGATTTAAGATTGTAACTCTTGTAACGATTGTAACGTTGTAACTGTCCAACAATCTCATGCCGCCTGTTTTAGGAGCGCCGCCCGAGACGACGCGCCACGCCCAGAATCGACAACCGACTTTTGCGCGCCGCGTTGCCGTCACCGTTGTGCGGTTTGCTCTGCTGCTAGCGGTCTCGGCCATGCTCGTCAGTGCCTGGTATCTATCCAAGAAAGGCTTCGGCCGGCAATGGCGCGCGCGGATCACCGAAGAATTGCACAAGCACGGTGTGGAAGCACAGATCCGGCGAGTGACACTCGATCCATTTCGCGGGCTCGTCGCACGCGATGTCCTCATTTTCGATTATAAAAACCGCGAGAACACACTCGCCCGGGTAAGCGAAATCTCGCTCGACCTCAATTATGCCGCGCTCATTCATCATGAGCCGTTCCTGAACGCGCTTGATATTCGCAACGCGCAAATCACGCTTCCGCTGCGCTCAGCCGATGGCCGGACTGAAAAGACGCAACCGACGAACTTCCGCGCCCACGTTTATTTTCCGCCCGAGCAAATTTACGTCAGCCAGGCGGAAGGCATTTTCTCCGGACTGCGCATCTCGGCGACCGGGCAATTGATCAAGCGCGCCAATTACCAGCCGCAGTCCCAGCTCTCGCCCGAAGAATGGCAAAAGCGATTGTCGATCTTGCGACGGATTGGCGAGGAACTTCAGAAGTTTTCCTTTGGGCGTGGCTACCCGGTCTTGCAGGTCAAATTTAGCGGCGACCTCGATCAGCTTGAAGACGCGCGCCTTGAGGCGACTTTACGAGGCACAGACTTGCGGCGGGGCACCTACGAAATGCGCGAGTTGTTCGCGAGCGCCGATTGGGCTGAACAGAAGCTCAATCTCACTCGCTGCGAGTGGAAAGATAACGGAGGCAGCTTCGCCGGCCGGGCAAGCTGGAGCCGCCAGACAAACGAGGCGGATTTTCAGGCGCGCAGCACGCTTGCGCTGAAGGAATTTCTTGATGCGTTCGGCTTGGGCGACCTTCTCAAAGACGCCGTCTTTTTCGCCCCGCCGGTGGTCGAGATTTCGGGCACCGCTAACTTCGGGAGCGAGCATCCGCCGATCAAAGTGATCGGACACGCGGCGGTGAGTGAGTTCGCTTACAAAGGCGCACCGTTTTCAAATTCGAGCGCCCAATTTTCCTGGGACGGCGAACGCACGTTGGTTCGCGACATTCGTCTGGGGCACGAGAGCGGCGAACTGAGGGCTGAGCTTCTCTCGGCGCCAAACGACTTCCGCCTCGATATTGCGAGCACGATCAACCCGGCGGTGATCCGGCCGTGGGTGTCGCCCGAGCTACGGCAATTTTTGAGCGAGTGGCAGTGGCAGCGCGCGCCCAGAGTTCAGCTCGCGATTCGCGGCCAGGATCAACGTCCGGAGACCTGGATTGGCGAGGGAACGATTGCTCTCGAGCACGCGCGTTTTCGCGGGGTCGCGATGGATGCGGCCAGCTGCAAAGTGCGCTTTCGCGATGGCGCTGTCACGTATGACGACCTCCGTGTGACCCACGATGACGGCTTCGGCACGGGCGCGTTTACCTACGACTTCAAAAACCACGAAGTCCGAATTGCCAATATCAAGACAACGCTGCGGCCGGCCGAAGCGCTCGTCTGGGCAGACCCGGATTTGCCGAAAACGGTCGCGCCTTACAAATTCCGGCAACTGCCGCACATTGTGACGAACGGCGTCTACCAATTCGGCGGTGGTAAAAAAACACGGCTCGAGATTAGCGTCGATGCGCCAGGGGGACTCGATTACGTCTTTCTCGGCAAGACGTTGCGGTTCGATCGCACCGCGGCGCGCCTGCTTTTCACCAACGATCGCTTGCAGATTGTTGATCTTAAGGCCGCCCTTTTTTCGGGAAGCGTCCGCGGCACGGCCGACATTTCGCTCGCCAAAAGCGACCCGCGTTATCATGCGAAAGTTTCCCTCACGGGCATCAATTTCCCGCGGCTGACCGACCTTTACTACGGATACAAAACGGCGGAGGGAGTGCTCAGCGGCACCTACGATTTCAGTGGGTTGGACAGCGACGCGCGAACCATGGAGGGCCACGGCAAGATCGAAGTGACCGACGGCAACGTGTTCGCGATTCCGGTATTCGGGCCGCTGTCGGGAATTCTGAACAGCCTTGTTCCCGGCTCTGGTTACAGCATCGCGCATTCGGCGAGCGCGACGTTCACGATCCAGGATGGCGTTATTCACACCGAGGACTTCGACGCCTCCGGCAAACTCTTCAGGTTACTTGGCCATGGGGATATTTATTTCCTCGACGACAAACTCGATTTCGATGTGCGCATCGGCGGCAAAGGCCCGAGCCTCCTGCTGACGCCAGTTTACAAGCTCTTTGAATACGTCGGCGAGGGCAGCCTCAAGAAGCCCGAGTGGCACCCGAAGAGGTTCTAGATCCGTAAATTCAAGAATCGTTACATCGGGCCGATTCACGATCCACGAATTACGATTCACGATGGCGAAGCCAATTCTTCTCGGCGCCCACATGTCGATCCGCGGCGGCGTGCATATGGCGATCGAGCGCGCGTGCTCGATCGAGTGCCGCGCGATGCAGATGTTCGTGAAGAACAACATGCAATGGTTCGCGCGGCCTCTCGCTCGCGAAGAGATTCGCGCTTTTCTCGAACACCGGGAGCGCGGCGACTTATTGTCGATCTTCGCGCACGCCAATTACCTCATCAATCTCGCCGCCACGCATCCGCAGTTTCACGCCAACTCCTTGCGTGCGCTGGCGGAGGAGTTGGCGCGCGCCGATCAACTCGAGCTGCCGTTTCTCGTCGTTCATCCGGGCGCACACCTCGGCGCGGGCGAACAGGCCGGACTGGACAAAATCGTCGCGTCCATCGACGCAGTGTTCCGCGCGCTTCGGAAGGTGAAAATAAAACTCGCTCTGGAAACGACCGCGGGCCAGGGATCATGTCTCGGTCACAACTTCGAGCAAATCGCTTACATCATTGACAACGTGCGCGAGCCGGAGCGGCTTTGCGTTTGTCTCGATACCGCGCACGTTTTTGCCGCCGGTTACGACATCACGAGTGAATCCGCAGTCCGAAAAATGTTTCGCGAGTTCGACCAGATCATCGGCCTCGCTCGGCTCAGCGCCATTCACCTGAATGATTCCAAGACCGCACGCGGCTCGCGCGTAGATCGACATGAACACATCGGCAAAGGCAAAATCGGCCTCGCCGCGTTCCGGTACGTCATGCGCGGCCGTCGCTTCGCCAAAATCCCGAAGGTGCTGGAAACACCGAAAAGCAAGGATATGCGCGAGGACGTCGAGAATTTGCAAACGCTGCGCGATTTGGCTGAAATCGAACCAAGATAGTTCGCGTGTCATTCTGAGCGAAGCGAAGAACCTCCCAGTTGGTGAGAGATCACGCTGGTTACTTAGTGTGATGTCGGCATGCTGCGGGAGGTCCCTCGCCGTCTGCGCGACTCGGGATGATCCGCGCAATTAATTGATCAGCCGGATTGCGAGCGGATAACGATAAAGCTTGCCTTCGCTCGCCTGAATCGAGGCGACGATCACCAGGATGACGTTCAAAATGTGCAGGATCGCGAGAAGGAAAAACCCGATCAGCACCAAACAAAGCACGCCCGCGATCAGGTTGTAGATCAACATCGATAACTGAAAATTCATCGACGCTTTGCCGTGCGCGTCGATCTCGGGCGAATCCTGGCGTTTAGCCAGCCAAATAATGAGCGGGCCGACGATGTGGCCGGCGAGCGGGACGAGGAATCCGACCAGGGCGCTGGCATGCGCGAGCACGCACCAGGTGCGCACGCTGGAAGAGCTCGTCGTAGCAAGCGGGGGCGGCGGCGGCGATGTTTGTTGGTCCATGGTGGTTATCCTTTTACGCGCTCGATCTCGGCGCCGAGCTCGCGCAGTTTTTCGTCCAGATGTTCGTAGCCGCGATCGATGTGGTAAACGCGGTTGACCTCGGTCACGCCGTCGGCTTTTAGTCCCGCCAGCACGAGGGCGGCCGAAGCGCGGAGGTCGCTCGCCATCACCGGTGCGCCGTGCAGCCGCTCGACTCCTTTGATCACCGCTGTCGGCCCTTCAAGATCGACCTGTGCCCCCATGCGCTTCAACTCGGCCACGTGCATGTAGCGTTGCGGAAAAATTTGTTCCGTGATCACGCTGATCCCGTCGGTGGTCGAAAGCAACGCGCACATTTGCGCCTGCATATCGGTCGGAAATCCGGGATACGGCTCCGTCACCAATTCCAGCGGCGTAGTCGCGCCGTTTGGCGAAACGGAAATCTCATCGCCCTCGATATCGATCTTGAATCCGCAGCTCGTCAGGGCATTTGCCACCGCCGTGATGTGCTCGGCTTCAGCCCGCTTGAGCGATACTCTTTTACCGCAGATTGCGCCTGCGACCAGAAATGTTCCCGCTTCGATGCGGTCGGGAATAATGTCGTGCTCGGCCCCGTGCAGTTCCGCGACGCCTTCGACGATCAATCGCCGGGTCCCTGCGCCTTCGATCTTCGCACCCATCTTATTCAGGAAGCTGGCAAGATCGACAACCTCCGGTTCCTGCGCCGCGCCTTCGATCACGGTCGTGCCTTCGGCCAATACCGCCGCCATCATCACATTGCCGGTGCCGAGAACGGTCGGCCCAAATTTCCCGCGCAGATTAATGACGGCACCGGTCAGTTTCGGCGCGAATACTTTGATGTTGCCGCGTTCAACCCGCACCGCCGCGCCCAGCGCTTCAAAGCCTTTGAGGTGTAAATCGATCGGCCGATCGCCGATGATACATCCGCCCGGCAACGAGACGCTCGCCTCCTTGCAACGGCCAAGCAGCGGGCCAAGCACGCACACCGAAGCGCGCATCTTGCGCACGACCTCATAAGGCGCGATCGAGCTGATCTTTTCCGCCGCGACGGTCACCGTGCCACTGGCTCGTTCCACTTGCGCGCCGAGGTGGGCCAGGATTTGGATCATATAATTCGTGTCGCTCAGATCCGGCACCCGATGGAGCGTGCACGGCTCGCGCGTGAGCAGCGTCGCGGCGAGGATCGGTAACGCCGAGTTTTTCGAGCCGCTGACCTTGATCGTCCCCGAAAGCGAATGACCGCCCTGGATGCGGATTTTATCCATACCTGGCCAACAAAAACCGGCTTACACCTGAATAATCGTTTTTCGATTCGATGTCGTGGTAATTTTTTTCGCAAAGAAGCTCAAAAAGCGAAGCAGCCTGGCCGATGCCGATCTCGAGCGCGAGCAAGCCCCGGGGTTTGAGCCGCGCCGGCGCCTGCGCGATCAGCTCCCGCACCAATTCATCGCCGCGCTTGCCCGCAAAAAGCGCCGCCTCCGGATCGTGCAACACCTCGCGCGCGAGTGATTGTCGATCTTGCGTCGAAATGTAAGGCAAATTGGCGACAATCAGGTCAAAAGCGCCCTCAATGTCTTTCAACAAATCGCTTTGCCGGAACTGCACGCGCCCGTCTAGCCCAAGTCGTGCCGCATTTTCGCCCGCCAAAGCGAGCGCCTCCGCCGAGATGTCCGTGGCGTAAACTTGAGCATCTGGAGAACTCGCGGCCAGACTCAGAGCGATTACACCGGAACCCGTTCCGACGTCCAAAATCTGGGATTTTGGATTTGGGATTTGGGATTTGAGGAACTCGCAGAGTTCCTCCGTTTCCGGCCTTGGAACCATGGCGCGTTTGTCGCAGAGGAAAGTGTGGCCGCAAAATTCCACCGTCCCGAGCAGGTGCTGAAGAGGTTCGCCTTCACCACGGCGGCGGATCAGCTCGCGCAACGGAGCCAGCTCCGATTCGTTTAGCGTCCGGTCAAACTCGAGATAAAGCTCCATCCGCGTCCGCCCGAGGACGCGCCCGAGCAAATGCTCCGCGTTCAACCGCGCATTGTCGATCTTGCGCTTGTTGAGATACTCGGTGCTCGCCTGCAGCACCTCGAGTAACGTCATCGGCGTCACGCGGCGGTCGTTTCCTTTAACCGCTCGGCCATATCGGCCGATTGAAGGGCGGCGATGAGCTCGCTGAGGTTGCCGTCCATGATCCGGTCCAGGTTATATAGGGTAAGTCCGATGCGGTGATCGGTGACGCGGTTTTGAGGGAAATTGTAGGTGCGGATTTTTTCTTCGCGGCCGCCGGTACCGATCTGGCCGCGGCGTTGGGCGCTGTATTTCTCGGCTTCCTCGCGCTCTTTCCGTTCGAGCAAGCGGGCGCGCAAGATCGACAAGGCGCGTTCCTTGTTCTTGAGCTGGCTGCGGCCGTCCTGGCAACGAACCATGGTGCCGGTCGGGACATGCAGGACCTGCACGGCCGAATCGGTTGTGTTCACGCCTTGGCCGCCGGGTCCACCGGCGTGCGAAACTTCAATGCGTAAATCCTCCGGTTTCAATTCAAGATCGACATCTTCAGCCTCGGGCAGGACCGCGACGGTGGCCGTGGAAGTGTGGATCCGGCCCTGGGCTTCGGTCGCGGGCACACGTTGCACGCGATGGACGCCGCTTTCGAAGCGCAACTTTTGAAAGACCGATTCCCCCGAAACTCTAAAGATGACTTCTTTCAACCCGCCGAGTTCCGATGGACTCGCTTCCAATTGCTCGGTTTTCAATCCCGCCGCCTCCGCGAAGCGGCTATACATCCGGCAAAGATCGGCCGCGAAAATGGCGGCCTCGTTTCCGCCGGTGCCGGCGCGAACCTCGACGATTGCGTCGCGATCTTCGTGCTCGTCGCGGGGCAGAAGCGCGATCTGCACTTCGCGTTCGAGATCACCGACTCGTTTTTCGAGGTCGGCGATTTCATCCTCGGCCATCGCAGCGATGGCCACATCGTTCGACAGCGCCAGCTCGCGGGTGTCGTCGAGTTGTCTGCGCGCCTGCTCCAGCTCGTCCCATTTTGCGAGCAGCTGTTTGATGCTGGCGTGCTCGCGCATGATTTCGCCGGCGCGCTTGTGGTTTGAAAAAAGCGCGGGGTCGGCGATCTCGGCTTCGAGTTGCTGGAACCGTTCGCGCTTGCGTTGAATGAGGGAATCAAAGTCCATTTGTAGCCACGGCGCTCTGTCGCCGCGAGACAGACGCCTCGGCAGAGCGAGGCGGCTACAGCTCAGCTAAGCTTTCTTGCCGCCGCGGGCGGCCTTGGTGCTGCCGTAACGGCGGGCGAATTTCTCGACCCGCCCGGCAGTATCGATGAATTTCTGTTCGCCGGTGAAAAACGGATGACAAGCGGCGCAGATACCGATTCTAATGTCACGCCGCGTCGAGCGCGTGTGATAGATGGCGCCGCACGCACAGACGATGTCGGTCTCATAATATTCCGGATGAATGCCCGCCTTCATGTTCAAATTGAAGCGCCCAAACTAAATGATTCAGCCGATTTCGCAAGCGATAGAGGATGATCCAGGGATGATTTCACGCTGCGCTTCTTGAAGCGCGACTTGCCGCAACACGACAATGAAATTCCCAAAGTCAGATGACGCGCTGCTGAACGCGTGGAACGAGACGCTCGCGCGCAAAGGCGATGCGCCGGCGATTTTTAACACCGGCGGCAGCGTCGTGCGGACGTTTCGCCAGATCGAGGAACGTGCGCGGGCGATTCAAGCGAAAACGCCGCAGGGCGGACCGCACGAGATCAATGCAGTTCAAATCGGCAACCACGAAGACTGGCCGTCAGTGCTTCTCGCCTGCTTGCGGAGCCGGCGCATTATTCTCCCGATTGATGAATCGATCAGTAAGGAACAAGCTGATGCAGCGATATCCATTGCAACCAGGAGTGGCAGCGTTGACTGGGGCGACCAGGCGCCGACATTTTTCAAGCTGACCTCGGGGACAACGGCTGAGCCGCGCATCATCCGCTTTCGCAGCGAGCAGTTGCTCGCGGACTGCGATCAGATTCTGGCGACGATGGGAATCGAAGATGTCGACCTTAACTTCGGCGCAATCCCGATTTCTCATTCCTATGGCTTCAGCAATTTGCTCACCCCGCTGATTGCGCGCGGAGTGCCGCTGGTGCTGAGCCGCGACCGAACACCGCGCGCCCTGCTTGTCGATCTTGCACGCACTGGCCCGACGGTTTTTCCGGGGACACCGGTTTTGTTTCAGGCGTTGGCCGACATCGAGGATGTGCGGCCGCTGTCAAAATTGCGGCTTTGCATCTCGGCCGGCGCGCCGTTGCCGATGGCGGTGGCCCGAAGATTCCGCGACAGATTCAAACTGCCGATCCATTCCTTTTATGGCGCGTCGGAGTGCGGCGGGATTTGTTATGACCGGGAGGCGGCGAACGAATTCGAGGGTTTCGTCGGCCCGCCGATGAAGGATGTCGATCTTGAGATGCTCGACGCACATGCGCCTTCCACTCAGGTGCGGGTGCGCAGTGCCGCGGCCGGCGATGGTTATTTGCCCGAGCCGGACGAGATCAAACTTGGCCCGGGTTATTTCGTGCCGGACGATCTGTTGACGAAAACGCCGGCGGGCTTTCGCCTCGTCGGCCGTGTTTCGGACGTGATCAATGTGGCTGGCAAAAAAGTGAACCCAGCCGAGGTCGAAGCGCATCTGCTGCGCTTCCGTGGGGTGCGTCAGGCGGTTGTCTTCGGGCGAGAATCAACGAGACGGACCGAGGAGGTCGCGGCGTGCGTGGTGGCTGAGCGACACGTGCGCGAGCCGGAGCTTTTGCAATTTTGTCGTGAGACGCTCAGCCCGTGGCAGGCGCCAAAACGAATCTTCTTTGTCGAGGAACTTCCGGTGACGGAACGCGGCAAGATCAGCCGGCGTGAGCTGGGGCAGCGATTTGCTTTGCATTGAACTGGCGCAATACTTTTGTCATTCCTAGCGGAGTCGAGGAATCTCCAATTGTTGAACAGTAAACTCGCAGGAGCGGGAGACTTCGCTCGACATGACAGGGGCGCGAGGTTGGGCGACGATTTGCAAGGTAGGGCGCGGCCCAGCAACGGAGCGCGAAAAATGCTTTGCATTTGATGAGAAGCAGGCATTGCTAAGGAGCAACGTGGACGCGAAGAAGCCTACGACAAAACCAACTGAAGGCCGCGTTCTGGTGCTGGAGCCGGACCAAGAGCTCGCGTCGGCGATTTCGGAGGCAGTGGTGGAAGCTGCGCCGGCGGCGCAGATCGACCTCGCCAACAGTTTGGCAGAAGCGCAAGAGCTGGTCGTCGGCGCGAAACCGGATCTTTTCGTGCTCGATGTCGATGCGGCTCCCGATTTGGGACAGGATTTTCTTTACGACCTGCGCACGAGCCATCCGAATGCACGCGCCATTATTCTTACCGCCGTGCATCTGAGCGACCGGCGCAAAGAGGTCACCGGGCTCGGCGGGATTCACTTTCTGGAAAAGCCCTTCCCGCACCGCGATTTCGTGGAACTGGCGGAGGCAGTGTTGCGGCCGGCCGGGAAAACCGAGACGGAAAAATTTCGCGGGACATTGAGCGATCTCCATCTCGCTGACATCATTCAGCTCAAATGCATGAGCGGCGCCACTTCCGTGCTCGAAGTCACCGGGCCGCGCGAAGCAAAGGGGCGCGTCTATTTTGAAAACGGGCAGGTGCGTCACGCCAGTGCGCCGGGCAAGGAGGGAGTGCGCGCGTTCAACGACATTGTTACCTGGAAAGGCGGCATGATCTCGGAAGTTGCCGATGCCGGCCCGGCGCCGCGCACGATCAACCTCGACTGGCAGGTTTTGTTGATGGAAGCAATGCGTTCGGCGGACGAGAGCCAAGAGACAACCGACGCGCCCGTTGCTTCGGCCGGGGCCAGACGCAAAGTGCTCGTGATCGACGACAGTTTGATGTTGCTCAGTTTTGTCGAGGAAGTGCTGATGGAGGCCGGTTATGCTGTGACCACCGCGCCCACTGCCCGGGAAGGACTCGAGCTGGTCAAGAGTGAATCGCCGGCTCTGGTGCTGCTCGATTATTTGCTGCCCGACATGAAGGGCGACGAAGTCACCCGACGATTATTTCAGGAGCCCGCGACGGCGAATGTTCCGATCGTTTACATGTCGGGCTTCGGCGCGGACCTGCAATCGGAACAGAACGCGACTGAGAATGTCATTGAGTTCTTGAATAAACCGTTCACATCGGATTTGCTTGTCAAAACTGTGGAAGAACATATGCCGAAGCTGCCGGAGCAAAGCAAACCGTCAGAGGCAAAGGCAGAGCCGATCAAAAGCGAGGCGGAGCCGGCCACGGTTAAGGCGGAGCCGAAGACACCGGAGCAAGAACTGGAGATACCGGAGCCTAAGCCGAAGATACTGGAAGAGGAACCGACAACCGAGCTCGAGCTAACCAGAATAGAAGTGGAGCCTGCGACTCCGGCGCGGGCCGAGGATTTTGCTGCATTGCAACCGCTGTCGGTTTTTGATGAAGCAACGCCTCGGCCGGAAAC
>JBHEMD010000210.1:0-13053 GCA_046262735.1 Chthoniobacterales bacterium | reverse complement strand
GTCTGCGCATGACCAACCGCAAATTCGATCGGCTCTTCGGCGGAACGCCCCGCCGGCCGGAATCGGAACTGACCCAGCGCCACATGAACATCGCGCACTCGCTGCAAGCTGTAACCGAAGAAATCATGCTACGGATGGCGCGCCATGCGCATGAGCTCACGGGATTGGAAAAACTTTGTCTGGCCGGTGGGGTCGCGCTGAATTGCGTCGGCAACGGGCGAATTCTGCGTGAAGGACCATTTCAAAAAATCTGGGTGCAACCCGCGGCGGGCGATGCGGGCGGCGCGCTCGGCGCCGCGCTACTTGCCTGGCATCATTATTTAGACAAGCCGCGTGAAGTTACTGGCGAATATGACGCACAACGAGGCTCATTTCTCGGACCAGCCTTTGATCCCGACGAGTTTGTCCGGCGCGGCCACATCCCAAGCGTCGAGCTCAGCGATACCGAATTACCGGCACGCATCGCCGCGCTTCTCGCCGAGGGAAAAGTCGTCGGCTGGTATCAGGGCCGAATGGAATTTGGCCCCCGCGCGCTCGGGAACCGCTCCATCCTCGGCGATCCCCGCGTCCCCGAGATGCAGGAGAAATTGAACTTGAAGATCAAATTCCGGGAAAGTTTTCGTCCATTTGCGCCGGCGATCTTGCGCGAGCGGGTGAGCGATTATTTCGAGCTGGAGGAAAGCAGCCCTTACATGCTGCTGGTTGCGCCAGTAAGATCGACAATTCGTCTCAACGGCCAGTTTGCGAGCAGCGCGGCCGGTTTTCTCGAACGACTGAAAACGCCGCGCTCGACGATTCCAGCGGTGACGCATGTCGATTATTCCGCTCGCATTCAGACCGTGAGCGAACGCGAAAACCCGCGCTTTTATGCGCTCTTGCACGCGTTCGAGGCGCAGACCGGTTGCGCGGTGCTGGTCAACACTTCCTTCAACGTGCGCGGGGAACCGCCGGTGTGCACCCCGGAAGAAGCGTATCGCTGTTTCATGCGAACCGACATGGATTATCTCGTACTCGGCAACTTTCTGATCGACAAACAAGCCCAGCAAACAAGCGGTGAGGCGCCGTACCAATGAACTGGCTGAAAGAGGAATTTCACCAGCTTGATCGTTCGCCCAAAGCGCTGGCCCGTTTTGGCTTTATTCTGGGTGGGATAGCGATCTTGCTCGGGCTCTTACTCCTCGTACGCCATCGCTCGGGAAACTTGACCGTTTTAAGCGGTCAAGTTCTCGGCGTTCTACTCGTCATAATGGCGGTTGTCGCGCCTCGCGCGCTCAAATATCTGCATGCGGTCTGGATCGGCCTGTCTCTGCTCATCGGATGGGTTATGACGCGCGTGATCCTCACGCTCGTTTTTCTTCTGGTCGTGACACCGATCGGATTGCTGCAACGGCTCGCCAGCCGCTCAAGCGTGGACCTTCGCGGCCGGACCGGCGCGGCCAGTTACTGGCAACCCCGGCAAAAAACGTTCGCACCAGCCGACTATCGGAACCAATTTTAAACGATGGCGGGCAAACTTTCGATCCTGCGTGAGTTCTGGGATTTTTTGCGCGTGCGCAAAAAATGGTGGCTTGCGCCGGTGGTAATCATTCTCCTTCTGCTCGGCCTTATCTTGATCGTGACCGAAGGCTCAGCGCTCGCGCCGTTTATTTACACACTGTTTTGATCGGACAGCGGCGAACGGTTTGATCGACAATTATCGGGCCAATGCCGCCTGGGCGGCGGCGAGGCGCGCGATCGGGATGCGGAAGGGACTGCAACTCACGTAATCGAGCCCGAGCCGGTGACAGAACTTGACGCTGTTCGGCTCACCGCCGTGCTCGCCGCAAATGCCGAGCTTGATGTCGGGGCGGGTTTTGCGGCCGAGGTCGCGTGTCATTTCCATCAGGCGGCCAACGCCTTTTTGGTCGATCGACGCGAAGGGATTTGTGTCGACGATGTCGAGCTCGGCGTAGGCCGGCAAAAAACTGCCGGAATCATCACGGCTCATCCCGAGGGTCGTCTGGGTCAGATCGTTCGTCCCGAAGCTGAAGAATTCGGCGTCGCGCGCGATCTCATCGGCGACGAGCGCGGCGCGCGGGACCTCAATCATCGTGCCGACCAGATAGTTGAACTTTGTTTTCTTCTCGGCGGCAACTTCATCGGCCACTCGCCGGACAATCTTGATCTGGAGGCGGAGCTCGCGCGGAAAACCCACCAGTGGAATCATGATTTCCGGTCGCACCTTGATGGCTTTGGCCTGCACTTCGGCGGCGGCTTCAAAAATGGCACGCGCCTGCATCTCTGAGATTTCCGGAAAGGTGATCCCGAGCCGGCAACCGCGATGGCCGAGCATGGGGTTAAACTCGTGCAGCTCATGCACGCGGCGCGTGATCTGTTCGACCGGGACGCCGAGCTTGTTCGCCAGCTCGCTCTGCTGGGCGTGGTCGTGAGGCAAAAATTCGTGTAATGGCGGATCGAGAAAGCGAATCGTTGCGGGCAACCCATCGAGCGCGGTGAAAATGCCAATAAAATCCTGCCGCTGATACGGCAGCAATTTCGTGAGCGCGCGCGCACGTTCGTCGCGCGTGCCCGCGAGAATCATTTCCCGCATCGCGTCGATCCGGTCGCCCTCGAAAAACATGTGCTCGGTCCGGCACAGGCCGATGCCTTCGGCGCCGAAGGCAACGGCGTTTCTCACCTGCTCAGGCGTGTCCGCGTTGGTGCGCACGCCGAGTTTGCGGAACTGGTCCGTCCAGCGCATCAGCTTTTCGTATTCCCGGTAAGTGAGGCTTTTTTTCGGATCGAGCGAGCGATCGATCAGCACCTGGACAATCTCGGAGGGCGCGGTGGCCACTTCGCCGGCGAACACTTCGCCCGCGGTTCCATCGAGCGAGATGTAGTCGCCCTGCCTCAAAGTTGTCCCATTGGCGCTGAGCGTGCGCTTTTGGTAATCGATCTGGATCCCGGTCGCACCGCACACGCAGACCTTGCCCATCTGCCGGGCGACCAACGCGGCGTGCGATGAGACTCCGCCGCGCGAAGTAAGGATCCCCTCCGCCGCAATCATCCCGCGCAGGTCTTCCGGCGAAGTTTCAATTCGTGCCAACACCACCTTTTCGCCTTTGTCTGAACGCGCGACCGCTTCCTCCGCGCTGAAAACAACGTGACCGCACGCCGCGCCCGGACCGGCGGCGAGACCGCTGCCAATCTTTTTTGCGTGGGCGGCGGATTGTCGATCAAAGATAGGCGCAAGGAGGTGCGCCAATGAATCGGCCGGGATGCGGCGCACGGCGTCTTGCCTGGAGATCAGTTTTTCGTCGACCATGTCAACAGCGATGCGCACGGCCGCGTGCCCGGTGCGTTTGCCGTTGCGGGTCTGCAAAATGTAGAGCCGGTTCTCTTCGACGGTGAACTCGAGGTCCTGCATGTCTTTAAAATGGCGCTCGAGGGTCGCGCGCACTTTCATGAGTTCCTTGTGCGCAGCCGGCATTTCCTTCGCCAGATTGGCAATTGGATGCGGCGTGCGCACACCCGCGACAACGTCTTCGCCCTGCGCGTTGATCAGGTATTCGCCATAAAAAACTTCTTCGCCGGTCGCCGGGTCGCGCGTGAACGCGACGCCGGTCGCGCTGCTGTCGCCCATGTTGCCGAACACCATCGTCTGCACGTTGACGGCGGTGCCCCAATCGTGTGGGATGCCGTATTTGCGACGGTAAACGATCGCGCGGTCGTTCATCCATGAGCCGAAGACTGCGCCGATTGCGCCCCAGAGTTGTTCGTTCGGGTTCTGCGGAAACGATTTGCCGGTCCGCTCCTTGATCAGCGCTTTAAATCGCTCCACCAGCTCTTTGAGATCGGCGACCGTCAACCGCACATCGGGAAAATCGTGTTTGCTGTAGCGCTCGTCTTTCAAATGCTCGATTGCGCTCTCGAACGGCTCGTGATCTTCGCCCGGGCGTTTCTGCACGCCCATCACGACGTCGCCATACATTTGCAGAAATCGACGATAAGAATCCCAGGCAAACCGCGGATTGTTCGATTTGCGCGCGACGATCCCCACCACCTCGTCGTTCATCCCGAGGTTCAGGATCGTGTCCATCATTCCGGGCATGGAATCGCGCGCACCCGAGCGCACCGAGACGAGCAGCGGCCGCTCTTTATCGCCGAATTTTTTGCCGACGGATTTTTCCACGCGCGCGAGCGCGGCCGCGACCTCGGCCTTTAGCTCCGGCGGGTAGGCGCGGTTGTGCTCGTAAAAATAACTGCAGACCTCCGTCGTGATCGTGAACCCCGGCGGAACCGGTAAGCCGATCCGCGTCATCTCAGCGAGATTCGCGCCCTTGCCGCCGAGCAACGCTTTCATTTGTCCGGTGCCGTCCGCGTAGCCGTCGCCGAAATAGTAAACATAGCGCGCCGATTTGGTTTTCCCCGTTCCACGAGCGGAAGATGCCTGCCGCGCCGTAGCTTTGCGAAGGCGGGTCGATCTTGTGCGTGCCCGCGGCAGGCGCGATTTCTTTTTCGGCAGCGGACGCAAACTGCTGCTGCGTAATTTTGTTTTTGTCGCCATTGTTAACGATCAATTGGACGAAGGCGCCAAACTAATTCCGCGAGTTGATGTGTCAACGCGCCGAGCGCGTGCTATCACTTTGTTGCCCTCACCTCAATCCTCTCCCTGAGGGAGAGGAGGACGCGGAGCGCCAGGTGAGGGTCGCTCCGCTAGATGCGGCCTTTTATGCCGGCGCGCGCTCGGCGGCTTCGATTACTTCGTCGATCGCGGCCGTGAACTCATCCACCCCGGTGCTCGGCACGATGATGGTGTTGCGCCGCCCGTGCGCTTCCTCGGTGATGCGCAGGAACCTCCCCCGCTCATTTTCCCGGAACTCGACGTAGAAATGCTTGCGCTCGATCTGCAGCTCCCTGGCCTCAATGATGTTATCCATTTCGCCAAAAAAACGGCGGATTGTGTCCGCCCCGCTGCGCGAATGGCAAGAACATTTTACTAAAAGTTATCCACAACTTGTTAGCCACAAGCCTCGTTGCGAGTCTGACGGAGAACCCGTTATCGCCTCTGTTTTCGCGCGCGAGCCGTTAACTCCTCGGCAAGCGCGAAATCTATCTGGCGTTTGAACACGTCGACGCGCGCGACAAACACGCGGACCTGATCGCCGATGTTGAAACGGCGGCGTGAGCGGCGGCCAGTCAGACGGCGTTGGGCGGGATCGAACTGATAGAAGTCATCCGTCAGCGAAGAGACGTGGATCAGCCCGGTGGTGAGGACCTCGGGTAGTTCGACAACGAGGCCGTAGTTGCGAACATCGACAATCGCGGCGCGGAAAACCTGTGGATCGCGCCGGTCGAGCTGGCGCTGGAAAAATTCGAGCTGTTTGATTTTCACCGCCTCAATCTCGGCATCGGCCGCGTTGCGCTCGGTATCCGAAATATGAGCGGCGATCGAGGCGATTTCGTCGATGTCGATCTTACTGCGGCGCGGCGAATCGCGTTCGCTCAGCCCGCGATGGACGACCAGATCGGCGTAGCGACGGATCGGGCTGGTGAAGTGCAGGTAGTTCGGCTTGGCCAAGCCATAATGGCCGAGAGGTTGCGTGTCGTAACGCGCGCGCTTGAGACTTTTGAGGAGACCGATCTTGAGCGCCTGTTCTTCCGGTTTGCCCCGCAGTGAGGCGAGAAAGCGTTGAACCTCGGCGCGCTTGGAAAGATCGCCCACCTTGTAACCAAAGCTGAGCACGAACTCGCGATACTCCGCCAGCTTGTCGGGGTCGGGCTCTTCGTGGACACGGTAAATCGTCGGGACCGCGCGGTGCCTCAGCTCACGCGCGACCGCTTCGTTCGCGGCCAGCATGAATTCCTCGATCAGCTGATGCGATTCGTCGTTCTCGACGCGCTCCAGCCGCACCGGCGCGCCGTTTTGATCGACATAAACTTTTACCTCCGGAAAATCGAGGTCGAGCGAGCCGTGCGCGAAGCGTTTCCGGCGGAGCAACGACGCGAGCTCCCACGCGAGATGCAGGCGCCGGCTCAGTTCGCCGTTCGGCTTGGCTTGAAGAATTGCGAACGCCTCCTTGTAAGTGAGCCGGCGCGCACTTCGGATCACCGTCCTGGCAAAGCGCGCCTTGGTCGCGTTGCCCTTCCTGTCGAACTCAATGAGGACCGAATGGGTGAGCCGATCGACGCCGGGATTAAGACTGCAGACGCCGTTACTCAATCGCTCCGGCAACATCGGGATGACGCGGTCGGGCAGATAAACGCTGTTGCCGCGCCGGCGCGCTTCGACGTCCAGCTCGCTACCGGGAGTAACGTAGGCCGAAACGTCCGCGATGTGGACGCCGAGTTGCCACCCTTCATTGTCGATCTTCTCAACGTCCATGGCATCGTCGAAATCGCGCGCGTCATCGGGATCGATCGTAACGATGAAGTCTTTTCGCAAATCTTCACGGCCTTCGAGATGTCGAACATCGACGCTTTGCGGGATTCGATTCGCTTCATCGATCACTTTTCGAGGAAATTCGGTGGGCAGATCGTACTTCCGAATGATCGACAACATGTCGATGCCGGGTGCAGTGGCGGGCCCGAGAACCTCAATGATTTCGCCCTCCGGATTGACGTGCCGCGATTCCCACGCCTCGATCCGGACAACGACTTTGTCGCCGGGTTTTGCTTTCAGCGGCGCCGCGACATAGACGTTGTGGACGATTCGCGGATCATCCGGCACGACGTAATAGAAATTGCGCGTCTGCTGAAGTGTGCCCACGATCTTGTCGCGGGCGCGCTCCAGGATTCGAATCACGCGGCCTTCGCTTCGGCCCTTTCGATCTTTCGCCCGCCGAGCTGGAACGTCGCGCGAGACGCGCGCAACGACGCGATCGCCGTGCATGGCCGTGCCGGTGTTTTCCGCCGCGATGAAAACATCAGGCTGCCCCGGTGTTTCGGGGACGAGAAAGCCGTAACCCACCTGGTGAATCGACAATTTGCCGGTGACGAGGTCGGCTTCCGCGGGCAAAACATAGCGATTCTTGCGGATGCGGACGATTTCGCCGGCCCGTTCGAGCTCGCGCAGCGAGTTGCGAAGCGCGACACGCTGATTGCTTTTCACGCCAAGGTCACGCGCGATCTCGGCGCCGTCGAGCGGTCGATAATCATGCGTGCGCAGCAGCGCGAGAATCTCTTCGCGAATTGTGCGTCCATTTTTGCTCATGTCAGCGAAAACCTATTGTCGATCTAATCAGATCGAAGTGGAGGTTGAACAATGCAAAAGTCGATTATTACGGGCGCAGTTGCATTGGCACTCGGCACCATTGTGTTGTTCGCGGCAGGAGGAGGAACTATGAAAATCACCGGCTCAGCATTCGAAGAAGGCGGAATGATTCCGGACAAATATGCCAAGCAAGGGCAGAACGTGAATCCGCCGCTGCGCATCGAGGGCACTCCGCCAGAGGCGAAAAGTCTGCTCCTCATCGTGGACGATCCGGACGCGCCCGTCGGTTTGTTTACGCACTGGCTCTGCTGGAACATTGATCCGAAGACCACTGAGATTGCCGAGAACAGTGTGCCCAAAGGCGCAGTCCAGGGCACTAACGATTATCCCGGTTCCGGTTACGACGGCCCGCAACCGCCCTCGGGCACGCACCGCTATTATTTCAAAGTTTACGCGCTCGACCAAATGCTGGACCTAAAACCCGGCGCGAAACGCAAGGAAGTGGACGCGGCCATGCGCGGGCATGTGATCGCCGAAGGCCAACTAATGGGCCGGTACTCGCACAAGAAATAAGCTTTAGCTACGTCTCTCTGAGGCGCGGGTCCATCCGCCGCAAAAATACCTGAAAGCCGCGCTTCGCACAGCGAAGCGGCTACAGCTATGATAGTCTCGCGCGGTGTGATGTTTTCACACACCCGCGTCTATGGACCAGAACGGCGACTTGTTCGGTATCCGCGGTTTCCTCATTGACGCGCCGGAGTTTGGCCGGCTCCGCGGTCGACCCGGCGGCGCGCTTATTATAAAAGGTGGACGAATCGCTGAGGTCGGCGATTACGACGATCTTCGCCGGCTGCAGCGCTCCGAACCGGTCAACTGGATCGACCACAGGACGCTCGCGGTTTTCCCCGGCCTAATCGATTGTCACACTCATCTCCCGCAATATTCCGCCGTCGCGCGTGGTGAGAGCGACCTGCTCCCTTGGCTGCGGCAGCATATCTTTCCCGTCGAACGCGAGTTCACCGGGCCCAAAGCCCGAATCGAGGCGCCGCAGTTTTTCCGCGAACTGGCCCGGAACGGGACGACGGCGGTGATGGCTTATGCAGCCATTTACGAAGACAGTTGCGAGCTTGGTTTCGAGGCCGCCCGGCAAAGCGGCCTGCGCGTGATCCTTGGCAAAATGATGATGGACCTCGGCTCCTATGGCCAGCTTCAACCGAAGAAAGTCGTCTCGGTTTCGTTACTGGAAAGCGAACGTCTCTGTCGCAAATGGCACCGCGCTGAAGATGGCCGGCTCGAATATGCCTTTAGCCCGCGCTTTGCCGTGGCCTGTTCGGAAAAACTCATGCGCGGCGCGGCCGAGATGGCGACGCGCTTCGACGCGTATTTGCAAACTCATCTCGCCGAGAACCGCGAAGAACTTGAAAAGGTGCATCATCTCTACATGTCCGCTCGCGACTACACCCACGTCTACGAAAAGTGCGGCCTGCTCACACCGCACACCATGCTCGGTCATTGCATTCATCTCAACCCGCGCGAAATCGCCGCCATCGCCGGCGCACAATCGAGTGTTGCCCATTGCCCGAGTTCGAATCTTTTTCTCGGCAGCGGCTTGATCAAGCTCGACCAGCTTCTCAAGGCCGGCATTCCGGTCGGACTCGGCTCCGATGTCGCCGGCGGCCCGGAGCTGAACATGTGGCAGGTGATGCGCGCCGCGATCGATGTGCAAAAGGCGCGCACGGCTTACGAGCCCAACCTGCGGCCGCTGCGCGCGAGCGAAGCTTTTTATCTCGCGACCCACGGCGGCGCGCGTGCATTGGGCAAAGCCAACCTCATCGGCACGCTCGATCCGGGAAAGGAAGCCGACCTAACGATTGTCGATCTTGCCGCAATCGCGCCCTATCCGGACGATCGGGATGCGCTCCGCGAATTATCGGTGCAGGATATCGTCTCGCTTTGCATTTACCGCGGCGGTCCGCACGCAAACCGTGAAACATACGTGCGCGGCAAATGCGTCTACCGCGCACCAGGCGCTACAGCCTCGAAATGACGACCCCGCACGATCCAATCGATATCGCTCTTGGCGAAGACATCGGCGAAGGCGATCTCACCACCCAATTCTTTGTTTCGCCAGAGTTGCGGACACGTGCGCGGATTGTCGTGAACGAATCGGCGATCATCGCCGGTACGAACACCGCGGCGGAAGTTTTTCGCCGCGTCGATCCCGCCACGCACGTGCGTACAATTATCAACGATGGCACGGCGGTTAACGCCGATGATACGGTTATCGAGCTCGAAGGTCTCACCCGCGCGCTTCTGAGCGCGGAGCGCGTCGCGCTGAATTTTCTGCAACGCCTTTCCGGCATCGCCACCTTGACCCGCAAATTCGTCGAGGCCGCTGCGAACGATCGCGTCAGGATCATCGATACGCGAAAGACCACGCCGGGAATGCGCGCGCTCGAAAAAGCGGCGGTCGTCGCGGGCGGCGGCGGTAATCATCGCTTCGGCTTGTTCGACATGGTGCTGGTAAAAGACAATCATCTCGCGGGTGTTTCCGGCTCACGCGCGTTAGGGGAAGCGATTGCCAAAGTCCGGCAGGAGCGACCCGGTGTGCAGATCGAAGTCGAAGCCGACAACCTTAAGCAAGTGCGCGAACTTCTTAAGATCGATGGAATCGACCGCATCCTGCTCGATAACATGAAGCCGGCGCAAATGCGCGAGGCGATCGCGCTCGGCAAAGGCAAAATCAAATTCGAAGCAAGCGGGGGCGTCACACTAAAGAATGTTCGCCAAATCGCCGCCATCGGAGTCGATTTCATCTCGATCGGCGCGCTCACTCATTCCCCGCGCGCCATCGACTTTTCGCTCGAACTGACCGATGTCGGCATTTGACGCGCGCGTTCTGCGCGAAGCACTCGGCGATTGCCTCATCGGCCGGGAGATTGTCGTTCTCGAGGAAACCACTTCGACAAGTGACTCAGTTCTCGAACGCGTGCACCGCGGCGCGCCCGAAGGTCTGGTCGTTTTCGCCGAACATCAGACTGCTGGACGCGGCCAGCGCGTGAATCGCTGGGAATCCGCCGCGCACAAAGGCCTGTGGTTTTCCATTCTGTTGCGGCCGAAGATCGACATCGGCGAATCGTCGCGACTCAGCACTTGGGCAATTCAGTTGGTCGCGGCAACGATCCAGCGTGAACTTGGCCTGGACGCGGCAGTCAAGCCCCCCAACGACGTTTACATCGCCGGCAAAAAAGTCGCCGGCCTGCTCGTGGAAATGCGCGCGCAAAGAAATGGGCCGCATCTCGCCATCATCGGCATCGGAATAAACGTGAACCACGCCGTCGAGGATTTTTCCGAAGAATTGCGCGGGCGCGCCGCTTCACTCGCAATGATGCTAGGTCAACAAGTTGATCGAACGAAGCTTGTGGTCGCGTTGCTGCGGGAGCTGGATCGCAGCTACAAGATTGGTGGATCGAGCGCTCCGTCGCTCGATGGCAAATGATGGCGGCGCAGCCACATTAATTGCCACCATCGTCCGGAGGACAGGCCGATCCACCTTCTTGCGCGAGCCAGTCCCGGTAAACGCGCGGCGAAATCTCCGAGGGCTTGATCTCGCTCCGCCCGCCCCAGAAGACATTCGTGTAGGAAACCGGAATGCCGCTTGCCTCAAGATGTCGATCTATGGCCGCCTTATGTTCGAGCAGGAGTTGTTTGTCGGTCCCGTGCGCGACCGCCATGACATTGACATTCTTGAATTCCGGCCCGGCCTCGCGCCAGTAACAATGCGTCAGAATATGGTGGCGACCGACTTCGCCACCTGCTTCGACCTCGCGCCCTACCGGCACCGCCCAGTGAAAGAGCGCGTTGAAGCGCGTGACGCGCACGCCGCCTTTCGATGGTTTGACGTGTTCGAGAAACGTCGAGAAGCGCCCGATGATTTTGCGCGCGTTCAACTCCTCGGCCACGCGATAAAATTCTTCGAGCGAAACGCCTGCCTCCTCCGCGCGCGTTCCCCAGGGCGTCGCCCGGATTTCTTCCGGCGCAAACTCGCGTTTAAGCGCCAGTAAAACGTCCCACTCCGCTTCGCTAAGATCGACAATCCGCACCGGCATCATCGTCGCCGGTTCATCCGCCTTGCTTCCGGGCGGAATCGTTTTCCGCCGAACGTGGCCCACGCCGAGCGTAAAGATTCCTTTCGCCGGCATGAGCCGGAAATGTTCCGCGCCCACTTTTTGCACGAGCAATTCGCAATGCCGCTGCAACGAAAATCCGTGTGGCGCTTTCACAGTCGTCCAGAGTTTGTAATCCGAACCGGCTGTGACCGTGTCGGTCGAGCGGATGACGACGTGACCGGAGAAGGGGTCGCGTTGGAACATCCAATCGAACGCGGCGTCGATCTTCGCCTCGGGAACTTTCCACGCCACCAGCGCGCCTTCGGCCAGATTGGTCGCGAGCAATGTCTGGCGAACCCGCCGGATCGTGCCGGCGCGCAGCATCGCCGCAATCCGCGCCATGACAAGATCGACATCTACGCCGGAGTGACGCGCGATTTTCTCGAACGGCTCGCGCACAAATCCTTCGATCTTGTCCTCCGAGACGGCGAGGATCTTGGCGTTGACGGGGTCGTCGTGCTCGATCGGGACCATCGCAGTAATTAACCGCGTCGAGCGGTCTGCTTCAATCGGCACGTTCGCAGGAACTGCGGAACGTTAGCTCGCGCACGAGAGGACCGCGGCAAAATGACAGCTCGTTCCGGCCAGGACGAATAAATGCCAGATAAAATGAGCGTAGCGCAGTCGTTGGTTAACAAAAAACAAAACACCGGCGGTATAAGCGATGCCGCCGGCAAACAACCAAACTAGTGTGATAAGCGGAACCGCCATCGCGAATGGCTTGAAAATAGCCAGTGCCAGCCAGCCCATTCCGAGATAGAGGGCGAGCGCGAGCCTTGGATGACGCGATGTTCCGCGCACCACCTTTATCGCGACTCCGACGCCGGCGAGTGTCCAGATTGTCACCAGCAGAGTGAAGCCGACAGTTCCGCGAAGCGGCCCGAGCGCGAACGGTGTGTAAGTTCCGGCGATCAGAAAATAAATCGCGGAATGATCAAACAACTGAAGGAAATGCTTGGCCGGCGTCTGCGGCCACGCATGATATAACGTCGAGCCGAGATACAAGATCGACATTGTGATAGTGAAAACCACTGTGCCCACGAAAAATCCCGGACTGCCGTTCCGGGATGCCGCGACCAGCAAAATGGGCGCGCCGATCAATGCGGCGAGTAAGCCGAGCGCGTGACTAAGAGTGTTGGCGATCTCTTCGCCGACCGACTGCGTCCATCTCGGCAGCCCTTGTGCTTCGTCAGTGACAATCATTTCGCAGCGATGATTTACGCGGTCGTGAAGCTTTGGAAAAGAGAAAACAAGTGCGCCTTTAACGGGAGGCTTGTAGCGTCGGCTTCGCGTTGTCCATGCCCACAAAGCAAAAACCGAAAGCGCTCTTTTTCGATGCTGTCGGAACGCTGTTCTATTTAACCGGGACGGTTGGGAAACACTACGCGCTCGTCGGCAAGGAAATCGGCTTGAAGCTGGACGCGGCAAAACTGGACCGCGCATTTGCATCGGCTTGGAAACAAATGCCGCCCCGCGCGCCAATCGACGGACCGCGGCCGGACGACGATAAAGGTTGGTGGCGACAACTCGTCGATCTCGTTCTCGATCAGAGCGTGCCCTCGCTGAGTGAGCTCGATCGCGACAACTTTTTCGAAGTCGCCTACGAACATTTCGCCGAGGCCGGTGTGTGGAAACTTTATCCCGAGGTGCCCGAGGTCTTGGAAGAACTGCAGCCGCGGTTTCGACTCGCCG
>JBHEMD010000209.1:0-7183 GCA_046262735.1 Chthoniobacterales bacterium | reverse complement strand
GCCACGACCGAGGGTGTCGTACGCGCGCCTTCAGAATTTTCCAAAACTACCGGGTCGCCACCGTCCATCACGGCCATGCAGGAGTTGGTGGTACCCAGATCGATACCTAAAACTTTAGCCATAGTATGAAATCCTTTCTTTGGTCGAGACTTCGACCTCAGCGGCTCTTTAGCAAACGCCGAGCCAGCGTCGCGCGCCTATGCCTAAGTGCTTGTGGATCAAGGGCAATGCCTGTGAAGCGCCTTTTTTGGTGCAATTCAAATCGAGACATGCAGTCACAATTTGCTCAAACGATCGCGGGTCCTGTGAGCCAGCGCGGCGCACGGAATTGTAGGGCGACCGCATCGGTTGCCTTTTTAGAAATTTCGGCGGGCGGACCGCCTGTCCTACAATTGCGCGCGGACCCGGGCACAACGGCTGCTCGTTCGTACCGCCGGGGAATCGCGATGGCAAAAAAAGTCGAGACGACAGCCGCAGCCGAGCCTGACATCGTTTTTCAGTGTCAGCACTGCAAACGCGAGCTTGAAGCTGCAGCCAGCGAGATGCGTCTGAGTATGCAATGCACGTGGTGCGGCAAACTGACCGCTGTTCCGAGGAGGACAAAGCGCGTTGTCACCGTCGATCCGGCCGCAACGATCGAAGAGATTCAGCGCAAACTGACCGAGAACGAATCGCAACGGACCGAAGTCACCGGTTACATTAACCAGGCCAGCATCCAGTTGCACCGTTGGCAGCTGCGGTTGCAGCAGTTGAACGAGCGCAAAGACCAGCTCGAAAAAGAACTCGCGGCGCTGAAGAGCTAGCGCAAAACAATTGTAGGGCGACCGCATCGGTTGCCGTTACCAAGAAATCGGCAGGCGGAGCGCCTGCCCTACAATTCATCGCGCTAAGGACAGCGCGATCCATCTTTGCGCGTGCAGCGCGCACGCGTACGTTTTCCCGTGCGGCAGTATCACGATCTTCTCCGGCTGGTTTTGGAGAAGGGTCAGCCGCGCGCCGATCGCACCGGCACCGGCACATTGTCGATCTTCGGGGCGCAGGCGCGGTTTGATTTGCGGCCGAGCGGGCCTGGGTTCCCGCTGCTGACGACGAAAAAACTGCACATCAAATCGATCATCTACGAGCTGCTCTGGTTTTTGCGCGGCGACACGAACATCAAATATCTGAACGAGCACGGCGTCACGATCTGGGATGAATGGGCCGATGAAAACGGCGATCTCGGCCGCGTTTACGGCGCGCAATGGCGAGATTGGCGGGGCGAAAACGGCGTGCGTGTTGACCAGATCGACAACGTGATCGCACAGATCAAAAAAAATCCGAACAGCCGGCGCTTAATCGTGAGCGCATGGAACCCGGCCGAGATCGACCAGATGGCGCTGGCACCGTGTCACGTGCTCTTCCAGTTTTATGTTCAGGATGGCGAACTAAGCTGCCAGCTTTACCAGCGAAGCGCGGATCTGTTCCTCGGCGTGCCGTTCAACATCGCTAGTTACGCGTTGCTCACGATGATGGTCGCGCAGGTTGTCGATCTTACGCCGGGCGATTTCGTCCACAGCTTTGGTGATCTGCATCTTTACCAAAATCATCTCGAGCAAGCGCGTGAACAGCTGACGCGCGATTGTCGATCTTTGCCGCGAATGAAACTAAATCCGCGCGCCAAAAACATCAGCGATTTCAAGTTCAAAGACTTCGAGCTCGTCGGGTACGATCCGCACCCCTCAATCAAAGCACCGATCGCGGTTTAATTGGGAGGCGCATGCGCGCCCCAGAACTTTTGCGCTTTCCGCGGGTTAAAGAAATTGTGCGAGCGGTGATTGGGTTGTCGGTCTTGCTGTGCGGCGCCGCGGCGGTGCGCGCGCAAACGGCGGTGGAAATCGACCTTCGGGACCAGAGGGCATCGCTGATTAAGAATGGTCAGGTTGTCATGACGACGCCGATTGCGAGCGGGCGCTATGGGCATCTCACCCCGAGCGGTTCGTTCACCATTCTGGACAAAGAGGTGAACCATTACTCGTCGATGTACGGCAAGATTGTCGATCGTAATGGCCGGACAATTGTGGCCGACGCGGACGCGGACATGCGGGTGCCGGCGGGCGGTAGGTTCATTCCCGCGCCGATGCGTTATTTCATGCGCTTCGAGGGAGCGAATGGACTGCACGCCGGTTATTTGCCCGGTTATCCAGCTTCGCACGGCTGTGTCCGTTTGCCGGAGCAAAATGCGATCGCATTTTTCAATTCGGTCGAGGTCGGGACGCCGGTGACGGTATTCGGCACGACGCCGCGCACAGGGTATTCGGAGGGTTGGTCATCCCAACGCAGCAATCGGTTTACGGATCCGAGATACCGGCCCGTTTATGATCCGCGGTATCGGCCGCCTTGGTGGCGCTAAGAGATTTCGTCGGCTCGACGATCCACTCGACTTCGCTCAGGGCAGGCTCGTCTCGTCCTATCGTGCACAGCGACCCTTACGGGCGCTGTTCCGGGGCCTTCGGTGAGTTCGTGCTCGCGGTCTTGGGGCCGCGGGAAAGATCGACAAGATCGGCCAGAATATTCAGGCTCTCGTCGCGCTCGGGATCGATAACGGGTTCTTTCGTGTCATCGTCGGGCGGAACTACCTCCGACTGATCATCGGGTGCGGCTTCAGGCGCGACTTTCGTGGGAATCCCCTTGGCTTTGGCTTCGGCCAATTTGCCGGGATACATGATCAACTGAAGGTTCGGCTTGTCGACTGTGTCGAGCGTGACGCGATAAATGCGCGGTTCTTCTGCGTGCCGGGCCAACCGCTCCTTCGCGCGGGTCTCCTTGCGCAGCTTGTCGTCCTGAATTTCCTTGCGCCGCGCGTCTTCATTCAGCGAGATCCGGTTGTCTTTCAGCTTCTGCTGGAGCCGCTGCGTATCTTCCATCACGTAATGAAACTCGGAGTCATTGTTCACGCGTTCGGCCGAACGGCGCTTGAGCTGGTCGAGAAAGAGCGAATGAGCGTCCGACCACTTTGTGTACCTTGCCGGTGCGACCTCGTCATAAGGCAGACCGTTCTTCAGCGCGCCTTCGCCGAACTCGGGAAGATCGGTCAGACTTGGCAGGACAATGTCTGAGGCGACGCCGTGAAGCTGAGTCGAGCCCCCGGCGACGCGGTAAAATTTCTGGATCGTCAACTTGAGTGCGCCATCATCCGGGGACCGGCTACCGAGCAATGAAGTGAATCGCCCGATCTCGAGGATCGTTTGCACCGTGCCTTTTCCGAACGTGTTTTGGTCGCCGACGACGACGGCGCGCCCGTAATCCTGCAGGGCAGCGGCAAAGATCTCGCTGGCCGACGCGCTTTGGCGACTGGTCAAAATGACCATCGGCCCGGTGTAAACAATGCCGGGATCCGGATCGCTCGAGACGACAATGTTGCCGTTGGACCCCTTGGTCTGCACGATCGGTCCGGATTTCAAAAACAGACCGGTGAGCGAGATCGCTTCTTCGAGCGAACCGCCGCCGTTGCGCCGAAGATCGACAACCAGCCCGCCGATATTTTCTTTCTTCAGCCGCTTGAGTAACGCGAGCACGTCGCGCGTGGTGCTCTTGGAGTGGCGATCCATGTCGGCATAAAACGATGGGAGCGTGAGCCAGCCGAGCTTCACCGGGTTCCCGTTCTCATCCTTCCTGATAATGATGTCGGCGCGGGCTTCCTGATCTTTGAGTTTGATCTCATCGCGGACGAGCTCGACGGCCTTGCGCTTGGAGGGATCGGCCGCATCCGACGGAATGACGAGCAAACGCACGTGTGTGCCTTTCTTGCCACGGATCATCTCGACGACTTTGTCCAGCCGCATCTCGCGAACATCGAGATATTCGCCCTGCCCCTGGCCGACGGCCGTGATGCGGTCACCGACTTTCAACCGGCCATCGACCTGGGCCGGCCCGCCCGGCACGAGACTCTCGATCTTCGCGTAGCCATCTTCGCTGCGCAGCATCGCTCCGATCCCGACGAGCGACAGGCCCATGTTGATGCTGAAGTTTTTCAGGTCGGCTTTGCTCAGGTATTCCGAATGCGGATCATAGGTTTGCGCGAGCGCGTCGAGGTAAAGCTTTACCTGCTCGGTCCTGTCTTCCTCGTGCACAGTGCGGGCGAGTCGATCGTAACGGCGCGAAACCAGTTGCGGCCCGGGCTCAATCGGATGTTCGCTCAGTTTTTCCTGCAACAGCTCGTTCGTGATGCGCGCCTGCCAGAGCTGGTCCCCTTCGGCTTCATCCCTTGGCCAGGGCGATTTTTGCCGGCTCAGATCGATTGTGCTGTCGGTGCTAAAATTCGGCGGCTGTTTGAGGAATTCCTTGATTTTCGCGACCCGTTCATCGACGCGGCGGGTGTAGAGATCGTAAATCTCGAATGCCGGTTTGAGATTGCCGAGCAGAACGTCGTCGCCCAGCGCGGTGCCATATTTGGTGTTGAGAGTGTCGATATCTTTTTGCGTGAAGAACAAATGACTGTAATCGAGCAGCTCGAGGTAACTCTGAAGGAACTTGCGCGAAACGGCGTCGTTCAGCGGCTGATGGGTGTAATGGCCTTCCTCGAGCAGGCGGCCCACTGAGATGCAGATTTGGTCGAGATCGGATTTGCCCTGGACCGGCGCCGGTGCAGCCGAGCTGAGGAAAATTGCCGCCGGAAGCGCGAAGAAGAGACCGAAACGTGATTTCATTGGAAGGAGCGGGCCCTCAAATTGGCAGAGATAGCGGTCAAACGCAAACCGACACGACGACAAACAACGATCATGTGCAAAGTGAGACAACCACCGCGCCCTACCATTCAAAAATCGGGAAAAAGACCATTCTTGGATGCAGATTTCGCGCCGCTGCCGATAAATAATGGGACTTATGAGCTACGAGAGCTTTTGCGGAGGCATCTTCGAAACGAACTGCTATCTCCTGCATGCGCCGGAGGGCGCGATCCTATTCGACGCGCCTGCTGGTGCCTGTGAGTGGCTTGAAACACGCGCCATCGATCCGAAGCTGCTCTTGCTCACCCACGGCCACATCGATCACGTCCAGGATGCCGCCACCATCAAACGGCGCTTCAAGTGCCAGATCGGCTGCAGCGCCGAAACCATGCCGATGATTTCCGACCGAGACTTCTTTCGCAGCTTTGGTTTCGAGTTCGAAATCGAACCGGTGAAGGCCGATTTCACAATTCAAGAAACGCCCGTCCGAAACTTTCTCGGACTCGAACTGCAAGTGCTGGAAGTGCCGGGCCATTGTCCGGGTAGTCTGTGTTTTTTCTGGCGCGAAGAGCGATTGCTCATCGGCGGTGACGTGCTTTTCGCCGGCGGCGTTGGCCGCTGGGATCTTCCCGGAGGAGATGTCGATCTTTTATTTAACGGCATCCGGCAAAAACTTTTCCCGCTTGGCGACAACGTTACGGTGCTCCCCGGCCACGGACCGCCAACGAAGATCGGGACCGAACGCCTAACCAACCCGTTTTTAACCGCATGATGCACGGGACGGTAAAACGTCGCGAGATTCGCCAGATCTGTCCTCCCTGATGGGACTCGTACTCAACGGCCCGAAATTCACAGCCTTGAAAGGTTGGGTTACTTTCGGGCGGGGTCGCGTTCGATTTCGTCCAGGAGTTCTGCGAGCGGCTGAAGATTTTCTATCTCCGCGACGACACGGCGCAAAGACGCAATCGCACGCGGGATATGTTGGAGAAAATGTTCGTGACCTTTGACTAGGCCGAGAAAACCGTAGGCGCCGAGGGCCTGCATCAAACGTTGCATTGCGCAGAGTCGCAGGGTTTGCCGAAACTGCTCGCTGACGTTGCCACCGCAGTAATAGCCGAGCAACTCTTCGCACTCGGCGTCGGCAAGATCGACATATGGATCGTAGAACAATGAGGCGAGGTCGTACTGCTCGAGACCGGGGCGCATTCCCTGGAAATCGATGAGGCAGGCCTGACCGTTGCGCATGATAATGTTCTGGGACTGGAAATCGCGATGCACGAGCACGCGCGGCACGTCGTCCAGACGGTGGGGGATTTCATTTAATGTCGGCAAGCCGGCGAGAGCAGCAAGCTCTCCGTCGTCGATCTTGAAATAACGGCCGAGACAGTTTTCGAAAAAATAACTTTGTTCCCAGGCGTAAAGGGCGGCGTTGAATTCGGCCGGCAGGCGTTCCCGCATTTCCTCGCACACTGAGTCCGGTAAACCGTGCAGCTTTAGGATTTCATCCAGCGCCGACTCGTAAAACGCGCGCCGCACCAGCCACGGTTCGTCGCGATAACTGAAGAGATCGCGCTCGCCGAGATCCTCGATCCAGATCAATCCTTCATCCGGATCATGAAAGTAAATTTTCGGCGCGCGAATGCCGTGTCCGGTGAGAAACTGCGCGATCTCGACGTAGTGCCGGTTTTCTTCGCGCTCGAGATTGTATTTCACCAGGATCAGCGTTTGCTCGGGCGAACAACGGATACGGTAAAACCGCCGGTCGGACCCGCCTTTCTCGATCGGCACAATTTCCACGTCGTCGCAATTGACGCGTGGAAAATGCATACGGGTCCGGCGAAGCAGGACGTCGGTGGTCATTGGTCAGAGGTCGAGGTTGTGATGCACGCCGGCAGCTTTGCGGTGGGAGCGGACGATACAGTTTTGGAGCCACGTATGTGAAGCAATTTGTGCACCGGGCCACAAAATTGTGTCCTCCAAACTCACGCTGATGCTGACCTCGCAATTTTTGCCCACAACCGAACAGCCACGCAGCTGCGCGCTTGGATCGACAATCGCCGTCTCGTGGACCGCTCTTTTCCAGTTTGGGTCGTCAACGGGATAGCTTGGAAATTCCGACTGGCCCAGGTCGCGGTGCAGTTGCAGGTATGCTTCGCGATTGCCGACGTCCCACCAATGTCCCCCGTCGATCACGAGGGCGCCGAGTTTTTCGCGGCGCCGGATCAACTCCAGAAAATGCGGGATGACTGAGCGCTTCACACCGCGCTCCAAAAGATCGACAAATTTTCGATCGACAATGTAAATCCCGGCGAAAACGAATTCTTCCGGCGCGCCTGTGCCGAGCAGATTGCGAATATCGCGAACGCGTCCACTTCCGTCGAGAGCGATGTGTTGCGGTCCTCCGCCCGAACGGAGCGCGAGAGTGACAACGTTGCTTTCTCGAAAATGATAGTCGATTAGAGGAGCGAGTGGGAGGTCGG
>JBHEMD010000208.1:0-4975 GCA_046262735.1 Chthoniobacterales bacterium | reverse complement strand
CTCGACGCCAAGACGTTGGCGATCATCGGCCCGCATCTGCGCTTTGGGGAAAAGCTCGGCCGATTTTTGTCCCAGGTTGCACCGCGCCGCGTCGAGCAGCTTACCATCAATTACAGCGGCAAAGTGAACGAAGTCGACACGACCGCGATCACCCGCGCCATCTTGAAAGGCTTCCTCCACGCAGCTGGTGGAACCGACGTCAACGAAGTGAACGCGCCTGCGTTCGCCGAGACCCTCGGATTGAAAGTGAGCGAGACGCGTCTGAGCGCGCCGGGCGATTACACCGACTTGCTCGAGCTCTCCGCCAACGCCGAAGGAAAAACCGTTTCCGTCGGCGGCGCATTTTTCGGCGCAACCCCGCGCATCGTCAGCATTAACAGCCGCCCGGTCGAAGCGCGCCCGCACGGCGTCATTCTCGTGCTGGAAAACACCGATCGTCCGGGCATGGTTGGCCGCATCGGCGCACTGCTCGGGGAGCACAGCGTTAACATCGCGACCATGTCGCTCAGCCGAAACCAAGCGGGCGGCACCGCCTTAACTGTGTTGAATCTTGATACCCTCCCGAGTCCGCAGTTGCTCGAACAAATTCGCGCGAGCGACGACATCCATTCCGCGCAAGTGGTCGAGCTGTAGCGGGGCGGCTATTTCCTGTCTCGCTGGCGCAGCGCCTGAAATATTCCATGAACAAATGAGCCGCGGCGTTGACTAAATTCATCGAACTCAACACAGAAACGGCTCTCCCGCTTTTGCGGACAACTTCACCACGGCAAAACATGCGACTTTTGATCCTCATCCGCACGGCATTCCTTCTCGTTTGTTCCAACACCTTCATGACTTTCGCGTGGTACTCGCACCTGCGGAACTGGAGCGATCGGAAATGGTACGTCGCGGCGTTGTTGAGCTGGGGAATCGCCCTTTTCGAATATCTGCTTCAGGTTCCCGCGAATCGGACCGGCTACACGACAATGACTCTCGCTCAACTCAAAGTGATGCAGGAAGTGATTACGCTTGTGGTCTTTCTTCCGTTCGCGCTCCTCTACATGCATCAGCCGATCAGACTCAATTTTCTCTGGGCAGGCTTGTGTCTGCTCGGCGCGGTGTTTTTCATGTTCCGTTCGTGAAGCTAATTGCTCAGAAAATATGAAAACAAATTTCCTCGGGGCAATTTTCCTGCTGATCGTGGGCGGCCGGAAACATTTATCGATCGACGCCTACCTTGACCGAAGCGAACCAAGCATAGAATAACGTGAAACCGCCGGCATTTCTTTCCGGCTCCACGGCTTTCCGGTTTGTTTTGGTTCTCGGCGTCGCCAATTTTTTTGCGGATTTCACCTATGAGGGCGCGCGCAGCGTGACCGGTCCGTTTCTCGGAACACTCGGCGCGAGCGCGGCGGTTGTAGGATTTACAGCGGGTTTCGGTGAACTGCTCGGCTACGCGCTGCGCTCAATCAGCGGCATAATCAGTGATAGAACGGGCAAATATTGGATCGTCACGATTGCCGGTTACATAGTGAACATGCTGGCCGTTCCTGCGCTCGCTCTGGCCGGCAATTGGCCCCTGGCCGCAGGATTGATCGTGACCGAGCGGACCGGTCGCGCCATTCGGAAGCCTTCGACCGAGGCAATGCTTTCATTCGCCGGCAAACAGATCGGGCGCGGCTGGGTCTTCGGTTTGAACGAAGCGCTCGATCAGGCCGGCGCGACGATCGGTCCGCTTGTGATTTCGCTGGCCTTGTTCGCCCACCGCGGCTATCGCACCGCCTTTGCCTGGCTTCTCCTGCCGGCGATCTTCGCCATCGCGATTATTTTCCTTGCGCGACATTTGTTTCCGCGACCGCATGATTTGGAACCCGCCGAGCGAATTCAGGCGGAACATTTTCCCCGCAGCTACTGGCTTTACATGGTCGCGGCTGCGTCTTTCGCCGCAGGTTTCGCCGATTTTGCGCTTATCGCTTATCATTTTCAAAAGAGCGCGTTGCTGTCGGCAACCATCATTCCGATCTATTATGCGGTGGCCATGGCAATGGGCGCAGTTGGCGGGCTCGTGCTTGGAAAATTGTTCGATGCCTTTGGCCTGCGCATGCTGGTGATCGGATTTCTTCTCTCGGCATTCTCATCGCCGCTTGTGTTTCTCGGAGACGCGCGGCTTGCTCTCGCCGGTATGATCTTGTGGGGAATCGGGCTAGGCACGCAAGGATCCCTGCTTAACGCCATCGTCGCAGAGTTGGTCCCGCCAAATAAACGCAGCACCGCCTTTGGTTTTTTCGATACCGCCTTTGGCGTCGCCTGGTTTGGCGGCAGCTGGCTGATGGGAATTCTCTACGACCGCTCGATTATCGCCGTCGTAATCGTCTCGGCGGGATCACAGCTTGTTTCCCTGCCAATCCTGCTTGTTGCCCGCCAGCGCGAAGAAACTCGCTAAGGCTGTTGACGTTGCGGTTACGCGTAAACCAACAAGTCGATTTCCTCTGGCAACAAGTTCGAGACTTCGCGAATGACGTTGCCACGCAAAAGATTTAGCAGTGCATTGCGCTGGGGCGCGCCAACGATGACGCGCGATGCACCCAGCGTCGCGGCAACATCGACAATCGTTTCCGCGGCCGAGGGACTCACTGCGTAAGCAAACAGCGGCTGATAATCCCCGGCTTTGCGTTTTGCTTCCTCGAAGATGTTGCGCGCTTCGTCGTCCTCAGGCCATTTGCGTTTCGTGTCATGCTCGGTCATGAACGGTTGCTCGCGGACGAAGAGCAGGTAAAGGCGGCGACCTGTTTCGCGCGCTTCGCGCAAGGCGAAATCGAGAGTGCGCCCTGTCCCGCGGACCGCGCAAAGGATCGATTCTGCGCCAGGCGCTGCCACCGCCGGAGGAGCGCCGCGGGTGGTCGCAACATCGACATCCACGCGTCGCGGCAGCTGCGCGGGTTGCATTTCTTTTTTCATCCGGCGCTCCAGGACGAGACCGCGCAGAATCAATCCGACAAGCAGAACAGTGATGACGAAATAGCGCGCATTCGGTTTATCGACGAGCAGCGACAGCTCAATTGCCGCCATGAGCAAAAACGTGACGAACATCAGCCCGCGCTCCCAAGGCTTGATCGGCCGGGCGCGGTCGGTCGCTGTGGCGCCGAGATTGGTTGCGATCGCGCCGACCACGCCGACGGCATACAGCTCCGCCAAACCGGCGATGTCTTTGACAAAAATCACGAGCAGCATCGGCACGACCGTCGCCATGAGCATGGCGAGACCTGGCACGCCCCACTTGTTCAGCCGTTGAAAAACCTTTGGGATCTCGCGGTCGCGGGCGAGCAGGAACTGGAGATTGATCAGCGCGACGATGGAAGTGTTGACTGCGGAAAAGAGAAGCAGACCGAAAACGGCGCTGACCGCGATGGCAAAGGCGTGCCCGGCTCCCGAACCGAGCGCGCCGCCGACAAAAATTTGACCCATGTAACGCAGCATGTAGTCACGCACGCCGGGCGAGCCCGGGGCGTCGACATCGCCGTTGACAACCCTAAGCCCGCCCAGCGCATGCATGGCGAGTCCGAGCAACGCGGTGAAGACGCACACTTCGAGCATCACGATCAGCAGCGCCGGCGTCGAAGTTTTGGTGACCGACGGGTGCGCCTCGGTGCTGCCCGGATCGAGCTTCATCACGCCAGTCGCGTTGGCGATCGCCTCCACCCCGGACAACGCGAGCACGATGCCGACAAACGCCGTCCAGTTTGGCCAGAACCCGCCGCGCAACGGCTCGAGATGACCCACTGCTGCGCCGAGGTGCGGAATACTGAATAGTCCGAGGGTGATCACAGCGAGCGCGGTCGGCACTGAGATGAGAAAGGCCAAGCCGCCGGTATGTTTCGGGCCTAATAAATTGAGCAGGCCGATGGCGAGGATCGCCGCCGCTGCGAATTTTTCCGGATGCGGTACTCCTAGATAAGCAAACGCCGAAAGCGAACTGATTGCGGCCGTGACCAGATAATCGGCGATGAGCAAGAAAGCGCCGACGATCGAAATCACTTCGCTGCGGTGACGCACCGCCGCATACACGCCGCCGCCGTCGGGATACAATCGGCAGATGATCATGTAATTGATCCCGACGAGGGCGGTGAGGACGCACATTGCGGCGATGAGCCAGAACGACGAGTAACCGCCCACCGCGAACGCGAGGCCGATGACGTAGGCTTTGCTCGTGCCCCAGTCGCCGTACAAAATCGCGGCTGCGCGCGGAACGTCGACGTTGCGCGGACGCTTAATGCTGGTTGGAATCAATCTTGGTGGTACTCCGAAACGAGACTGGCTCGCGCGACGAGCGGTCTCACTTCAGCAAGCACGGATTCTCATCCGCAGCTCTTGCCCTTTAATGATGCTGACGAGGTTAGCTGTCGGGCTGGAGCCATTAAATGCTCTCGATGCCGCGCATCGTTCGCCCCGATCACATCGCGCTCACGCGCGACAGGATTTGGTTCCCCCGTTAGATCGACAACTGGTCGATCCATTAAGCTGAACAAAGAACTGGGGAAAATCTGCGATTGGTTTCGATGCCCGTCAACCCGCCAACCGAGCCCCGCCACGACATACGCAACTCTCGGTTGCCGCTTGTCATCTCCCGGTTTTGACGCGTAGCCTCTGCCGCGTGAAATCTGGCCGCTCGTTGCTTCTCATCGCGCTGCTGGTTCTCACGCCGCGACTCGCTTTCGCCCATCACGGCAAGGATTTTCTTTTGGTCGAGAGCTATGATGTTCCGGAGCCGGGCGATTTTTATCTCTTTCTTCAGCCGGGATTCTCATTGTCGATGGTGATACGGCGCTCGAGCTGGAGCCCGCCCTGCTCGTCGGCATCGTGCCGCGACTCGCCATTCGAGCTGCACGCGCACATCGACAAGGAGGCGGAGAATTCGCTGCAGTATGAAGCGACAGCGCCTTCGCTGCACTTTCAAGTGACGCCGCCCGATAGTTGTTTTCCGGTCCAAGTTGGCGTC
>JBHEMD010000207.1:0-8627 GCA_046262735.1 Chthoniobacterales bacterium | reverse complement strand
ATCGACAAGGACGTACCGGTTTATCGGGGCCAAAGTCTCGCTGATTACATGTCCAAATCGATCGCGCAACCGCGCTTGAACGCGATGCTGGTCGGCTTGTTCGCGCTCATTGCATTGCTATTAGCAGCCGCCGGGATTTTCGGGGTGATGAGTTACTCGGTAACTCAGCGTACCCAGGAAATCGGAATTCGTCTCGCGCTCGGCGCGCAACGCGGTGATGTCCTCCGATTAATTGTCGGGCAGGGAATGCGTTTCGTCGGCGCTGGTGTGCTGCTCGGATTGGTCGGCGTGTTTGTCTCGACGCGTTTGTTGCAAAGTCTGCTTTTCGGAATCGGCGCAACCGATCTGCGGACGATGTTTATCGTCACACTCATTTTAAGTGCGGTTGCATTTCTTGCCTGTTTGTTGCCGGCGCGCCGCGCAACTCTGGTCAATCCCGTTCAAGCATTACGTGCCGAATGATTTCTATTTTCTCTAATCTCTCCCCTCTCCCATGAACGATTTTCGATTCGCATTGAGGATGCTGACGAAAGCACCGGGCTTCACCGTGGTTGCGGTGTTCACGCTCGCGCTCGGTATTGGCGCCAACACCGCGATTTTCAGTGTCGTAAACGCGGTCTTACTCAAGCCGCTGCCATTTCCCGCGCCGCAGGAACTGGTCGCCTTCGGCATGAGCGACACGCGACAAAAGGATCGGACCGAACTGAATTCGCTTTCCTATCCCGACTTCTTCGATTTCCGCGAACAGAACCGCTCCTTCTCCAGCGTCGCGTTGCATCGCACGCGGCCATTTGCCCTCACCAATGAAGCCGGCGCGAGCAGCTTGGCTGGCACAAAGGTGAGCGCGGAATTCTTCGATGTCCTCGGTGTGCAACCGTTCCTGGGACGCGGCTTCGCACGGGAGGACGAACAGGGCGGAGGCGGGCCCGGCGGCTTCAAAGTTGTGATCGGTTACGATTTCTGGCGCAAACAATTCAACGGCGACGAAAATGTTCTCGGCCGCACGATCGATCTCGATCGCCGCCACTACACCGTCATCGGTGTGATGCCGGCCGGCTTCCAATTCCCGATTCAAAGCGACCCGATCGATTTCTACGTCACAATCGCGGAGGACGCGACAGTGGCGGAAGGTTCTCCTCCAGATTCCAAGCCGCAAACCGCGAACCGCGGCAGTCACAGTATCGAAGCGATTGGCCGCCTGAAACCCGGTGTAACACTTGAGCAGGCGCAGAGCGATCTTTCCACAATCGCGGCCAGTCTGGAGAAACAATATCCCGACTCGAACACCTACTTCGGTGTGATCGCGAAACCGTTGCGCGAAGAATTGGTCGGCGATGTGCGCACCGCGCTTTATGTGTTATTCGGCGCAGTTGTTTGCGTTTTGCTCATTGCGAACGCAAACGTGGCGAACCTCTTGCTCGCGCGCGCTTCAGTGCGCGGAAAAGAGATTGCCTTGCGCGCCGCGGTCGGCGCGAGTCGCGCGCGCATTATTCGTCAATTGCTCACCGAAAGTTTGGTCCTCGCGGCGATTGGTGGACTGCTCGGTCTCCTCTTCGCCCAGTGGGGAACAGACGCGCTCATCCGCACGGTTCCACAAAACATTCCACGCATCAGCAATATTCAACTCGATGGCGCAGTCCTTCTCTTCACTGTTTTGGTTTCGTTAGCCACCGGCGTTGTTTTCGGACTCGTCCCGGCTTGGCAGGCGTCCCATGTCGATCTCAACAGCTCGCTTAAATCCGGTATGCGCATCGGCGGCGGCGGGGAAAACAAAGGGCGGCTACGCAACGCACTTGTCATCGCGGAAGTCTCGCTCGCGCTGGTTCTGCTGGTCTGCGCTGGACTGCTCATTCAAAGTTTCGCTCGTCTCGGCCGGGTGCAGACCGGCATTCGAACCGAGCGTTTGCTTACCGCGCGCATCTCCCTCCCCGACGCGGCCTATCCAAAAAACGAGGACGTGATTGCTTTCTTTAATCAATTTCTCGAGCGCGTGCGCGCAATTCCAGGCGCTGAATCGGCCAGCGTCATCGTCCCACTGCCGTTGAGCGGCGGCAATATGGTCACGTCTTTCGACAATGCCGACCATCCGCTGCCGGAAGGCCAGCGTCCCGGCGCGCCCGTCCGCATCATCGGCACTGATTATTTTAAAGCGACCGGCATCCCGCTCCGCAAAGGACGCGTTTTTGATGAGCGCGATCAATTTCATTCCGCGCCGGCCGTGATCGTGAACGATCGCTTCGCGCAAAAGTTTTTCCCTGGCGAAGGCGTCGTCGGCAAACGCATTCAACCTGGCTTCAACGCGGAACCAGGCCCCGAGAAGATGCGCGAAATCATTGGGGTGGTCGGGAACGTGAAACACCTCTCGTTGCGCAATGAAGATTCTCCGGAGATGTACCTGCCGCGCACGCAAATTCCCTTCAACATCATGTCCCTCGTGGTGCGCACCAGCGTGTCAAATCCTTCCGCGCTTACTAATGCGATCCGCAAGGAACTGACCGCGATCGACCCGTCGATCCCACTGACCAGTGTTCGAGTTTTTGAGGATTACATTTCGCGTTCACTCGCCCGGCCGCGCTTCAATGCTCTCCTGCTTTCGATTTTCGCGGGAAGCGCGCTGGTTCTGACGGCGATCGGAATTTATGGCGTCATGGCCTATTCGGTGGCGCAACGCACAAACGAGATCGGCATCCGGATGGCGCTCGGCGCCGCGCAATCCAACATCTTCAGATTAGTAATCGGACAGGCTATGGCGCTCGTTGCCATCAGCGTCATCATCGGACTGGCCGGCGCCTTCGCCGCCACTCGCCTGTTGAACAGCCTGCTCTTCGGCGTGAGCGCCTGGGACCCGATCACCTTTAGCGCAATCGTCTCTTTAATTTCAGCGGTTGCTTTTTTAGCAGCCTGGTTGCCCGCGCGCCGGGCTTCAAATGTGGATCCGATCGTCGCGCTTCGGACAGAATGATTTCAACCAAACACTCAATCCGGAAATTTATATGAACGATATTCGTTTCGCCTTTCGCAAACTTCGACAATCGCCGGCGTTCACCTTCATTGCCGTGCTGACCCTTGCCCTTGGCATCGGTTTGAACACGACCATCTTTAGCCTGGTCAACGATCTTTTCCTGCGCCGGCTCCCCTTCAAGGAACCGTCGCGGGTCGTCCATCTTTACGGCGGCGATAAATCGCGCGAGTTGGTCGACATCGGCGTCTCGGCCCCGCGATATATGCATTATCGGGAAGGCCAGACCCTGTTCGATGCGATTGCAGGGGAGAATTTCTTCGCGTTTACCCTGACCGGGCTGGGCGATGCGGTTCAGGTTTTCGGGGGGAGATTGACCGCAAACTATTTCGATCTTCTCGGCGTGCATCCAATTATGGGGCGGAACTTCTTGCCGCAGGAAGAAGAGGGCGCCGATGTCGCCCTCGTCACGAAAGCTTTCTGGCAGAAGCGGCTGGGCGGCGATCCAAATGTGATCGGGCGCAGCATTACGCTGGACGGCGTGACCCACACAATCGTTGGAGTTTTGCCGAATATGCCCGTGACCTGGTTCGGCGCGAACCCGATCGCCGAAGTCTGGACGACGAAACCGTTCCAACTTCCGGGATTCAGTTACGATCGGATGATGCGCGGCACCAGTTTTCTTCGCGTCATTGGCCGAATGAAACCCGGAATGACGCTTGGTCAGGTCAAGGCCGGGTTGCCATCGCTCGATCACAGTTATCTCGCGCAGTACCCGAACAAGATCGACAGCACGCTGGTGACGACCGTCCGAACGCTGCCCGAAGATGTAACGCAAAACTTTCGAGCCGGTTTCATCACACTTTTTGCGGCGGTCACCTTCGTATTGTTGATCGCGTGCAGCAATGTGGCGAATCTCTTGCTCGTTCGTTTCAGCGGCCGTCGTCGCGAGATTGCGTTGCGAATGGCGATTGGAGCGTCGCGCGCGAGCGTGGTGCGCCTTTTCGTTTTCGAGAGCCTGTTGGTGAGCGCGATTGCGGGACTCGTCGGAGCGTTCGTCGCTTGGCGGCTGGTCCCGCTCGTTCCGGGCATGGCCTCGAATTTTCTGCCCTTGGAAGCAAACACCGCGAGTGTCTCGCTACCGGTCCTTCTTTTTACAGTTGCCTTGTCGCTGTTGACCGGCCTGCTCATGGGAATTTATCCGGCACTCCAAGGTTCCCACGCGGATCTGGTTGAGGCATTGAAAGAGGGCGGCCGCGGTACCAGCGGCAGCATGAGACAGCAACGGTTCCGCAAAATTCTGGTCGGCGCGCAAGTCGCGCTATCGGTCACACTGTTAGCGGGCGCGGCGTTGCTGATCACGAGTTTTATTCGTCTCACTCAGCAGAACGTTGGATTCCGTTCCCAAAATCTTTGGACCGGTGCAATTACATTGCCTGCATCGCAATATGCCGACGCGCCGTCGCGACAACGTTTTGCTGAACAAACTCTCGACGCGTTGCGTGATGTTCCCGGCATCGAAAACGCGACTATAAGCGGCGATATCCCGCTGAATGGCGGCAATCGCACACTTTACGCGCGCGGGGATCGCGAAGTTCCGCCGATCGAAAAACGCGCCAATGGGCCGAGCCACGACATAGGACCCGGTTATTTTCGAACATGGGGAATCCCGCTACTGACCGGACGCGAATTCAATGAACACGACACGGCCGACTCGCAAAAAGTTTGTCTGATCAGCCAGGCCGGGGCGAAAAAAGTTTACCCAAATGAAAATCCAATCGGCAAAACTTTGCTCGTCTCGAGTCTTGGGGTGCCTTACGAAATCGTCGGCATCGTCGGCGATGTTCGCTCGGTTCGCGTGAATGAAGCGCCCGGAATGGAATTTTATCTGCCCTGGTCGCAGGAAAATTTTCCGTTCGTTAATGTCACCATCCACACAAACCTGAAATTGGATGCTGCAACCAAAGCGGTGCAGTCCGCGATTAACAAAGTGAACCCGGGCCTGGCGATTGCCATCCCGCAAATGATGGATGCAGTTGTCGCGCAAGCGCTTGGTCAGGCACGCTTGATGACCTGGCTGCTGGGAATTTTTGCCGGCGTCGCCTTGTTGCTCGCGAGCATTGGAATTTATGGCGCTGTTGCTTACACGGTCGAACAGCGCACCGGAGAAATCGGTGTGCGAATGGCCCTCGGCGCGCAAACCCGCGACGTGTTGCGCTTAATCATCAATCAGGGAATGAAACCGGTCGTAACGGGCCTCGCCATTGGAATCGTCGCTGCTTTTGCACTTGGGCGATTGATTGCCTCGCAACTCTTTGAGGTTTCGGCGCACAATCCGGCGTTGCTCGGCGGCGCGACCATTGTGCTCGCCGCCATTGCGCTGGTCGCGTGTCTGTTGCCGGCCCGCCGCGCCGCACTCGTCGACCCGGTCCAGGCGTTGCGGACGGAATGAATCTCCAAATCAAAATCGAAGATCCAGAATCGAAAATGTTATGACAGACCTCCGCTTTGCATTTCGCCAACTTCTGAAATCACCAGGCTTCACACTTCTGGCTGTGATCACCCTCGCGCTCGGCATCGGCGCGAACACCGCCATCTTTAGTTTGATTCACAATCTCTTTTTGCGCGGGCTCCCATTTGCCGAACCGGATCGACTCGTGGTCATACAGGCCGAGGCCAAAGAGAGGAACTTGGAAAAGTTACCGATGTCGGTCCCGCGCTTCTGGCATTTTCGCGATGGCCAAACTGTGTTCTCCAATCTGGCCGCCGATACCGGGACTGGTTTCATCATGACCGGCATTGGCGATCCGATTCAGCTCAACGGCGATAACATGACGGCAAATTACATGGAGACACTCGGCGTGCGTCCGATTCTCGGGCGGCTTTTTCTGCCGGAAGAAGAGATGAAAGCTGATGTCGCGCTGGTTAGCGCAAACTTCTGGCGCAATCGGCTCAACTCCGATCCGCAAGTGATCGGCCGAAGCGTCACGCTGAATGGCATGCCGACCACCATTGTGGGGGTGATACCGAACCCGCCGGTCGCCTGGTTCGGCCGGGATCTCGAGGTCATCACCGCAAAACCGTTTGGATTCCCAGGCCTCACCCAGGAACGCCTTATGCGCGGCGTCAGTTTTTTAAGGGTGGTGGGCCGGCTGAAACCCGGCGTCTCGATCGAGCAGGCGCAGGCGGCGATGCCGTCCCTCCATCAGAGTTATCGCCAGGAACGTCCCGACAACGCCGATAATTCCTGGACGCCCGTTATCATTCCCGCAGCCGAAGATGCGACGGGAGATCTGCGGCCGGCTTTGTACACGCTGCTCGCCGCAGTCGGTTCCGTCCTGCTTATCGCATGCAGCAACGTGGCGAATCTATTGCTCGTTAGGTTTACCGGCCGCCGGCACGAGATCGCGTTGCGCATGGCCCTCGGCGCGTCACGCCAAAATGTCGTCAGATTGTTTGTTTTCGAAAGCACGCTAGTCAGCTTGCTTGCCGGTGTGGTCGGTACGTGTCTCGCACTTTGGGCCGTTTCCGTAATCCCGAAACTCGGCGCAAATAACCTGCCGCTCGAAGGCGGTATCGCACTAAATCCTACCGTCCTCTTCTTCACGTTGGGAATTTCGCTTCTTACCGGCGTTGCCATGGGCACATATCCGGCCTGGCAAAGTTCGCGCGCTGATCTCGTCGATGGATTGAAGGATGGCGGCCGGGCCATCAGTGGAAGCCGCGCTCAACACCGTTTGCGCCGAGGTCTGGTCGCAGCGCAGGTTGGACTTTCCGTCGTCCTTCTCGCAGGCGCCGCGCTTCTCATCGCGAGTTTCGTTCGCCTGAGCCAACAACCTTCCGGGTTCAAATCGGAACATCTCTGGGTCGGCGGAATCGGTTTGCCGCCTACACAGTATCCCGATCCGGAAGCGCGCGCGCGTTTCGTCGATCGTCTTTTGAGCGAATTGAAAACGACGTCTGGAATTGAACTCTCCGCGATCAGTGACGGCGTTCCGTTGAGTGGAAACAACTCGCGCTCTCCCTACGCTCGCGTTGATGGCAATCCAGTTCCGGTGAATCAACGCCCACTTGGTTTGACCCGCAGCGTTTCCCCAGGGTTTCTGAAGACATTCGGTATTCCACTCCTTGCCGGCCGCGATTTCGACGAACGCGATGGAGCGGATAAGCCGGCGGTCGTGCTCATCAGCAAATCGACCGCGCAACGTCTCTACCCCAACGAAGATCCAATCGGGAAGCGGATCTTTTTCGGCACGGACAACAACACCGGTCTGCCCGCAGAAGTGGTAGGAGTCGTGGCCGATGTCCGATCGCAGCGACTGGATCTGACAAATGATGTGGAGTTTTATCGGCCGTGGCCACAACGCTCGGGCGCCTTCATCTGGGTCACCGTCCGAAGCGGAGTTAAGCCGGAGGCGGCTGTGGGAATTGTGCGAGGAGCGCTCAGCAAAATCGACCGCGGTCTTCCCATTATTCAGCCGAGCACGATGAATCAAATCGTGGATGAGTCGTTAGGCCAACGCCGGCTCAGCATGACTTTGCTCGGTGTTTTCGCCGCCGTCGCGGTCGTGCTTGCGATGGTCGGAATTTATGGAGCGGTTTCTTACACGGTTGAGCAACGCACCGGTGAAATTGGCGTCCGCATGGCCCTCGGCGCGCAAACGCGCGATGTATTGCGCCTGGTCGTGAATCAGGGAATGAAACCGGTCATTATTGGGCTGGCGATCGGAATTGTCTCCGCGTTCGTAATCGGCCGATTGATTACATCCCAGCTTTATCAGGTCTCAGCGTACAATCCGGCCCTGCTCGGCGGAGCGACGGTGCTGCTGGCGGCGGTCGCGTTGGTTGCGTGTCTGTTGCCGGCGCGCCGCGCCACACTCGTCGATCCGGTTCAGGCGTTGCGTACCGAATAATTCGCACTATGAACGACATTCGCTTCGCTTTCCGTAAACTTCGACAATCTCCGGCGTTCACTGCGATCGCCGTTATCACCCTCACGCTCGGGATCGGGCTGAACACGGCAATCTTTTCGCTGATCAACGATCTCTTCTTGAAAGGCCTGCCGTTTCAGGAACCAGAGCGGGTCCTGCATATTTTGACCCAGGGGAAAGGGCGGACGGACGAGTTCCAGATGTCGGCGCCGCGATACATGCTTTATCGCGATGCGCAGACGATTTTCTCCGGGTTTGCGGCGGAAAATCGACAGGCGGCGACGGTGACGGGTCTCGGCGATCCGTTGTCGGTGCCGATGGCCAAAACGACAGCGAACTGGTTCGACGTGCTCGGAGTGCGGCCATTCATGGGCCGAACGTTTCTGCCGCAGGAAGAAGAAGGCGCGGATGTGGCGATCATCACGGACCGCTTTTGGAAAGCGCGGTTCGCGGGCAGCGAGGACGTTATCGGGAAAACGATCGTGCTCGATGGCGTGACGCACACGATCGTGGGCGTGATTCCGAAACTGCCGGTCTCCTGGACGGGAACACCACGGGCCGATATCTGGACGACGAAACCGATCGCCATCCCAGGCTTTTCCTACGAGCAGTTGATGCGCGGCTCGACATTTCTGCGCGTGGTCGGGCGCTTGAAGCCGGGCGTCACCCTTGAGCAGGCGAAGGCTGCGCTGGCTACGCTCGAAAACAATTACCGCTCGCAATTTCCGGAGAAGGGC
>JBHEMD010000206.1:0-18641 GCA_046262735.1 Chthoniobacterales bacterium | reverse complement strand
CTCCAAGAAAGTGAAACTCGCCGAAGGTGTCGATCTTGCCGTGGTCGCCCGCGGCACGCCTGGTTATTCCGGCGCCGAGCTGGCCAACGTGATAAACGAAGCAGCGCTGCTTGCCGCGCGTCGCGGATTAAAGGGCATCACCCTCGCCGAGTTGGAAGAAGCGCGCGACAAAGTCCGTTGGGGCAAGGAACGCCGCAGCCTCGCCCTGAGCGAAAAAGAAAAACAAAACACCGCTTACCACGAAGCGGGTCACGCGCTGCTGCTCGAGCTTTTGCCGCACACCGAGCCGCTCCACAAAGTCACCATTATCCCGCGCGGGCCATCGCTCGGCTCGACCATGTGGTTGCCGGAAGAAGACAAATATACCAACCGCAAAAACGAATTGCTCGCCGGTCTCGCCGTCAGCATGGGCGGCCGCGTCGCCGAGGAAATCACGTTTGGCGACATCACCAACGGCGCCCGGGGCGACATCAAAATGTCGACCGCGATCGCGCGCCGGATGGTTTGCGAATGGGGCATGAGCGAAAAAATGGGCATGGTCGAGTACGGCGACCATGAGGATTACGTTTTTCTTGGGCGCGACATCTCTCGGGCGCGCGATTACAGCGAAGCGACTGCCGAACAAATCGATCAGGAAGTAAAAAAACTGCTGGACGATGCCTACCGACTCGCGAAAGAAACGCTCTCCGCGCACCGCGATAAACTCGAAGTCATCGCCAAAGCATTGCTCGAGTACGAAACGCTCGACGGCTCCCAGCTCAAAGAAATCGTCGAGCATGGCCGCTTGATCCATCCGCCGCCGAGCATCAGCCCGCCACCGAGCGAAAAGATGCCGCCGGAAAAACCGCCCAAGCAAGTCATCGCCGCGCCCGACGTCACTCCCCCGCTGCCCGGCGCCCTCGGCGGGGCACCCGCGTAGTCGGAGCCGGACTGTAGAGCGGTCGCTGCCCTTAGCGGCAAATCGTACGTTTATCTGAGATTGAGCGTTTGCTCCCGCCAATCCACCGGACTCTTCACGGCTCATCCACTCTGCATCATAAGCGGCTTACGATGCATGAAAACTGCACGCAGTTGACAAGTGCACCGGGAAGCGAACCGCTTCCCCTACAGGACTTGTGATCAACGGCCAGACTTGCGCTCGCCGGCACTTGGCGTTCAAGCTTGGGTCACAAATGGACGCGACGATTCAAACGCCCGCGGCGCTCGGATTCCAGCAATTTCGCGAGATATGTCGTCGGTTCCTCTTACTCGTTTCTCTTTGCACGCTGTTCGCCTGTTCGCCGCGTTCTCACTTCGATGCGGCGGCGGAAGAAAAGAAACTGCTGCAACGCGATGCGGAATGGGCGGCGCTTGCCACGGCCGGGCAGGATGTGGAGAAGATCGTTTCGTACTGGAGTGACGATGCGGTGTTGATTTTTCCGGGGCAGCCCACGCTGGAGGGGAAGGCCGCGATTCGCGACTACGTCGCCGCGAGTCTGAAAACGCCCGGGTTTAAGATCCGCTGGGTATCAAAAAAGGTCGTATTCTCGCCCGACGGTAAGATGGCATACATGCCGGCGACCGATGAGCTGACGGTGCCGGGTCCGAATGGACAGCCGATAACGATCCCTCTTCGAGGAATGGCAATCTGGCGCTTGGACAGCGATGGGCAGTGGCGCTGTGTAGTAGATATGGCAAACGAGCAGCCATCGGCTTCTCCTGCGCCAAGGGAGTAGTTGAGTTCCTTCTCGTTCGGCGGCTACACTATTGCCAGTTTCATGAACGCAAACATCACAACATGAGCCCAACAAAAAGCATGATTATACTGGCAATGCTCGTGATCGCGTTGGGAATCGCGTGGCTTCTCAATACCCTGGGCGTCATTCCGGGGGTCGATTGGCTCTGGACGGGAGGACTTGGCGTCGCCGGCATTTTGGTCCTGGCCGCGAGCGGCGTTAACAAGTTCAGCTTTGTCATCGGCGCGTTTCTGATGGTCAGCTCGATTTTTTCGGTTCTTCGGCAGACGGGTCGATTACGCGAAGACATCGAGATACCGGTTCTTTTCATCATTTTCGGGGTGCTGTTGTTGCTTTCCTTGTTGTTACCACTGCCGACCCCACCGTTTTTGCGCGAGGATCAGCGGGACGAGAAGAATTGAGTCGGGGTGGCCGCGGACGCCGCTCGCAGGAACAGATCGGCAGCCTCAAGAAGGTGCGGCGTAACGCTCCAGTTTCTGCGCGAGCTCGGGCGGGACGTGCGCGACAATGCGCGCGTGGTCGCCGTCATATTTTAGCTCGAGCACGTGACCGACACGGTGAATCTCAGCGATGAGAGCCGATTCACTTGCCGGAATCCGGAAACGCGAGCGTAAGCGCCAGGAAGCGAGCGCCTCCTGCAGCGCGCGCACGAGATCGTTCACGCCTTCGCCGGTCCGCGCGGAGATCGCCACACTGCCGGGGAAGCGCTTCAGATACGCGTCGACCAGCTCGCGGCCTTCCAGATTGTCGATCTTGTTGAAGACGATGAGGGTTTGTTTGCCGAAGGCTTCGAGCTCTTTGACTACGGTATCGACCGCGTCCATCTGCTCGTCTACGCGCGCGTGGCTAAGATCGACAATGTGGATGAGCAGGTCGGCTTCGCTCACTTCCTCGAGCGTTGCCTTGAATGATTCGATCAGTGTATGCGGCAATTTACGCAAAAACCCGACCGTATCGGTAAGCAGGACGCGCTGTTTGTTCGGCAAAACCAAGCTGCGCGTGGTCGGGTCGAGTGTGGCAAAAAGTTTGTTCTCGGCGACAACATCCGCGCCCGTGAGCAGATTGAGCAGAGTCGATTTGCCGGCGTTCGTGTAACCGACAACCGCAGCGACCGGCCATTGATGGCGTTTGCGACCTTGCCGCTGCACGGCGCGCGTTTTACGCACCGCCTCGAGCTCGCGTTCCAGACGCGCGATCCGTTCCTGGACTCGGCGCCGATCGACTTCCAACTGGGTTTCACCCGGCCCGCGCGTGCCGATCCCCCCCGTCTGGCGAGACAAGTGGTGCCACATTCGTGTGAGCCGCGGCAAGAGATACTGCAATTGCGCGAGCTCAATCTGGAGGCGGCCTTCACGGCTGCGGGCGCGCTGCGCGAAAATGTCGAGGATGAGCTGGGTGCGATCGAGCACTTTGCGCGCGAAAAGGTTTTCCAGGTTGCGCCCCTGGGCGGGTGAAAGTTCGTCGTTAAAAATAACCGAGGTCACTTGTCGATCTTGCAACGAATTCTTGAGCGATTCGGCTTTACCTTTGCCGATGTAGTAGGGCGCGGTCGGTTTTTGCAGTTTTTGGGTGACGGTGTCGACGACTTCGGCGCCGGCCGAGTTGGCCAGCTCAGCCAACTCTTCGAGCGAATCCTTCAAGTCCCATTTGGATACGCCCTGCTTTTCCAAGCCGATCAACAAGGCGCGCTCGTGCGTTTTCTTCGGACGAATCTCAATCATTGCCCTGCGCAACTGCGGAAGCTTTGGCGAGTTGCGAAATCCAGGTCACAGCTTCGTCGTGACTTAGCGATGACAAGTTCAGCGGCCGAAAAGTAGTTTGCCGCCGAAACCAGGTCAACTGCCTTTTGGCATAGCGCCGGGTAAACTGCTGAATCTGCGCGATGCATTGCAAGATCGACATTTCTCCCTCGAGTAATTGGCGGATCTCTCGGAGGCCGATCATCTGTGACGCGGTCGCGCTCATCGGGCCGATGGCCCGCACTTCTTCAATGACGCCACGCTCGAACATTGCTTCCACGCGGCGATTGATTCGCGCGTAAAGCTCATCGCGCTCGCGCAAGACGAACACGCCTGTAGCCCGCATCGCTGATGCCGGCAGGCCGGGGTCACCGACCCCGGCTACAGCAGACCATTGTGCGCGCTCGGCCGAAGCCGGTTTTCCGCTCGTCAGGCAAATCTCGACCGCGCGGACAACGCGACGGCGATTTTTCATGTCGATCTTGCGCGCGCTTACCGGATCGAGCTCGAGAAGCTTGGCGCGGAGTCCATCGAAAGTCAGTTCGTTAAGTTGAGCGCGCAGTTTCGGGTCGCCGGCCGGCGCCGGTGACAGACCATGCGTCAGAGCTTTGACGTAAAGACCACTGCCGCCGACTACGATGGCGGGTTTGCCCCGCGAATGAATTTCGGCCAGCGCTTGGGCCGCAAACTGCCGAAACTTTTCCGCGTTCATCTCTTCCAAGATCGGCATCGTCCCGATGAGATGGTGTGGGGCCCCGGCCAGTGTTTCCGGCTCCGGCTTGCCGCTCAACAAATCGAGGCCGCGATAGATTTGGAAAGCATCGACGCTAATAATTTCGGCGCCGAGCTTGTGCGCGACACCGGCGGCGAGCTCCGATTTACCGGTGGCGGTGGGCCCCACGATGAAGAACGCGCGCCGCATGAATACGACCTATACGTCCGATACGACGTATAAAAAATCGGGAGCCGCGCGCTTTGTTTCAGCGCGGCGGCTCCCGATTAAAGTACGCGGTCGTCAGCGTGGCTGGCGCTCAGCCGATTTCGCGCCGCTCACGACCAGTTTGCGGCCGAGAAATTCCTTGTCGTGAAGTTCTTCCACGGCCCGCCTGGCTTCCTCGACGCTTTGCATCTGCACGAAGGCGAACCCTTTCGAGCGCTGGTTGTGGCGATAGCTCACGACCTCGGCGTTTTGCACGTGGCCGACGCCGTTGAAGAGCTCGAACAGATCGCTCTCCGTCGCCTCGAAAGACAAGTTGCCGACGTAAAGCCGTGGCGAAGTGACTTCTACTGCTTCAGGTTTGCGCGGAGCAGGCCGGGGTTGTGGCGCGCCATTGCGCGAGGTGGTCGCCGGTTTTTTTGCGGTTCCGCCGTTGCCGAAAAATGCGGCCAACCGCTGCCAGAATGTTTTCTTTGGTGCTTTCGTCTGCGCTTTTTCCTGATACGCGCGACGATCGCCCCTGCGTCGGGATCCGCCGCGCGAACGGCGCGGGCGTCTCCCGGAGGAATAAGAGTTCATGTTTGTCGTTAATGTTCAGCGAATGATTAAATGGGCGGAGCGCCCCGACTAAATTCGGGACACAGTCCGTGCGTCGCGAACCTCGAGAGGCCCACAAATTGCAAATCCCGCACTTGCGGGACGACGCTACCGGAAACTCCGCCGCCTTATGCCGGAAACATCTCGAACCAAAAGCCGCCGCGGCCAGCCAACGAACCCGCGAAGATAAAAGGCCTCGCATCATACTCGTAAGAACCTCGGAGCGGACGTTCAGATGATCGAATCAGATTTCCGACTCTGCGGGCGACTATCGCCCGCGGGGGGCCGATTGCAAGTGGAAGCAAAAGGCAGGGATGGCGCGCTCTGTCCGGAGGCCGCAGCGCGGCGTCCCTACCGACGTTGTCGATCTTAGCGGCAGAACCAATCGTCGCGGAGCGAGTAAAGCCGGGACTTGAAATACTCCTTCGGCCGCTCGACACGGATCGGTTTAAGGAAATGGTTTATCTCGCGCCGGCTGAGGACCGGTCGATAGCCAAAGTCCGGCATCAGATCGCGGCAGTGCCATTCGATCCAGCCGATCTCGTCCTCCGAAAGCTCGCGCTCCCAGCGGGCGACCGGCTCCGAGCTGATCTCGGAAAAATCAACCGCCGCCGCAGAGTTGCCTGCCCAGAGCTGGCCGACCTTCGTTGGTTTCAACACAATCTCCGGGGCGAACGAGACCTCGAGGTAATTGCAAACTTTTTGCATCGAGCTCGTGGGATCGGTCACAAGTTGCTCGAACTGCGCGACGAGGCCGGCAATTCGGCCATCGCGTATCCGGCGCGCCAGCCTCGCTGCGACCGCCCAGTGAGCGACGACATAGTAAATGGAAAAGCGTTTCGTCCGTCGCGATTTCTCCAAAGCGATTTGGGTCGCGAGAATGGCACGCGGATCGCGCAGCGTGACAATGAGTTTGGCGCGCGGAAAACGCGCGAAAATCGCCGCCACGTGATCGCGGTTCGCCGGTGTTTTCTCGATCCAACGTTTGATCCCATCGAGGTGAATACCAAACGTCGCCGCATAAGACTCCGCCATGAGCGCGAGCAAATCGCGCTGCGCATTGACCGGATCGAAGGCGGTGCGCTCGAAGGTCTCAAGGAATCTCTGTTGCGGAAAGCGGACGTAGGTGTGGCCGCGCCATGTCGGTTCGCCGCCAAACAAAACGCGCGAGAACGATTCTTTGGTCAGATAATCGAACTGCACGCGGCGTCCGCGTTGGCCGTACTTCGTAAGCACGGTCGGGAAGTAAGCAGTCTCCTGTGGCAAAACGAGCAGGTCGGGATGCCCATCGAGTAAGGCAGCCAACAAGGTCGTTCCCGATTTTGCCTGACCGGCGATGAAACAAGCGCGCTGATCAAAGGGCAAAGCCAACGTCATCGAGCTGAAACTACAATCTTTCGGCCGAAATGAGAATAGCCCGGCGTTTTATAAAGTAGGGCAAGCGTCTCGCTGGCAGTCATGCGTTCGCAAGCCAGAGGCTCGCGCTACTTTTTCCGCGCGAGAAACCACTCGATGAAACGCGGCAATCCGTCCGGCAGTCGTGTCGTTGGCTTGTAGCCGAGCAATTTTCGCGCTTTCGAAATATCGGCGCAGGTCAACGGCATGTCGCCCGGCTGCTCCGGCAACCGATTGATCTCTGCCGTCTTCCCGAGCGCGTTCTCGATCGCGGCGATCAGGTCCTTGAGCTGAATGGTGTCGCTTTCACCGAGGTTAAAGATCTCAAACAACGGACCGTCGTATTCCAGCGCGGCCAGCGTGCCCTGGATAACGTCCTCGATATAGGTGTAATCGCGACGCGTCGTGCCGTCGCCGAACTGGTCGATCGGCTGGCCGGCGTAAATTTTTCGGGTGAACTGATGGATCGCCAGATCGGGTCGCTGCCGCGGTCCATAAACGGTGAAATAACGCAGCGCGACCACGCGCATCCGGTAAAGGTGCGAGAAAGTCGAGCAAAGGAATTCGCCCGCGATTTTAGTCGCAGCATACGGGCTGAGTGTCTGGGTCAATCGTTCGGCTTCAGAAAACGGAACGGTCTTGCACGCGCCGTAGACCGACGAGCTCGATGCGAAGATGAAGCGTTCGACTCCCGTGCTGCGCGCCGCGTCGAGAAGATGCAGGGTCCCGGCAACATTCGTCTCATAATAAAGTTGCGGCTGTTGAATCGACGGCCGCACGCCCGCCCGCGCCGCGAGATGCGCGATCGCATCGAACTTTTCCCGATCAAACAAGCTGCGAACCGCCGCGCTGTCGCGAAGATCGACATGATGAATGCGAATGTCCTTGGAAACGCCGGCGAGGTTCTCATGCTTGATTTGCGGGTCGTAAAAATCGTTGAAATCGTCCAGCACCGCCACCGCATGGCGATCCGCGAGGAGCTTTTCAACCAAATGCGAGCCGATGAATCCCGCGCCACCCGTGACCAAAATCCGCATGCGCTAGATTAGCCACAGATAAAGACAGATTCACACAGATTCGGAGCCTGGTTAATCGCTCGAGGTCATCGGTGTTTTATCTGTGTTAATCTGTGGCGAAAATGAAGCTCGCATTGGTGGCGTTGATCGCGTTTGTCGTCTCGCTCGCCGCTACTATTTTGATCCAGTTGTGGCCGGAACTGACACCGCCCAAACATGTCGATCCGGCGTTTCGCCTTCCCTCGCCGCTCGAGCTTGTGTCGCTTCCGGTCGCGGCGCGCTTCGATTATCCGCTCGGCAGCGAACACGGCGCGCTGACTTACAACGCGCAACGCTTTACCGAGAGCCGGCATCTCGGCGACGATCTAAACGGCATCGGTGGCGAAAACAGCGACCTGGGCGACGCGGTTTACGCCGTTGCCGACGGTCGCGTATTGCTCGCGCGCGAGGGCGGCCCGGGTTGGGGAAAGGTCATCATCGTGCTGCATGCCTACAACGAAAATGGCGAACGCAAATATGTGCAATCGTATTACGCGCACGCCGATTCAATCCTCGTGCACGCGGGCGAACCTGTGCGTCGGGGGCAAAAAATTGCGAGCGTTGGCACCGGCGGCGGCCGTTATCTCGCGCACCTGCATTTCGAGATGCGCGAGTTCATCACGCCGTTCGTAGGTCCCGGTTATCGAGAGGATACACGCGGCTGGCTCGATCCGACTGCGTTCATCGATTCGCACCGCGGCGCGCCGGAAGATGACGTCGGCCGCGCCGCGCTGCCATGACTGCGAGCCCGATGGCGCACTAAACGCGCGCTGTCGGCACGAGTAACACCGGACGCGTGCTGTGTTTGAGCACGCCTTCAGTCACGCTGCCGACAAGCAAATTGTACATCGCGCCGTGGCCGTGGGTTCCCATGACGATGAGATCGGCAGCGCAAAGATCCGCTTCGCGCAGAATTTGTTCGACGACCGGGCCGCTCGGCTCACACAGCGTCGCTCGCAGACCCGCGGCGGCCAGCTCTTTTTCCCAATCCCTTAATTTATGTTGCCCAATTTCATCTCCCGCAGTCGCCGGCGCGATCGTTTCCAGTCCAGCGACCGGTCCGCTGGACATGCTCACCACATCGCCCACGCCAAAAGCGCCGTAGCCCATCGCACCAGCGGTCACGGGCGCAGTGATCTCTTTTACATGAATGAGGTGAATTTCGACCTTCAAGCCGCGGGCCAACTCACCCACGAAATTGATCACGCGTTGGGTCGCGTCTGAGTAGTCGATCGGCACCAGAATATTTTTCATCGCCGCGTATTGCGGATCATTGTTCTAATCTCAAGATCGGCGCACGCAGTCTGCCCAGCCGTCAATATGTCGGCTCGGTCCGAGCCGACTGGCATTAGTCTCGCCCCACCGGTAAATTCGCCCGTGCAGGATCTTTTCAGCGAGGAAGATGTCGATCTAGCGCGTGTCGATGCCGCCGCGCCGCTAGCCACGCGGATGCGGCCGCGCTCGCTCGATGAATTTGTCGGGCAGGAACATATTCTTGGACCGGGCAAACTTTTGCGGCGGGCGATCGAAGCCGATCGTTTGCCGTCTTTGATCTTATCCGGACCGCCCGGCACCGGCAAAACCACGCTCGCCCATATCATTGCCGATATGACGCACGCAAAGTTTGTCCGTCTGAGCGGTGTGGAAAGCAATGTGGCCGAGATGCGCGGTGCCCTCGCCGCGGCCACGAACCGGCTTCGCACCTCGGGTCGGAAAACCATTTTGTTCATCGACGAGATTCACCATTTCAATAAAGCGCAGCAGGATATTTTGCTGCCGGACGTCGAAACGGGGGACCTGCGTCTGATCGGAGCCACCACTTACAATCCATTCTTCTACGTCAATAGCCCGCTCGTTTCTCGCTCCCAGGTTTTTCAACTCGAGCCGCTCCGGGTCGAGCAACTCGAGCTTTTGATCCGTCGCGCGCTCGCCGACCGAGAGCGCGGGCTCGGCAATTACAACGTCAAGATCGACAATCAGGCGCAGAGCCATTTGGCGAAACTGAGCGACGGCGACGCGCGCAAATGTTTGAACGCGCTCGAAATCGGCGTGCTCACGACGCCGCCTGATTCCGGAAGCGTAATTCACTTCACGCTCGCGGTCGGGGAGGAAAGCATTCAGCAAAAGGCGATCGTTTACGATCGGGTGGGTGACGCGCATTACGACACAATCAGCGCGTTTATTAAAAGCATGCGGGCCTCCGACGAAAAGGGCGCGATCTACTGGCTGGCGAAAATGCTGCACGCCGGTGAGGATTTTCGTTTCATCGCGCGGCGCATCGTCATCTTCGCAAGCGAGGACATTGGTCTGGCCGATCCCGAAGCATTGCCGCTCGCCATCGCGACACAGCAAGCCGTCGAGTTCGTCGGGCTACCTGAAGCGCGGATCCCACTGGCGCATGCCACCGCTTACATGTGCCGCGCGAAAAAGAGCCGCGAAGCCTACGACGCGCTCAACGCCGCGACCGAAAAGATCGAATCTGAGCAGACACAACGTGTGCCCGAGCAACTCAAGAACAAACACTTTCCGGTGAACCCGGAACAGTAGGGCGCGATCGCCGGGCGCGCCGAAAAGTTCGACGGCTCGACAAAGTCATTCGTTAGCTCCCGCTGACTCACCCTTCGGGCTTCCCCGTCCACCCGCGCCGCTCCAGCGACGGCGTGTTCTCGCCCCACCAGAGGTAGCAATCAGAGGCGGAACCGCCGCATCAGCTCCTGGCGAAGTTCCATCGACTCAGCCGGACTGAGGCGGCTGAGAATTTTTTCCCGCCGATCCTGGTCCATGGCAGCGAGGTCGCGCACGAGCTTCTCGCGCGTCTTGTATTTGGCGTATTTGCTCCAGCCGATCCCGACGGCGATCAGACCCGCGATGATCCAGACGGTGAGGTCGGTGGCGCTCACGATGGCGGTGATCAGTGATCAAATGATCGCTGACCGGTGGCAAGCAAAATCGAGACGCCAGCCAGCATGGAAGAGCAGCCACGACGGCTGCGCTGCGCAATTCTTTCTGCGCGAATGCTCGCGCGGTTATGGGCTGCCGACGTAACGCGCCGCGGCGATGTCCGGAAAGCTGTTCGGCCGCGCGGTGAATCCGACAGCGACGATGTTGCCGTCGGCCTGGAGGGCAGCTCCTTGCGCACCGTCATTGAGCGGTCCGAAAGAAGTCCGCACCTTGCCGTCGATTCCAAAAGTGCGATCGAGATTGCCCTTAGCGTTGCACCGCGCCAGCAAAAAGTCGTCGTCAGATGACTCGCCGTTCGAAGCACCGACGGCGATGATTTTGCCGTCGGTTTGGATAAGTACCTGATAAGCGCTTTGCAGGGTGTTGCCGAAATCGATTTTGACGAGACCGTCCCTGCTGAAAGTTGTGTCGAGCGTTCCATTCGAGTTATAACGGGCGAGGGCAAAAGTGTCTGACGCTCCATTATTAAATATCGCGATGCCGGCGGCGACGATTTTGCCATCCGTCTGCAGGGCGGCGGTGTAGGCAATGTCCAGGTTGTGATCGCCGAAATCGGTGCGGACCTTGCCCAGCGTGCCAAAGGTCGTGTCGATGGTGCCGTTCGAAAGATAGCGCGCCGCGGCAAAGTCGTAATAATTGGTCGGATTTTTCGCCGAACCGACAGCCACAATTTTGTTGTCAGGCTGGATGAGCACCGCGTAGACGTCGTCGTTAAAGCCGTCGAAGTCGGTGGTGAGCTGGCCGCCGCTGCCGAACGTCGTGTCGGGTGTTCCGTCGGAATTGTAACGGGCGAGCGCGAAGTCGGTATTCGAGGAGTCTTCGCTGGAAAAATCAACAAAATCGGTTCCGGCGGCGATGATTTTGCCATCGGACTGCAGCGCGAGTGCAAACGCGTAGCTCCCCTGACCGGGAAAACTGGTCGTGACGATGCCACTGTCGCCGAAGGTCGTATCGAGTGTGCCGTTCGCGTTGTAGCGCACGATTTTGAAATCGCCGAGAAAAGTAAAAAGCGGAAAGGCGCCGCCACCCACCAGGATCTTACCGTCCGGCTGAATGATCACGGCCGAAGGCACGGCGGCCAAGCCGGGAAAATCTGTCGTGACCCGGCCGTTCGTTCCGAAGGAACGGTCGAGTGTGCCGTTGGTGTTGTAGCGTACGATGGCGAAGTCTTCGTCAGAGTAGTCGTTGTTCGCGTAGGTGGTCCCAACTGCAACGATTTTGCCGTCAGGCTGGACGGCGACCGCGTAGGCATTGTCCGAGGTGTGGCTAAAATCAGTCGTGACCATGCCATTGGCGGTGCGGCCAAATGTCGGATCGAGCTCTCCCGCGGCCGCCCGCGCCGCGTCCGTGCCCGCTATTAAGGCGAGCACGGTGACCGCGACGACGATGCCGGGGCGGCTGTTCGGCGATCGCTCGGCGCGGAAAAAACGCGGCGGCGGCAATGGCTGTTTGCGGGAAAAGTGTTTGGCAGCTGAAGAAGCGTTGGCGGTTTTCATGGTCTCCATCCCTGTGTTTGGCATTGCCTTGGTAAAAGCAACGCACACTGCGAAAGGGCGCGGCAAGGAGTGTTTGGTAACAGTTTTGTTACTAATCGCCGGTTGCCAGAAGTAAGGCGCGTAGGCGTATCTCAAAAGCGGACGCGTCCCTTCCGTTAGCGAAAGGAACAAGATGAAAGCCGCTTACATATCCGCTCTGATCGCACTCGCCCTCTTTTTTGGCCGCTCACTCTCCGCCGCCGATGGGCAGGTTGTCACGAGTCGAAATGTAGGGACGCAGGCCAACAGTTTATCCTCGGTCGCGGTCGCAGCCGACAATGAGGTCTGGGCGGTCGGCTGGGCTTTTCAACAGGCAGCCGGCGCCTATCGCACACTGGTCGAACACTGGAACGGCAGCAGCTGGTCCATTGTCAGGAGTCCGAACGCGACCAAGGGCTACAACCTCCTTAACGGTGTTGCCGTGGTCGCAGCCAACGATGCGTGGGCAGTTGGCCAGGCGGCAAACGGCAACACTTAAAACACACTGGTCGAACACTGGAATGGCACGGCATGGAGCATCATTCCCAGCCCGAATGTCGTCGGCGATTCGAATATCGTGGAAGCGATCACAGCCGTGTCAGCGAGCGATATCTGGGCGGTTGGTTATTCGACAGATGCGAACTTCAACAATCACCCTCTGACCTTGCACTGGAATGGGTCGACTTGGAGTATCGTCCCCAGCCCCGGGGTTAGTGACGACATTCTTTTCGCAATCGAGGTTGTGGCATCAAACGATGTCTGGGCGGTCGGCAGATCGCTGTCTTTGGCAAACCGGAGCGGACGCTTATCTTGCGCAAGAGCCCGTAATCGTTTCGGCGCTGCAGATCTCCCGCGCAATTCCGCGCGCTTCTTCTTCGAGTGACCCAATGGTGAATTGGGCGCAACTGCGGCGGTTGCCGAGATAGCGATAAACCCAACTCTCGAGGCCGCCGCTGCGTTCGCATTGGGCGATGTGAACAAGGTTATGCAGGATCAGTTCGCGATCACCCCAGGCGTCGGCCCGAATGATGAGCGCGTGGCCAAAACCAGCACAGCGCGTGTCCTCCGTAATGATCTGCGCGCGCCGGGCCGCTTCCGCCAGCTCCGGGTCTTCGGGCAGCGGAATACGGTCGACCACCATTATTCTCACCCGGGAACAATCTCGCACGCCGGCCAGGTGTGCATCGCCAGAATGACGTGGCCCTAACGGAGCACCGTGGGCGAGAACGAACTCTTAAGTCGCCTTGCACCACTGATAGGCGAGCTGTGACAGGCGTTCGAATGTTTGCTCATTGACCATCGCAGTCGGGGAAATAGCCCTCAAACCGCACAGAGCAGTCCCCGTGCGAGCGTGAGTCGACAGGCCAGAAAATCGACGCGATTTAGTACTTGCCCTCCAGTGTGCGACTGAGCATTCTCAGACCCGCCAAACCTAAATCGTCTATGAAAAATCCCATTTTGTTCTTAATCACCACGTTCGCGACCGTCGCGCTTGTCACCTCCTGCATGACCAAGAAGGAGGAGACCTCTGCGACAACCAGCATGGGCGCCACGACGACACACGCGGCCACGACCAAGAAGACCTCCGCCAAGAAGAAAGAAATGGCCACGGCGGAAGAGTCAGCGTCGCCTTCCGAGTCGCCAAAGAAGAAGGCGTCAAAGAAGAAGGCTGAAGAATCACCTTCGCCTAGCGCCAGCGAGTCGCCGGCCGGGGCCACCGAGTCGCCTGCGGCTTCTCCGACGCCCTGATCGCGGGGAACAGTTCACGCGACAAAAGGCGGGATTCAAAGTCACACCGCGAAGCTTTCGCCGCACGAACAGTGCGCGACCGCGTTCGGGTTGGTGACTTTGAACCCGCCTTTTTGCAGGTCCTCGCTGAAATCGAGGACTGAGCCGCTGACGAACAGCGCGCTTTTAGGATCGACTACCAGCCGCACGTTCGCCGCCGGCACGAGGATGTCCCGCTCTTTGGGTCCCTCCACCAAATCCATCACGTACTGAAGCCCTGAGCAGCCGCCGCCCACTACGGCCAGACGCAACGCGCCATTCGGCGTCCCTTTTTGCTCGAGTAACGACGCCAGCTTGCGCGCCGCTTCTTCCGTGACGCGGATCAGCCGCTCGTTGCCGATCTTGTATTTAACTGCCGCAGCTTCAGCAGCCTGATTGTCGATCTTTTGCATCGATCTTGCCGTTAGGCCGCACTGCGGAGCAGCTCCGCAACTTCGTTTTGCACCGTTTCCAGCTCATCGAGCCGCAGGCCGGGATCGGGCACGATGAAAACGTCGCCTGTCGCGCGGTCTTCGTAAATTAACACCCGGCCGCTCTCGGCGTTATCCGTTTTGATTTGTTTCAAAACGCGTTTCCGCTCGAGCATCGCCGCCAGCACGTAGCAGGCGTTTGCCGGCGGATTTTCCGACGCCATCAGGCGGCGGAAAAGTTGTTCGGCATTTTCTTTTTGCAACGCCTCGGGCGTGTCCGGCGGGAGTGGTTCATAGCGACTTTTCCAAAACGAAAACGGCCGAATGTTCTCGTTCCGCCGCGCCCAAGCTTTTTCGCTCAGATCTTCACGGCGATATCCCGTGCCATCATGAAAGAGCAGGGTGTAAAAGTATTCGCCGGGCTCAAACGGCCGCTGCGTCACGGCGCACCGGTCGGCCCGATGCTTGATCGCCCATTCGTTCGGAAGCGGATTCATCGCGAAACTATACGACGCGCTCGGGCGAGTTGAAACCCCGGTGCTTCGCGATTTGAAGCGCGCAGGTAAAGCAAATACAGACCGATCGCGGCAAACAAAAGATTCGGGGTCCAGGCCGCGACCCACGGCGGCACGCGGTCGCCCTCGCCGAGCGCGAGAAAAAGGTGGGTCAAAAAATTCATCGAGAAAACCAGGATGATCGCCGCAGCGACTCCGGCGAGCACGCCGCGGCGCGAGTAACCGATCCCGAGCGGTGCGGCAATCCACACCACGACCAGACAAGTCCACGGCAGCGCGAGCCGATATTGAAGGTGCGTCCGGAACGGGGCCAGCAACGTAACCGGAAAATCGGCGTTGAACCGAAGATACTCGCGCAGCTCGGGCAAACTCAGATACTCCGCGCGCACATTCGCGCTGCTGAGCCGAAACGGAGTCTCGCTCCAATGCTCGATGGTGAGCACGGGGAAAAACTTCTCCTCGAGAATGTTGCCCGCCGCGTCGTAACGGACCACCTTCGCCGTCTCAAGTTCCCACGTTTTCGTCTCCGGATGATAAACGGCGCTGTCCGCCAGATAATTGGTCACGATGTTGTCGTGCTCATCCTGCTGCAGCACTTGCACAGTCTGAAACTCGTTGCTCCGCAGCCGAAAATTCTGAATAAACCACGTCCGCGCGTCGCTCCGGTTCCGGAAGATCTGCCCCTCAATCAGCGCGGCCGGTTGTCCACGCGTCTCGGAGAAAAAATGCCTCCGCGCCAGCTCCGCGTGCGGCGCCAGTTCGTAATTGAGCGCCATCGTCGCGGCCACGGTGAGCAGACCGAGCACGATCAGCGGCAGGAGAATTCGCGGCAGACTGACCCCCGCGGTCAGCATCGACACGATCTCGTTCGCCCGCGACATCCGGCCGAGCGCAAAAAGCAGCGCGAGCAACAACGACACCGGCAGGAGAATGATGAACACCTGCGGCACCTGCGTGAGATAATACTGCACCGCCAGCACCAGCCCGACGCGCTCATCCAGCAGACTCGAGATGTTATCGCTGATGTCGAAGATCAGCCAGATCGAAATGAACCCGGCGATGCAGTAAATGTAGGCCTGCAAAAAATTACGAATCACGTAGCGATCGAGAAGACGCATCGGCGGACCAATAAGTGAGATTCGTTTCAGCTTAACGCAACCGGCCCGAGATCGCATCCCGCCCCGCCGATGCGCAGCACCAAACCCCAAGCACCAATCTTCAAACTCCAATTAACCACGCCGCAGGGCTATTGTAATTTGGTGATTGGAGTTTCTTTGGGGTTTGGAGATTGGTGCTTGGGGTTTCCGCAATGATTGCCCTCAAAAACAACCTCGGAACCGACTTCGTCGAGCGCGTCCGCGCCATTTTCGCCGCCGACGGTCTCCTCTCGAAGGCGAAGAACTTCGAATTTCGCCCGCAACAACAAGCGATGGCCGAGGCTGTCGCGCGCGCTCTGGAAGAAGATCGACATCTCATCGTCGAAGCTGGCACCGGTGTCGGCAAATCGCTTGCCTATCTGGTTCCCGCGATCCTCTTCGCCCTCGAGCAGCACAAGAAAGCCATCATTTCCACGCACACGATCAATCTCCAGGAACAACTCGTTCATAAAGACATTCCGATCCTCAAGAAAATCCTGCCGGTCGAATTCGAGGCGGCGCTGATGAAAGGCCGGCAAAATTACATCTGCGGCCGGCGGCTCGAGCGCGCGATGCAAAGCGCCAATGAACTTTTCACCGGTCCTGAACAAACCGAATTGCAACGGCTCGCCGAATGGGCCAGCACAACGCGCGACGGTTCGTTGATCGATCTGTCGATCGAACCGGATCCGAAAGTGTGGACCCAGGTTTGCAGTGAAGCGCATATCTGCACCCAGAAAACCTGCGGCCAAAATCCGCGCTGTTTCTATCAGCAGGCCCGCAAGCGATTGCTCGCCGCCGACGTGATCGTGCTCAATCACACGTTGCTTTTTATTCTCCTCGGCACACCGGAGCTGCAGCAGGAACGCGAGAGCGGTTTTCTTTTCCCGAACGACTTCATCATTTTCGACGAAGCCCACACCGTCGAGCAGGTCGCCTCCAAACAGATCGGGATCGGCATCGCGCAGTACGGCTTAAGATCGACAATCCAACGACTCTACAACGCGCGTACGCGCAAAGGCCTTTTCACCGTCATGCGCGATGCCCAAGGCGTGCGACTCGCCGCCGAGCTGGTCGAGGACGTGGACAAATTTTTCGGCGCGGTCGAAACGAAATCCGACTTCCGCAAAGGCCGCGAGTTCCGGGTGCGCAATGTCGATCTTGTCCCGGACACGATCACCGGCCGATTGACCGCGCTCCAGGCGCGCATCGCCGACGTGGTGAAACGCGCCGATGACGAATTCCTGAAAGCCGAATTGCAGGAATTCGGCCGTCGCATTCGCGAGGCACGCGATGGCATCGCCATTTTCCTCGAGCAACGCGCGCCCGAGCACGTCTACTGGGTTGAGCGCACGGGCCGGACCGAGCGCTTCCTCTCGCTCAACGCTGCGCCTGTCGATCTTGCGCCGGTCCTCCGCCGAATGCTTTTTCGAGACAACTGCTGCTCCTTCATGACCAGCGCCACGCTCGCCGTCGGCCGGCCGGAGCTACGCTACTTCCGCGAACGCGTCGGAGCGACCGAGGCTGAGCCGTTGCAGCTCGGTAGCCCGTTCGATTTTCAAAAGCAGATGAAACTCTTCATCGTGCAAAAAATGCCCGATCCGCGCGACGCCGCTTATCACAAGGAGCTCGAGCGATGGGTCGCTCATTTCGTCGAGAAAACCGATGGCCGCGCGTTCGTCCTTTTCACCAGCTACCGCGACCTGCAGGAAGTCGCCGGCCGAATGCAAAAATTCTTTGTCGAAAAAGAGATGAACCTGCTCATCCAGGGCGCCGGCGCGCCGAGGACTAAACTGCTCGAGCAATTCAAAACCACGCCGCGCAGCGTTCTTTTCGGCACCGACAGTTTCTGGGGCGGCGTCGATGTTCCCGGCGAAGCGCTCTCCAACGTGATCATCACCCGCCTGCCCTTCGCCGTCCCCGATCATCCGCTCATCGAAGCAAAGCTCGAGCTGATCGAGGAGCGCGGCGGCGATCCCTTCACCGAATATTCATTGCCCGAAGCAATCCTGAAATTCCGTCAAGGCGTCGGCCGCCTTATCCGTACCAAAACCGACCGCGGCATCATCGTTATCCTCGACAACCGCATCGTCACCAAACCCTACGGTCGGGCTTTCATGCAAGCCCTGCCCAAATGTCCGGTCGAAATCGTCTGAAGTGATTTCAGAATGTCATTCTGAGCGAAGCGAAGAATCTCTGATCATCTCTCGGCGGAAACGCGAAAAGAACAGTCAGAGATGTTTCGCTTCGCTCAACATGACAGGGCTATTTAGAGCGAGCGGTTATTTTTTAACCCGTTAAACTGTTCACTTGAACGTATTCAGCGGCCTGTTGTAAACTGGCCGCATGGAAGGGGAGATGGACGTGCAGGATATCCTGGAAGTCCTGCGAAAATGGGGGATTCACACACTTGGGCAATTGGCCGCACTCGATCGGGAAGAGCTGCGAGCGCGGCTCGGGCCGGAAGCGGTCCGGCTTTGGGAGCGGGCGAATGGAACGGCGACGCGACTCCTGAAATTTGTTCTCCCGCCCGAATCGTTTGAGGAGAGCTTCGAGTTCGAGCACGAGATCGAGACTGCCGAACCCCTGCTCTTCATGCTGCGCCGGTTTCTCGAGCAGCTCGCCTTTCGACTGAGCGCGATTTATCTCGTCGCGCGTGAACTCATCCTGACGATCACTTTCTCGGGCGAACAAACTAATGCCAGTGCGGCTCGCACTTACGAGCGCGTGTTCAAAATCCCGCAGCCGACCAACGATGTCGATCTTCTCTTCCGCATGCTCCAGACGCACCTGGAGAATTTTACATCGGAACAGCCGATCGTGGCGGTGGCGTTGCGCGCGGAGCCGATTCGCCCGGT
>JBHEMD010000205.1:0-25141 GCA_046262735.1 Chthoniobacterales bacterium | reverse complement strand
TCGAGTGACATTGAATCGATTCTAATCGTTCTCCAGAGAAGCTCAACGTCGCTGTATATTCACAATCTGATCTGGTGACCCAGTCAGCCCGCCAGGGTAGCCCCGCAGTCACTAATACACAAAATCATTACTACTGCCGATGCGTTTAGAACCGTACACCACCTTGAATTCATCTCCCGCTTGTCTCTGCACCTCTTCAGCCTTCCCGGGTAGGAAAAAATGAGTGCAGTAGATGAGAAGTCTTGTGCACTACTCCCCAACCTTTGACCCACCCTTTGTTCGGTTTATCGGGTGCGTAGGTGGCAAAGCCAAGGAACTCGAGGTGGTGCGACCGTTTGAACACCACGAGAGGTTGATCAATGTGCTCAGATATGTCGACGCCAGCGAATCGGAAACCTGGGTAACATCGCGCTCCAGCTGGTAGCGGCATTCCGCGAGTAACGAGTGGGCGCTTAAGGACGAGAATGCCGTCAGGTCCGACCTCGAATACGTCCTCGAAGGGCAGAATTGAAGTTGTCACGGCCGGTAGAACTAGCTCATCTCGTTCGGTTCTTGAGCGGAGTCCGCGCAATCTGCCGCGCTCTCAAATACTGCGCAAGGCCGCCCCCACACACGCCGTAAATACAACCTCCAATGATCGGGACGGCCAGAAAATAAAACAACAAAATCACCCATCCAATCGGAGTAGCGATAAAGAAGCACCCGAGATTGCTGACCATTTGCCGCCACTGCTGCCACAGGTACGGGATACCCCAGTAGCTGGCCCAAAAGAAGTATGCGACAAATAGTGCAAACCCGAAGCGAGCACCGGGTGTGACTGAAGTAGCGCTCGACCCGCTCACGATCCCAAAGCCGAACAAAACGCCGAATATAGCAACCGCCCAGCCAGCCCAGATGCGAGCGCGGGCTGTTTCGCATCCCGCTGCGCCACGAATGTGTTGAGTCCAGGAAACGCGCGAATCTCAGCTGCTGATGGCAGCAGCAGGTTTGGCAGACGTGGAGCACCGCAGAAGGGGCAAGCCGTCGCCAAGGAGCTGATCTCCTTCTTGCACTCATAGCACTTAATCAGAGCCATCGGGCAAAGATGTAGAAAACGATCCCAACTTTTAATGTTTGGGCGCGCGGACGGTGCCGGTTTCGATGGCTTCTTTGCGTTGGGCGACGATGCGGTCGGCGGTTTCGGCGACCATTTGTTCGAGTAACATGCGCAAGTGCGTGTTTGGCCGATAATCGGCGGGTGCGATGTGTTTGACCCGTCCGGCGTGGGTCGAAAGCTGGTAACATTTCTTGAAGCCGACACGCTGCGGATCGTCGGGATTGTAAACGGCGATGGCTTGCCCGCCGTTTTTGTTCATGACGGTGAAGCAGGGCACATCGGTCGGGCCATCGCCGATGTAGATCATGTTCGGGAACGGGATCGGGCGAATGTCGGGGTCCATGTGGTCGTTGACGTCCTGGGACATGTCGAGCAGGCCTTTGTTAATCCGGAAAAGGAACTGCGTCTTTTGCGTGTGACTGATGACGCGCTTCGGGAAGGTGATCCGGCCTTCTTCGTCCTCGGCGAACTCGCAGCCGAAAATCGCGCGCACGTACGGGGCGAGCCGGCTGCCTTCGATCAGCACCTTCATCCCTGAAGAAATGATGTAGTGCTCGACCGTGATGCCGTGGGCGACGTGCTCGGCAGTGAGCAGGCCACTCTGGAATTCCTCAAACATCTCGGGCAAGCCTTTGTAGAAGTTCAATTTTTTGCCGAGCGAACGCAGCTCGCTGTTCTTCGGCCGATCCATGCCCAGGGTGTCGAGCAACACTTTCATGTAAGCGAGTTCGTTGTCATAACCGCCGTCCCGTACTAGCTCAGTGCAACGCTGCCAGAATTTCCCGCCGTCGATCCCGAACACCGGGAAGACGACCTCGTCCTGCATGTAGCTCGGACTCAGCGTCTGGTCGTAATCGTAAACGATGGCGATCGTGTTTTGGGGAGCGGACATGTCGATTTTAGCGATTGTCGATCTTAGCGAAGAAATTCTCGAAGAGCGCGTCGTAAATGTGGCCGCGCTCCGGGTGATACTGAACGCCGAGAGCGAATGGATAATCGCGGAGGCGGACCTGCTCGATGATATCGTCGGTCGCGCACCACGCTTCCGCTTCCAAGCCCTGGCCTAATCGCTCGATAGCCTGGTGATGCGAACTGTTCACGCGTTCCAAGCGGTGGGTTGCTTTCATGTCGCTGCGCAAAGGCTGAACATCGTGATCCTTTTGTTCCGGAAGTTTGTGACCGGAAATGTCGAGCTTAAGTGTGCCGCCGAGAGCGACGTTCAGGACCTGGAGGCCTTTGCAGATCGCGAAGATCGGGAGACCGCGGGCAATCGCTTTTTGCACGGCTTCGAATTCCCAGCGGTCACGCGCAGGATCGACATCTTTATCGAGCAACGAAGGGTCAGGAATTTCCTGGCGGAGGAATTCAGGGGCGATGTCCGAGCCGCCGGTCAAGAGCAGACCGTCGGCTTGGTCGAGATTCACTTCGCGCTTGAGCGCATTGTGGATCTCCAGTTCGGGATGGCGGTCGAAAAATGGTTGAAACCATTTTTCGTCCTTCGCGCGTAACCATGTCGCCAAGTTCGGCATGAGCGAATTTTGCGGCCCTTCATCTCCGTTGTAAATAGCAGCCCCGGGCCAATTATGGACGAGCAGGAAAAAACCGCGCAGCTGCGGTGCGCTTGCGAGCGCATCATGAGCGAAAGCAAGGCGGTCGCTTACGCGATTGCTCTGCACGATTACGAAGACGGCTTTCGGTTCGCGATCAATGCCGAGCGGCCGTTTCACGCCGCCTCCACCATGAAGGTCGCGATCCTGCTCGGGATCGGGAGAGCAATCGATGAGGAACGGATTCGGCCCGACGACACTTTGCACGTGCGCAACCGGTTCCTCAGCGCGTCGGACCGATCGCCCTTTCGAATCGATGCCGAGACGGACGGCTATCCCCCGCTCCACCGCTTGATCGGACGCGCCGCGAAGATATCCGATCTGGCGGAATGGATGATCGTTTCCAGCAGCAACCTCGCGGCAAACCTGGTGCTTGATGATCTCACGGTGGAGTACGTGCGCGAAGTTCTCGCCGCGGCGGGTGTACATGGCCTGCAACTCCGACGCGGCGTGGACGACACCAAAGCCTTCGAGCAAAACTTCAATAACGAAACCACCGCGCAAGGTTTGGTCGAGCTCTTTGCGGCGCTGCGCGGCGACTTCCTGTCCAAGGCCAGCCGCGATCACGCAATCAACATCCTGCTCCAGCAGCGGTTTAACTCGATGATCCCCGCGCTACTACCGGAACACGCGAGAGTCGCGCACAAGACAGGCGAAATTTCCAGCGCTTGTCACGATGCCGGGATTATCTACATCCCCGAACGGGAACCCTACATCCTGATTGTCCTGACCGAGACAGCACCGGAGGCGAACGGCCGCCGTGAAGCCATCGCCAAAGTTTCGGAGGCAATTTTTCAGGTGCTGACGGGCGCGGAGGTGAAAACGTGACCGCCACCAATCAACTCCGCGCCATCGATGCCTTGACGCTCTCCACCGAGCATCGGGCAGCATTCCGGCCGGGTGAGGCGATCACGGACCAAAATGGCGTCGTGCATCATCTGCCGCGGTTCTTGTTCGCGGTGCCGAGCTGGGATGAGGCGCGTGCGTTGCGCGTGGCGACGCATTTCGCGTTGTCGGAATTGATCGCGGTCGATTCGCGCGAGGCGCCGTTGCTCCTGCGCGAGTTCCCGCACCACGTACCGTGCGCGATCCTGGCATTGGCACGCTACCTGGAAGATTTTCGCCGGGAAGTGGACGCACCGGTGTTCATCAGCGTCAATGGCGGTTACCGCTCACCGGCGCATCGGATCAATCGCGGCGTCCCGCTCCATTGCTGGGGCACGGCGGCGAATATCTACCGGGTGGGCGACACTTATCTCGACGACGAAAAATCGATCAAGCGTTACGCCGAGATCGCGGCAGGGCTCGGCGCGGAGGTTCGAGTCCGCGATTATCAAACAGGTGATGACTATCTCCACGTTGACCTCGGTTACCTCACGATCGTGCCACGGGAATGCAGCGAATCGTAAAGCGAGATCGCTCAAAACGCGGCGCGCGTTTTCAGCTGCCGCCGCCGCGGGCCGTGATCGGGTTGGAAGCCGAGTTCAACCTCATCATCGACGACGTGCGGCAGCGGCCGGAAAAAATTTTCGGGACAGCGGCGAAGCTGATCAGGCGCAAGATGCTGCCGCGGACTGGACGTTCCTTTCAGCTTCCCTCCGGCGGTGCGATCTACTTCGACACCGGCGTGATCGAGGTCGCGACGCCAATCGTGGAGTTGGAGCCGGGCTGTTGTTATCGCGCGACCCGGCTCCTGTGGGAGCAGATCCATTATGTCGGTGAAGAATTGCGCCACTGGGCCCGGCGCAAGAAATGCCGCGCGCGGCTCCAAGGTTTCAGCACGCATTACAATTTCTCGTTCCAAATCGATTCCGGTTCGCCGGCACGCGATGCCAAACGGCTCGGTTACCTGCTCGCGTATATCCTGCCCGCGCCGGTGATGCTCCTCGCCGCGAACCGCGAGAGCACCGCGATCGGTGTTCGCCCTCGCCGCAACCGAATCGAAGTAACCGCAGACTTTACACCCGACGCCGCGCTCATGCTCGCGACGTGCGCATTCATCGCCGGTGCGGCGGAAGTTGTGAACAGTTGGCCGAACTACAATCTGGAACAACTCGACGTTCACGCGATTCCGCGCTTCGCCCGGTTCCAGCTCCGCAAACACTCGTCCCGCACAGGCTGGCGGGTAACCCGGGAGTCGCTGGCGCATAATCCCTTCACTTCCGACGTGAATGTGCCCATGTGGAAACTGCGTGATGGCCGAAAGCTAAGCTTGCGCGCGATCGCCCAGGAGGCGCTGCGACCGTTCCGGCGAGAGATTCGCCGACTGAGCGACTCGGAAACGCTACGCCATATCGATGCAGTCTTCGATGGGAACGCGCGGTCGCTGCTCGATTTTCCGGAACGGCCGGAAGCGTACAGCGACGCCGGGCGCGTCTGGAACTGGAATCGGCGACGGATGCGGCACTGGCCACGGTCTGCTTACGAGAAAGTGATTCATCGCGTCATTGCGCGCCAGCCGATTGAGGTGCGTGGAAAGCGCTACGTCGCCGAGCGGATGCAAGGCTGGTACGAAGTGATGTTCCGCGATACGAAGAGCGGTACGCGCCGCATCTTCAATCTCGATCACCTGGCGAAGCTGATGGCGAGTAAGAGCTAGCGCGCGGAATGACGATTTTTTTCACAGCCCCATCAGCTCGCGCACGTATTTGACGGGCGGACTGCCGTAGGAAATCACGGTGTCGTTGTACTTCTTCAAGTCGAACCCTGTGCCGTCGCGCGCTTTTGCTTTGTCGCGAAGATCGAGATGTTCGGCGGCGCCGACGAAGTAAGTGGAGAGTTGTGCCGAAGTGAGACGGGCGCGTTTCCATTTGCCGACTGCTTCGCCTTCCTGCTGGAAACCTTCTTTCATCATCAGGTCGAGCGCCTGTTGTTCGCTCATGTTCCCTGCGTGGATGCTTTGGTCGATGATGGCGTTGCAATCGACGCGCAGTCGCATTTTGAGCTGCTGCATTTTTACTTCCGGTCCGCCGAAACCGGCCTCGGCCATGAGTTGCTCGGTGTAAACGGCCCAGCCTTCGATGAACGTGCCGCTGTGAAAGATCGCACGCACCATGGTCGGCGCCTTGAATTCGTTCGCATGGGCGAGCTGTAAGTAATGGCCGGGCATGGCTTCATGCACGGTCAGATCGCGGATCATGTAGTTGTTGTACTCGCGAAAGAAGGAGTCCTTGCGTTTCTTGTCCCAATCGTTCGGCGTCGGCGCGACGGCGAAAAAAGTTTTGCCGATTTTCTCGAGCGGCCCCGGTGAATCGCAATAGGCGACGGCCTGGCCTCGCTTGAACTCCGGCATGACAATAATGTCGAGCGGCACATCCGGCACGCGCACGAGGTTGTGCTGCTTCACGAAATCGTTCGCCTCGCTCATAACTTTCTGGCAGTAGCCGACAATGGTGTTGTCGTCCGGATGTTGCTCGGCCAGTTTGTCGAGGACGGCGGCGATGACTTTTTTCTTGTCACCGAGTGTCGCTTTATCGGCCTTGCCGAAATATTTTTTGTAAAGAGGGAGCGCGGTTTCGTAGATGGCGTTTTGGGTCTGCTTCAGGTCCGCCTGCGCGCGGTGCATGACTTCTTCCATCGATAAATCCGAGGCGAGCGCGAAACGCAATTTCTTGCGAAATTTGTCGGGGCCGATGCGGAAATCGCCGTCCGAGCGCGGGAGCAAATCTTTTTGCAGCCAGGTCTTGTAATCCTCGAGTGCTTTAGCGGTTTTTTCCTGGAGCGGCGCGAGGTCTTTCTTCATCTGCGGCATTTGATCGAGCAACGGGCTGAGGCCTTCGCGCACGAGCGAGATGGCGCCCTGGGTTTGCTCGATAGCCGTCTCGGTATGCACGCGCGGCGGGCGCTGCAGGTTCGCCTTGGCCTGATCGATTACCCGCGGGATCGCTTCCATGCGCTTGCGCAAGCTCGCAATGCGTTTGTCAGGCGTATCGAAATCGCGCGCCACCAGCAGGTAGAGACTGTTCGCGAGGCTCTGCATGTAGAGGAGCGGGTTCCACTCGGCTTCGCGCAATTCTTCCAACTCGAAAATTTCGTTGTCCACGGCGTCGCGCAGGATGCGAATGTCGATCTTGTTCGGGCCGGTTAGCTCACCGATGTCGTTGAACGCGCCAAGTTTGTCGCGCAGCTCCCTGGCTGCGGCGAGGACCTGGTCGCGTTTGTCGGGCGAATAATCGGTGAGCCCGGCGTCGAAGCGATGATCGCCCAGCTCACTCGCCTGCTCCGGGTTGGCGGCGAGCTCCTGCTCAATATAAACGGCGGCCAGTTGCTGAAACCGGTCGTCCTGTTCCGAGGCGCAAAGATCGACAATCGCGAGAAGTGACAACGCGACTGCGACAGTGAGTGGCCTCATCTTGTTTGGTTACGTGGGCGCGCCGCCGGCCAGGAGCGGTTCGGTGACGCGATCGTCCTCCGGCACCTGGGTTTGCAAATAAGTCCGCTCGCGGAAATGGCGCGAGACGAAGATGTAAATCACCGAGGTGGCGAGCATGAGCAGGGTGAAGAACCGGAAGTAATTCGCCCCCTCGAGATTCATCCCCATCGATTTTAATTTCGGGATGAGGAAACTGATGATGGACGGAATTTGGTTTCCGAGCGCGACCGAGAGCAGCCACATCGACATGAGAAGGCTCTTCATCCGGTTCGGCGCCTGGGTGTAGGAGAACTCGAGCCCCGTGATTGAAACCATCACTTCGCCCGCTGACAAAACGACATAAGCGAGCATTTGCCACCAAACGGTCGGCCGCCCACCGTGATCGATATTGAGCTGGATACCCCAGATGACCACAAACGAAAGCGCGGTCAGGACCAGGCCGATACCAATCTTGCGCAACGGCGTGAGCGGAAAGACCCGGCTGATCAAGGGATAAAGCCAGTAGTTAAAGAGCGGAATCATTGCCAAAATGAAGATGCCGTTCACCACATTCACCTGTTCCGGCAGCAAGTTGAGGGTGAAGAAGTAGAGGTTCATCTGCAGATCCATCTTTTGGCATTGAATGGTCCATTCTCCGCCGCTGCTCTGGTCCCAGAGCGCCCAGAAAATCATGGTGAAGATATAAATCGTCCAAATGCGCAACAGAATGCTGCGTCCTTCCTTGCTTTTTAGATCGGTCAAAAACCCGAGACCACCGGGCGGAACGTGCACCATCTTCTTGCGACCGAGCCAGAAGATGATGGTGGCAATGAACATCAATACCCCGGGCAAACCGAAGGCGTATCTCGGTCCCCAGTTCGGATCGCGGAGAAGAATCGGGCAGAGATAAATCGAGAAGGACGAGCCGAGGTTGATGGAAAAATAAAACCAGCCGAAAACCCGCGAGAGCAAATGCTTGTTCGATTCGCCGAACTGATCGCCCACATTCGCCGAAACACATGGCTTGATGCCGCCGGCGCCAATCGCAATCAAAATCAATCCGATCGCGAGCACCCATTTTTGGCCGAAGTGAATGCCGGCCGCGCTGTCCATGAATGCGAGAGTGAAATGGCCGAAGCAATAGACGATGGAGAGGTAAAGGATCGTCCGGTATTTCCCGAGCCAGCCGTCCGAAATGATCGCACCGAAGAACGGCATCCAATAAACCGACGAGACGAATTGGTGGAACCAACCCTGCGCTTGGTACTCCGGCATCCCTTGGAGGACGCCGGATTTGTTCAACATAAATTGCGTCATGAACCCGATGAGGATCGTCCGCATCCCGTAGAAGCTGAACCGTTCCGCGCCTTCGTTGCCGATGATGTAAGGCACGCCCGGCGGCATCCGCGTCATGTTCGGCGGCGACGTCAGGTAATTGTGTCTGGCCATGGTTTCCTCGCCTAACGAGGTTTTGAGGCGCCGAAAAATTCAGCCGGCGTCACGGTCGGAGCCGGAGAGGAGGATGTCGATCTTTCCGCTTTACGTTCCTCTCGCGGCGCTTCGCCCGGCGCAAGCTCGCCATGTTCCCTTTGCACCTCAGACATTTCACCAACGTGATGTTTTTCGCACGCGCAGATAAAAACGAAACTCGCGCAGACAGAGAAAGTTGCGCAGAGCCGCCGAGAATATCGCATGGCCGGGGACAGTAAGCGGCTTCCGGCGGCGTGCGCAAGCGCAAACGCCTGTCGCGCTCGGCCTGATCACGCTCATGTTCCTGATCGAATCTTGTTGAGCACGATTATGAGCACGAGCAGGAGCAAGATTAAGATGGAAGAGTGATTGAAACATCCCAGCGGCGCATTACTATGCCCTGCAGAAGTGGCTCGTCCCCCCAAGAACAGCGCCTGGAACGAAGTCTTCGCCTTGATCCTGCTTGGCGTTGGAACGTTGCTCTTTCTCGCGCTGATCTCCTACACAGCGAAAGATTTGCCGGCCTGGGTGCCGTGGAGTTATCTCTCGCCACCAAATCGTCCGGCTCAAAATTTCATTGGCTGGTTCGGCGCCGTCCTCGCCAGTATTTGTTATTTTCTTGTCGGCGCCGCTTCTTACCTCATTCCCGCAATCCTGCTCGGGTTCGGCGCGGTCAAGCTCTTCCATCCCAAGTTGCGCGTGACCAGACGTCTGCCGTGGATTCTCCTCTTTATCATCTCCGGTGCATGTCTGCTCGAGTTGCAGACGCGCCATTTTCTCGGCTGGAAAAACGCGTTCAACATTCCAGGGCCCGGGGGGGCGGTTGGTTACTACATCGGCAAAACTCTGCTCCTCAACTCGATGGGCAAGGTGGGTTCGCTAATTCTGTTGAGCGGAATCTATCTCGCCACGCTGATTCTCATGACAGGATTGCGACCGATTTACCTCGTCCGCCAAACTGTCGCCGGAACGCGACGCGGCGTCGGCAATTTGCACGCGTGGCAGCTGGAGCGGCAACTGCGCAAGAGCGATCTAAAAGGCCAGTTGGAGATCAGCCAGAAAGAGCTGGCGAAACAACGGCGCCTGCTTGAGAAGCAACTCAAGAGGAAGGGCGCGGCTGTTCCCGACGCTGACGAGGCCGCGGTTGTCGCAGCGGAAGAATTGGCGAATCGGCCGAAACCGAAGGTCGTCGATACGACCGCGCTGCCGAGCGAGCCGGGCGCAGGACGACGCCGACCATCGCTCGCCGAGGTCCGTGCGACCGGGACAAGATCGACAATCACTTCCGGCCTAACGAGCCGAACGTGGGAAGGCAAAGACTACGCGCTGCCCGGGCTTGACCTGCTCGACGAACGTGATCCAACCGCGCGGGGTGGCGCCGATCCGGCCGAGTTGCAGCGCGTCCAGCAAACGTTGATCGACACGCTCGCTCAGTTTGGAATCGCGGTTGCGCCCGGCGACATCACCAAAGGACCGACGATCACGCGCTACGAGGTTTATCCGGCCAAAGGTGTGCGCGTGGACAAAATCGTCAGCCTTGAGCGCGACCTGGCGCGCGCCACGCGCGCCGAGCGCATCAACATTCTCGCGCCGATTCCAGGCAAAGATACCGTCGGCATCGAGCTGGCGAACACGCGCAAAGTAACGGTGACGCTGCGCGAATTATTGGAGTCAGGCAATTGGGAAGAAGCGAAAGCCCGGGCCAGAATTCCGCTCGCCCTCGGCAAAGACGTTTACGGCAAGGCGATCATCACCGACCTGGCGCAAATGCCGCATCTGCTCGTCGCGGGAACGACCGGCAGCGGCAAGAGCGTTTGCATCAACGGCCTCATCGCCAGCATCCTCTTCCGATTCACCCCGGAAGAACTGCAATTCATCCTCATCGATCCCAAGGTCGTCGAGCTGCAGACCTACGCGCAGCTGCCGCACCTGCGTTACCCCGTAATCACCGATCCAAAAAAAGTGCTCCTGGTTTTGCGCGGCCTGACCGACGAAATGGAACGGCGCTACAAAGTTTTCGCTCGAGTCGGTGTGCGCAACATCATCGGCTTCAATGCCCGTCCGGTAAAAAGGAAGGAAGTCGATGACAACGGCGAAGCTGTAGCCGCGATCGATGATCGCGGCCCGGCATCAACGATGCCGGCTACAAAACCAGAGCTCGAGATTCCCGATAAACTTCCTTACATCGTGGTCATCATCGATGAGTTGGCCGATCTGATGCAGACAGCACCGGCAGACGTGGAGAGCGCGATCGCGCGGATCACACAAATGGCGCGCGCGGCCGGGATCCATCTCATTGTTGCAACGCAAACGCCGCGGGCGGACGTGATCACCGGCGTGATTAAGGCAAACATTCCCAGCCGGATTGCGTTTCAAGTCGCGAGCAAGATCGACAGTCGCGTCATCCTCGATGAAAACGGCGCGGACCGTTTGTTAGGCCAGGGCGACATGCTCTATCTGCCGCCAAGCGCTTCCCGCCTGATTCGCGCGCAGGGCGTGCTCGTTACGGATGAGGAAATTCGGCGTCTTGTCGAGTTCGTTTCGGCGCAAAGTCCGCCCGCATTCGACGCTGCGATGCACGAAAAACTTGAAGCCGCGAGCAATTCGGCCGATGACGTGACGGAGGAAGACGAGGAGCTCGTCGACAAATGCCTCGAGATTATTCGCCAGGAAAAACGCGCGTCCACTTCTCTGCTGCAACGGCGTCTACGGCTGGGTTACACCCGTGCGGCTCGAATCGTTGATATTCTCGAACAGCGCGGTATCCTTGGTCCCGGCGAAGGCGCGAAGCCGCGCGAGATACTTGTCGATCTTGATGCCGCGGTTTAGCGACCGCCGGCATACCACATGACGATCGAAGGTCTGGGCAAGAAATTTCAAGAGGCGCGCCTGGCGCGAGGGCTGACCCTCGATGAAGCGGCACGGATGACCAAAATCCGCCCGTCGCGGCTCGCCGAAATCGAGGCTGAAGATTTCTCGCAGTTCCCCAGCCTCGCTTACGCCAAAGGTTTCCTCCTCATCTACGGCAAATTTTTGGATATCGATGTGACACCGTATTTGGAAGCGTTCGAGGGCTCGGAAAATGTCACGGTGGACGGTTACTCGTATCTTCAGGAGACGGTGCCGCCGAAACCGTCTCGCCCGCCGGTCGTTCGCAGGACAGTTTCCGAGCGGCGTTCGCTAATGCCGCTCGTAATCGGGGCGGTTGTTTTGATCGTAGGCTTTTTCCTGATGAAACTGGTCCTGAATATTCAGCGGATCGCGCCGCGTCGACCTCCGGTAGCGGCACAGGCCCCAGCCGCGGCCGCGCCGGTGACGCGGACCCCGGTTGAGCCTGCTTCCACGGCGCGGGGACCAGCTACTGTTGCAACCTCTCCCGTCCAATCGGCGGAAACGAACGCGAACAAAATCGCTTCCGCGCCACCAGTTGCTGCCGCGCAAACTTCCAGGCCGGCAACCACTGCCACGCCTGCTCCGAGTGCCGCGCTGGCGTCGGTCGCTCGTGAATCACCGCCGAAAGAGCCGGAGATCCGCAGAGCTGAGCCGGTAAAGCCTGAAGACTTGGCCAAGCCGGGCGCGGCGAACGCAAAAGAGACGCCTGAAACGACAGAATCCTCCGGACCAAATCGCGTTGATATTCGCCCGCTAAAAAAGACGTACGTCAAAATCATCGTCGACAACGAAGCGACCACGCCAGCGTTTGAACGCTGGATATCGCCCGGCGACGGCACGGTGGAGTTCCGTGGGCAACACATTGCGGTGCGGGTGCTGGATCGCGACGCCATTCAAATCAAAAAGAATGGCAAGGTCGTGACCGAGAACGACGCCGATATCACGGTGGAGTAACCGTTTGAGGCGCAGCCGCGGCAACGCTTTAGGATGAGCACCAAAGTCGGAATGATCGGCCTTGGCTGCGCCAAGAACCTGGTGGATGCCGAGATCATGCTCGGCAGCGTGCTCGAGCGCGGCATGGAAATCACATGCGATGCCAATGAAGCCGACGTGCTCGTGATTAACACCTGCGCGTTCATCGATTCAGCAAAGGAGGAATCGATCGCAGCGATCCTCGAAGCCCATCAGCGGAGGCGAACAAGCGAAAACCCGCAGCAAAAAATCATCGTTAGCGGTTGCATGTCGCAGCGTTACGGACGCGAACTGCGCGAATTGCTGCCCGAGGTGGATGAGTTTATTGGCCTCGACCAGGTCAGCCGGATCGGCGCGATTGTGGAGCGGATCCTTGGGTCGCATATGTCGTATAGGTCTGACGGGACGAATCGGACAGGCCAGGATGTCGATCTTGCCTTCGCCGACCGGCGGCCGCGTTACATTCCCGATTACGACACGCCACGGTTTCGCCTCACGCCCGCGCACACGGCCTACGTCAAAATCGCGGAAGGCTGTAATCACCCGTGCAGTTTTTGCGTCATCCCGCAGATGCGCGGCAAACATCGGAGCCGTTCGCCCGACTCGGTGCTGGCTGAAATCCGCGCGCTCGTCGCCGAAGGCGTGCGCGAGATCAATTTGATCAGCCAGGACACGACTTATTATGGAATGGATTTGTGGGCGGAGAAAGCCGGGCCGCGCCAGCCGGTCGATTCCGGTCGCGGTCCGACCCTGGCCGATCTGTTGCGCGAGATCGACGAAATCGAAGGCGATTTCTGGGTGCGTCTGCTCTACACGCATCCGGCGCACTGGAGCGACGAGCTGATCGAGACGATTGCCGGCTGCGAGAAAGTCGCGCGTTACATTGACATTCCTTTGCAGCACATCGCTGAATCGATGTTGCAGCGGATGCGGCGCGAAACCTCGCGGGAACATATCGAGACGCTGATATCCCGGTTGCGCCATGGGATTCCCGGTGTGGCTTTACGCACGACTTTCATCGTCGGTTTCCCCGGAGAAACCGAGCAAGACTTCGATGCGCTCCTCGAATTCATCGAGCGCAGCCAATTCGATCGGCTCGGCGTTTTCAAGTATTCGCGCGAAGAAGGATCGCGCGCGGCCAGAATGCCGAATCAAATTTCTGCGAAGACAAAAAACGAGCGCTACGGCCGGGCGATGGCGCTGCAGCAGAGGATCGCCCATGCGCGCGCGCGACAGCGAATCGGAGATCGACTGAAGCTCCTGGTCGATCAGCCGCACATCGCCCGAACGGAAGCGGATGCGCTCGACGTCGACGCGCGCGTGGTTTTGTCCCAAGCCGCACCGGTGGGCGGATTCATTCATCGCGCGATTACCGGCAGCCGGGGCTACGATCTACTCGCCTGAGTCTTGTCGCAGCGAGTTTGGCGAGGCGTGCAGCAAAAATTTTTCGAGCGGAAGCAGGAAACAAGTGACAAAGCGGCGATTTTCGCGCACTTTGTAACACCACCGATGGCCGAGCCGAAGGATCCACAGAACGACCCGGTGCGAATCACTCCGCCACAACCGCCCGGCGCAACGAGCGGGCCGCGCGAGCCCGTGCGCATCAATTTACCGGTTCGCCCGCCCGTCAAGCCCGCCGCACCAGCACCACCGCCGCCGAGTGCCGCGCCTCCCCCACCGCCGCCGCCGCGCCCAAGCGTCGCGGCTTCGCCTCCGGCGGCGCCAATGCCGGCACCGGGTTTAAAAAAAGAAACTGCGCGAGTGGGAGCGATGCCTGCACCGGAGGCTAGGCCGAGCGCGCCGGTGCAGATGAAAAAAACGCAACCTTTGGTGACGATGCCCGAAGTGACGGCGCCGCCCAGCGTGCCACTCACGGTCACGAGCGAACCGCCGCCGGGCGTCGAAAATATTCCGATGCCGCTTTGCTGGGCCGTGCTCGGTATTTCCGCACTGATTTTGATCCTTCAGATTTGGAATTATTTTTCCTGACCGATGGAAACTTCCGCTGCCCTGACTGTGGATGAAAGCAGCTTCGATCGCGAAGTAATGCGAAGCGATAAACCGGTGGTTGTCGATTTTTGGGCCGAGTGGTGTGGCCCGTGTAAACTGATCGCGCCGCTGTTGGATGAAATCGCGCGCGAGAAATCCGGCAGCGTAAAAGTGGCGAAGGTAAACGTCGACGAGAACCAGAGTCTCTCACTCAAGTACAACATTCGCGCCATCCCCGCGCTCCTCTTTTTCAAGGACGGCCAGCTGCGCGATCAAGTCACCGGCGTCACAAGCAAGAAGGATTTACTCACCCGGCTTGAAGCGCTGGCGTGAGGACGTTTTCGCGTTCGCGAAAAACTCTCGGTGAGAGATGAGAAGTTCACTCCGCCCACTTCTCACTAATCAGGTCCACTTCTCACCTTAGAACTGCGCCCGGCGGGGGTCGAACCCACAGCCTTTGGCTCCGGAGGCCAACGCTCTATCCAATTGAGCTACGGGCGCGCAACGCAGGCAACTTAGCCACAGGTTACACCGATTTTCACAGAGATTTCTTTCCCGCATCTACTCATGCTCTTGCTCGGTTCCTTTCGATTAAGAGCAGGAGTATGCGTTGGCGAGATCGACATCTTCGGGTTTGCATTTTCGCTCGGTTGGCGGCAAAGTGTCCGCCCCCGTCCAGCGGGCGGGACGCTATGAACCGCATCATCGACGCGATCGAGAAAGAGCAGCAAAAAAGCGACGGCAGCGACTTCGCGGTCGGTGATAGCGTCAACGTGCATACGCGCGTGGTGGAGGGCGACAAGGAGCGGATCCAGATTTTCAGCGGGATCGTGATCGGCCGCAAAGGTCGCGGGCTCAACGAGACGTTCACCGTCCGCCGGATTTCGTACGGTGAGGGCGTCGAGCGGGTTTTCCCATTGCATTCGCCGCGGGTCGCCAAGATCGAAGTGGAAAAAAAGGGCCGTGCCCGACGCGCGCGGCTCAATTATCTGCGCACTCGTAAGGGTAAGGAAGCCACGGCGGTAAGGGAATAGTGAGAAGTCGACGCCACTTCTGACTAATCACTTTCCGATTTTCCTAAGCGCAAATTAAGATAACCTGCGCTTGGCGATGTACCGGCGTTGCGGATTCCGTTACGAAAAGAAGCTGCGCGCTGTTGGTGTCGTTCGCATCGCGGGGATTGACGAGGCCGGACGCGGCGCGCTCGCCGGGCCGGTCGTGGCCGCGGCGGTAATTCTCCCGGAAAAATTCCGCCACCGGAAGTTGAACGATTCCAAGCAGCTCGCGCCGGAATTGCGGGAACAAACGTATGTCGATCTTACGACGAATCCGGACGTGTTTTGGGCGACGGGAATCATCGATCACGCCGAGATCGACCGGCTGAACATCCTGCGCGCAACGCATAAGGCGATGGGCGTTGCAATCGCCGCATTAGCGCCGCCGCCCGAGCACGTGTTGATCGACGGGTTGCCAGTGTTTCCCTTTCCCTTTTCGCAGACGGCAATCATCGACGGCGATTGCATCAGCCTGACGATCGCGGCCGCAAGCGTGATCGCGAAAGTCACGCGCGACCGGATGATGCGTGACTTCTGCGCGCAATTCCCGGAGTATTGCTTCGGCCAGCACAAAGGCTATGGCACCGAACTGCACCTGACCAAGCTCCATGAACTCGGTCCTTGCCCGATCCATCGCCGATCTTTCGAGCCGGTGGCGCAGCCACTTCTCGCCCTCCAGGGGCTCATTGAAATCGCCACACCTGCGCCGCGGCGCGCTCGGCGAGAAACTGGCGAGAAAATTCCTGCGCCGGAAAGGCTACAAAATTCTCTATCGTAATTTTCGCGGCCGCAGCGGCGGCGAGATCGACCTCGTCGCGCGCGACCATGACACGCTCGTATTCATCGAAGTAAAAACGCGTGGGGGCGAAAAGTTTGGCCGGCCGCTCGCCGCCGTCGATCCCGATAAACAAAAACGGATCGCCCGCGGCGGGCTCGCGTGGCTGCGCATGCTCGACGACCCCGACATTCTTTTCCGCTTCGATGTCGTTGAAGTGATCATTGCCGACAACGCAAAGCCGCGCCTCGAATTGATTCAAAACGCTTTCCAGCTGCCGCGGCCTTACATCTACTGAGCGCGTCTTTTGTCATTCCGAGCATGACAGAAGCGATTGGCCACGTCGCGCGCGCGTCGTCGTTGCCACTCAAAAAAGCTCGTAGGAAAGCACGCTCAGGCAGTACAACGCAGCAGTCTCAACGCGCAGGACGATCGGACCTAATGTAATTGGCCGACAACCGTGCGTCCTGGCGACGGCGAGCTCGGCCGGAGTAAAATCGCCTTCGGGGCCAATCAACATGAGCACGCTTTCGGGGAGACGCTGATGTTCGCCCGCGAAATCGCTCAGAATTTTCTTCAAGTGCGACGCGCCGGGCTGCAACGAGCCGATCAGGCGCAAGTCAAAGCGCAGGGGCGCCCATGTCGGGCGCGTCGTCAAAGCTGCGGGCGCCACGCCTGCCTCCGCAGAAGAGAAAAAATCCTTGATCGTGCCCGGGGTGTGGACTTCGGGCAGCCAGTTCTGCCCGCATTGCTTAGCCGCCTCGACCACGACGGTTTGCCATTTCGTCTGCTTGCGGCGCGCTTCGTTCTCATCAAAATCGACAATCGTCCGCGCGGAGATGAGCGGGAAGATTTCCGCCGCCCCGAGCTCGACTGCCTTTTGCACGATGAGATCCATGTTTTTGCCCTTGGGGATCGCCTGGCCTAGCGCGAGATGGCAGCGGAGCGGGGGTGTTTCGCTTTCGGTGAGCTTGCGCAAATGAATCTCGCCGCGGCCAAGATCGACAATCTCGCCAGTAACCTCGCGGCCGCGGCCGTTGAAGAGGACAACCTTATCGCCGCGCTCCAACCGGAGCACGCCACGAGCGTGATGCGCTTCGCCGCCGGTCAAAGTGAACGCAGCGGGGTCCCATTTTTCGGGCGGAATATAGAAACGGTGCACGCAGCTCGGTGCGTCCTACGACGCCATAGGTCGTATACGACTTATTGGAAAAATTCCTTCGCCCGTTCGAAAAAACTCTTGCGCATGGGCGTGTTTTCTTCGCCGCAGAGGGCGGCAAATTCTTCGAGCTTGGTCCGTTGCTCGGCGTTTAGCCGCGTGGGCACTTCGACGATGAGGCGGGCAAGCACATCGCCACGCTCGCGGCCGTTGACGTTGGTAATGCCTTTGCCGCGCAATCTGAACAATTGCCCACTTTGAGTCCCCGGCGGCACTTTGACGTGCGCTTTGCCCTCGAGCGTCGGCACCTCCACGTCCCCGCCGAGCGCGGCGACACCAAAGGGGATCGGCACTTCGCAATAAAGATCGTCCTCCTCGCGCTGAAAGATTTTGTGTTCCTTCACATGAACGACGACGTAGAGATCGCCATGGGGGCCGCCGCGCGTGCCGGCTTCACCATTGCGCGCGGAGCGCAGCCGCGATGCATCCTGGATTCCAGCCGGAATTTTTAATTTGATCCGGTTCATTTTCTCGAGACGCCCTTCACCCTGACAGTGCCGACACGGTTTTTCGATCAGCTCACCGGCGCCACGACAGCGGGGACAGGTTTGCGAAATCTGGAAAAACCCTCGCGCACTAACCACCTGACCGCGCCCGCCGCAGCCGGGACACGTAACGGTGCGCGAACCCGGCTCGGCGCCGCTGCCGTGACACTTGTCACACATGTCCAGCTTGCGGACCTCAATCTCTTTTTCCGTGCCGAAAGCCGCCTCCTCGAGGGTGATCTGCATGTCGTAGCGCAAATCCGAACCGCGTTGTCGATCTTCGCCGCGCATGGCGGCGCCGCCAAAGAAGGTTTCGAAAATTCCGCCGCTCGCCCCGCCGAAGACCTCGCGGAAAATATCGAACGGGTCGTGAAAGCCGCGACCGGCAGCCGGACCGTGAGCAAACGCAGCATGACCATAACGGTCGTAGGCGGCGCGTTTATCCGCATCCATCAAGACGTCGTAAGCTTCGCCGAGTTCTTTGAATTTCTCTTCGGCCTGGGGGTCATCGGGGTTCTTATCGGGATGAAATTTCACCGCCAGCTTGCGATAAGAGCGCTTCACCTCTTCCTCCGAGGCGTTGCGGCCAACGCCGAGGACTTCGTAATAGTCGCGCTTCTTCGTCGTCATGTGAGGTATAGGACGTATACGACCTGTAACTTATCGACAACCAAGCAGCCTGCCGATCACTGCGGTGGCCCGGATGAAACTACCACCGTCGAAGGGCGCAGCAGCCGGTCTTTCAAACGATAGCCGCGCCGGACCTGGCGAATCACCGTTCCCTCGGGAAACTCAGCGCTCGGTTCGTGTGCGATCGCCTCGTGCATGTTCGGATCGAATTTCTGGCCCACGGCCTCGATCGGCCGCAAGCCGCTGTCGGCCAGAAAATCATTGAGCTGCCTTAGCACCAGAGTCATTCCGGAATAGATGGGCGAATCTTCGCCTTTCTCGCGCGCGGCACTGAGGCCGAGCTCAAAGTTGTCCACGATCGCGACGAGGCGTTCGAGCAGGTCGCGGTTGGCGTACTTGACGGCTTCGTCTTTTTCCCGGGCGCAACGCTTCTTGTAATTTTCGAAATCGGCCTGGCTACGCATGGCCAACTCACGGAATCGATCGAGATCCGCTTGCAATCGTGCAACTTCATCCTCTGATTCGGTTTCTTCGGCCTGGCCGGCCTCTCGGGCGGCCGCGAGCGGCTGACCCGATTTGCTTCCCTCTTCGGTATCAGTCACGGGAATTTTCTTCATGTCTTGCGAATTGTGATCAAGGTGATGTCGTCATTTTGTGGGTGCGCGCCGACGAATCTTCGCAGGTCGTCGATCAAGCGGTTGACCACGGCGGCGGCACCGCTGGTCGCGCTCGCGCGCACCGATTCCATCATGCGTTCCAGCCCGAACTCGTCTCCGTCGGGATTAATCGCCTCGGTAACTCCGTCGGTGTAAAGGACGAGGCAATCGTCGCGTTCGAGCGGAACGGCGACTTCACTCGTGAGCCTATCGAACACGCTTCCGCTGTCAATGCCGAGCACCATTCCCGGCGGCTTCATCGGCGTCACAGTCTCCGAGGCGCGTTTGTAGAGCAACGGCGCGTCGTGTCCGGCGCGCGAAAGCGTAACGGTGCCGTTGCACGCATGATCGAGGACAAGGTAAGCCATGCTAATAAACATATCCTCCTTGATGTCGGGGTAGAGCTGGCGGTTGACCTTTTGTAAGACATCGGCCGGCGAAGGATTGTTCGCCGCCTGGCTGCGCAGGACGCTGCGGCAAATCGCCATAATGAGCGACGCGGGCACGCCTTTGCCGGAGACATCGGCAATGGCGATGCCGAGCCGTTCGTCATCCACTTTGATATAATCGAAGTAATCGCCGCTGACCTGGCGGGCGGGGATGTTGATCCCACTGATCTCGAAGCCGTTGACGGCCGGCGCTTCCGAAGGGAGCAGGATTCGCTGAATATCGCGCGCGATTTCGAGGTCGTGGTCCAGGCGCTTCTTTTCGTTCGCCTCGGAGTAAATGATCGCGTTGTAGAGAGCAAAGGCGGATTGCTCGGCGATTGATTTGAAAACGACGAAGTCGCTTTGCGAGAACGGCGCGCCGCCCGGCCCGTTGGCTACGGCAAGAACGCCCATATTTTGTTTACCATAAAGCAACGCGCTCACCATCAACGAGCCGACGCTGAAGGCGCTTCCGCGCAGCTTGGCCAGCTCCGGCGCTTCGGAGAGTTCATTCAAGCAAACGGATTGTCCCATCTGCCAGACCCGACCGATGATCCCTTCGCCGAGGGGAATCGTGTGCAGGCGCAAATAGCTTTCGAGCGCGATTGGAGTGACCGCCGCCTGGTCCAGCGTTTCCGTCGGCACATCGATTAAAGGCGGGCAACCTTTTGAAAGGAAGGCGGGGGTGAGTTTTGTGCCGGTCCGATCTGCGATGTAGAGCGCGCCGCCGTTCGCATCCAGAACCCGGGTCGCCCCTTCAACAATCAACCGGTGCAGCTCCTGCGGCCGAATGGTTTCGCGAAACGCTTCGCCCAGCCCGTGCAAAAAATCGAACACCAGCGTCTCCTCGACCTGGATTTCCTCTTTCGAGCGCTCGAGCAGCCTTATCCGGCGGTTGAGCAAAAGCGCCGTATAAATCCAGCCGGCGATGGACGCAAACAGCAGTCCGGAGAGCACAATCGGCCACATGGTCGCGGGGCGAGCTTACTTCGAGGCCGTCTTTTGATGCAGGTCTTGCTTCAGATAATCGAGAACGTCTTTGAAACGGAGAACATTTTCCGGAGCTGCTTCGCAAAGCGCCTCGTGCGCTTCCAGCATGGTGCGAGCTTGTTCCTGTTTTTGATCGGCGCGGGTGGCGGCTTCGCCGGCGAACTCCTTGCATTGCGGCGCGGTGGCGCCATTGCCATGGATGTCGAAGATTTGATCAAGGCCAAGGCCGTAGAGCAGCTCCCAGCTGCGCGCGCCACAGTGAACAACGTGCAGATGGCCATGGCCAAGTTCCTTCAATCGCAGGGCCACGCCGGCCATCGTTCCCATAAAGGTGGAATCCATCATCGCGCAGTTACCCAGATCGATCACAAACTCGCGGTAACCGCGATCAACCATCTCGCGCGCGAACTCTTTAAGGTTCCCGCTGTTTAGAAAATTGCCCTTGCCCTCGACCTTGACCCAGACCGCAGGGCCGTTTACCCCAACTTGAATCGACGATTCCACTGCTGTGAATAACGATACAAGATCGACAATCAGGCTGTCAAACCCTCGACCACGGGCTGGAGCACGCCGCGCGCCAATGCCCCGTGGCCCCCGCGCCGCCCTTACTCCCAAAGGTAAGATCGGTTTTCTGCCACCACCCGGCCGTTCTCGATTAGCAGGCAGCGCCAGGCCGTAACCCGGCCGTCATCGAAGTAGTCGTCCCCGATCACTTTAAACTCGGTCTTGTGATTGCCGTGCACGTTATTGTAGGAGACTTCCTGCGCCTGCACGAAATCGTGCAGCTTTTCCTGACGGTATTCGAGTCGGACCATGAGATCGGCCGGCCGTTTTGCGCGCCAGAAGAAATCAAAATAATTGCCGTAGCGCTGGTGTTGATCGAGCCTGGTCAATGCGCCGAACAGCCGGTAGGGACGTTCGAATGCGATCGAGGAATCCTGCGAAACCGAGCTGCCTTGGTTAGCGTCACGCGACGAGGAGTTGAGTTTGGTCGAGGAACGGGTCTGGGTTTTTGCTTTGGGTCCCTGGTCGGCCAGGAAGAAAAGCTTGGTCTTGCGAAATTCGAAATCGTCGCTCAAGGCGACCGGCAGGGGTTTGACCCGGGCGAGAACCCGCGGCTCCTGCGCAGGGAGACGCACGCTTGACAGCAATATGAGCAATCCGAGAAGCGCACCAAACCTCATCCCACCGTAATCAAAACGATTCGCCGACTGGCTGTCAATATGCGTCGTGCGCGAGCCATACGTCGTATATTGGCGTGTGATCGATGTTCGCTACGAACGGGGCGTTTATTTGCCGCACCAAAACCTCTGGCTCGACCCGTGGGACCCAAAGCCATTCGCGTTCGTCTCCCATGCCCACAGCGACCACATCGCGCCGCACGAGGAAATAATCGTCTCCGAACGCACCGCCCGGCTGATGCAGGCGCGTCTGCCGGGAAAACGCTGCGAACACGTTTTATCTTTCCGTGAAAAGCGCCGGGTCCGCGGTCTCGATGTTATGCTCCTGCCGGCCGGCCACATTTTCGGTTCCGCTCAGCTTTTTCTCAATAGCGACAGCGAATCGCTCCTTTACACGGGCGACTTCAAATTGCGCCGCGGCAAATCGGCCGAATTAGCCGAATCGACACACGCCGACACGCTGATCATGGAAACGACTTTCGGCCGGGCGCGCTACCGTTTCCCTCCGACCGAACAGGTTGTCGATCAAATCGTCGCTTTTTGTCGGGACACAATCGCAGAGGGGGCGGTACCCGTGCTGCTCGGTTATTCGTTAGGCAAGGCGCAGGAAATCCTGTGCGCGCTGGAAGGCGCCGATCTTCTGCCGATGCTGCACGGAGCCGTCTTCGGAATGACCCGCATTTACGAGCAGCTCGGACAACCCTTTTGCAAATACGTCCGCTACAAACCCAGCGATGTCGCGGGCAAAGTTTTGATTTGCCCACCGAGCGCAAACCGCTCCCCCATGCTGGAAAAGATCCCGCGCAAACGCGTCGCGATGATCAGCGGCTGGGCCATCGATCCGAATGCTATTTATCGCTACCAGGCGGATGCCGCCTTTCCACTGTCAGATCATGCCGACTACGACGATCTCTTGCGCTATGTCGATCTTGTCCAGCCAAAGCGTGTGCTCACTCTGCACGGGTTCGCCTCCGATTTCGCACGCGACCTGCGCGAGCGCGGTATCGAGGCTTGGGCACTGAGCGAAGATAACCAGATGGAATTTGCGCTGCCGCATTCGGGTAGCGCGCGCGTCTCACTTGTTCCCCATGACGGGGACCCCATCGTCAGCACACGAGGCGCGTACGCTACCCAATCCGAATTCGCCGCGTTTGCCGAGGTCGGCGAAGCAATCGCCGCCACGCCAGCGAAGCTGGAGAAGGTGCGGCTGCTCGCGGACTATTTGCACACTCTCGGCGAAGAGAAGCTTGCGCTGGCGGCGATTTATTTCACCGGGCGCGCGTTTGCTCAAAGCGATCTGCGCAGATTGCAAGTCGGCTGGGCGGTGATTTTCCGCGCCCTGCAAGCTGCGACCAAAATCGACGATACGGACTTTCATCACAGCGCGGCGAAACACGGTGACGCCGGCAAGACGGCTTTCGAAGTTCTCGACGGCCGCACCGAACCAAAGCCCTTCACCTTGAAAGAATCACGCCAGCTCTTCGATAATCTGGACAAGGCGCGCGGGCCGATCGCAAAGGTCGAGCTGTTGGAGAAGCGCTTCGCAAATTTGTCCGCTCGCGAAGGCGAATACGTGGTCAAAATTCTGACTGGCGATCTGCGCATCGGTTTGCGCGAGGGGCTGGTTGAAGAAGCGATCGCCCGCGCGTTCGACACGCCGCTCCAGGAAGTGAAGCAGGCGAACATGCTGCTTGGCGATATCGGCGCGACCGCCAGGCTGGCATCGAAAAAGCAGTTGGACCGCGCGGAATTGTCGATCTTCCGGCCGATCAAGTGCATGCTCGCCACGCCCGAACCAACTGCGGAAGCGATCTGGACGCGCTTCGAACAGGCGCAGATCGCCTATGCGGAGGACAAGTTCGACGGGATTCGCGCGCAATTGCATCGCAACTCCGAGCGCGCGGAGATTTTCTCGCGCGATCTCAAACGCATGACCGACCAATTCCCCGAGCTGGCCGAGCAGGCGTGCCGCTTGGATGTCGACGTTATTCTCGACGGCGAGATCATTGCCTTCGATCCAGCGGCCCCGGGACGCAGGCTCACCTTTTTCGATCTCCAGAAGCGACTCGGCCGCAAAACCGATGGCCCAGATTTTTTCGCCACTGCTTCAGCCGATGTGCCGGTGGCGTTTGTCGCGTTCGATTTACTCTGGCTCGACGGTCGCTCGTTGCTCAGAACTCCGTTGCGCGAACGGCGTGAACTGCTGCGCAATGTGAAGCTGCCCGCGCAATTTCAAATCGCGGAAGTTTTTCCCGCGCATTCCGCCGCCGAGATCGAGCAAATTTTTCAGCAGGCGCGGCGGCGGTTGAATGAAGGACTCATGGTCAAAGACCCGGAGAGTTTTTATCTGCCGGGGAACCGCGGTTTGTTCTGGTTCAAGCTAAAGAAAGAACTCGCAACCCTGGACGTAGTGGTCGTGGCGGCTGAGCTGGGGCACGGCAAACGCAACAATGTGTTGAGCGATTACACCTTTGCCGTGCGCGATGAAAACAGCTGCGAGCTTTTGCCGATCGGCAAAGCCTACAGCGGTTTGACCGACGTCGAGATCGCGGAGCTGACCGAGCATTTCAAGCAGAACACGATTGTCGATCATGGCCGCTATCGCGAAGTGAAACCGGACATCGTGCTGGAGGTGGCATTCAATTCGGTTCAGCCAAGCACGCGTCACGCGAGCGGTCTGGCCCTGCGCTTTCCCCGAATCAAAGCGATCCGGCGCGACAAGAATGTGGATGCAATCGACACGCTCACCTACGCGCGCGAACTGGCCGCGCAGCAACACCGATAGGGTGGCGCTTGCCGGAGCCGTAGTTTTTTCGTCGGCTCGACAGAGTCTCGCCCCACCGATTAAGGCGAAGGGGTTGCCGATGTTTCGGACTCGCCGGGGCGCCTGTGCTTCTTGTGTTCTTTTCCCGGTTGCGGCGATATGCCTGCTGGAGTTGCCGAAGTTAATGGCGTTGCAGTTGCCGGAGGCGTCGGTGTTGTCGCTTGGAAGCGTTCGCCTTTACGCTCAGCGTGTTGCTGTTTGGGCAATTGCTTTTCCGCGCGGCGCTCATCCTTTGTTTCAATGCGGCCTAACCCCGGCGGCACGGCCGCAGCCGGAGTAGCGGATGGAACCGGAGAAAATTGCTGCGGCAAGGCGCGTGGCGAAAATGTCGGGAGAGGCGCGACGCTCGAGGTGGATAACGCCGGTGGCGTCGCGGTTGGTTTCGGCATTGGTGTTGCCGTGGTCAGCGCAGATGGGATCGCTAGAGCTCGGCGAGCTGGAGTGGCACGCGGCGATGCGGCGACAATCGGCGTTGCCGTTTCTACCGGCCGGGTCAGCCGAGGAGCAGTTGATGTCTGCGC
>JBHEMD010000204.1:0-4108 GCA_046262735.1 Chthoniobacterales bacterium | reverse complement strand
CACCGAGGCGCGTAGGACGATTCCGGTCGCGAAATCCGACTATCGATCGAATCGCACGGGGAATGACGCGCAAGATATGGATCTATCCAGCAACTTTTGGACAACTACTCTGGCGTCGCAGCATCGAAGCCAATTCCGCGTGGAAAATGCAGCTGTTTGGCAGCGCGATGATGTTTAAAAACCAAGCTGACGCTGCGCAAACATCCAGCTTTTCATAGTAGCTTGAGCCGCGTCAGGTCCTGTGAATCCACGATACCGACGGGGACGTTGTTTTCATCGACGACGACCAGGTCGTCGATGCGATGGCGCTCGAGGAGATTGAGCACTTCCACGGCGAGTTTGTCCTGATGAACGGTCACCGGGTTGAGCGTCATCAAATCGGCGACGAGACGCTCGCCGACTTTGGAGTCGGATTGAAAATGGCGGGCGAAATCGCCGTGCGTGAAAATGCCGAGTAATTGTCGATCTTCGCCGGCCACAACGGCGGCGCCGGCGCGCACACTGGTCATGGCGCGCAAAACCTCGCGAATCGTTGTGTTCGGCGAGACCAGCGCCATGGCTTCGCGCGGTCGCATCACCTGGTGCACACGCATGAGCAGGCTGCGCCCGACCATGCCTGCCGGGTGAAACTTGGCGAAGTCTTCCTTGTTAAACCCGCGCGCCTCGAGGAGCACCATCGCGAGCGCGTCGCCGAGGGCGAGCATCACGGTTGTGCTCGACGTAGGCGCGAGATTGAGCGGACAGGCTTCCTGTTCGATGCCGACGTCGAGAAAGACGTGTGCGTTTTTGGCGAGAGTCGAGTTTGCGTCGCCGCACACGGCTATGATCTTGACCTGAAACCGAGAAATGGCCGGCAGCACACGCAACAGTTCCTCGGTTTCCCCGCTCGCGCTCAAGGCGAGAATCACATCGCCGTCGGCGATCATTCCGAGATCCCCGTGCAAGGCGTTAAGCGAATCGAGCACGACCGCGGGCGAGCCGGTGCTGGTGAGCGTGGACGCGATCTTCTCACCGATGTGCCCCGATTTGCCCACGCCGAGCACGACAACTTTCCCTCGCTTATCAACCGCGTCTTTGATTAAATCGACCGCGTGCGAAAAATTTTCGCTCAACCGGTCGCGCAACCGCTGGAGCTCGACAATCTCGATTTCCAAAACGCGGGCGGCCTTTTTCAGGTAGTCCATCGAAACGTTATTGTGAGCCGAGGCGTTGGAGCGGGCAAGAACTTGCGCGTCCCCGGCGGGAGGAATCCGCTATGAAAACTTGTCTCGTCCTGATGTCGCTGGTCACAATGACCATCGCCGCCCAGGCCGCACCGCGCGAGTTGGCCGCGCCGATCCGCGCGCGGCAAACGCGAAAACCCGCGCCGCCGCCGCCGATTTATCGCGAGAATGTGCAAGGCGTCGTTCCGCGCGCCGTGCGCGGTGGGAACCCACTGCAAATGCTCAATCCGAAAGCACCGGCCAAATACGGCAGCTGGGTCGAGAGCACGTCGTTCGACCCGAACGTTCCCGGAAAGTGGAAGGGCATTAAGTTGTTCGAGTGGATTTTTTGAGTTGTCCGCGTCCTGATCACTTGGGCAGCCATCTGGCGGGGCTGTAGCGGCGGTCCATGACCGTCGCAAACTTTCATTCCTGTCATTCCGAGCGACGTCGAGGAATCTCTTACTGTTTGATTCTCGCTTCGCTCGCGAACAGTTAGAGATCTCTCGACTTCGCTGGACATGACAGAAGAACAAAAACCCGTGGTCGCATTTTATTGCGCGACGTTCTTGAAGCCGGAGATGTTGCACATTTACCGGCAGATCGCCGGGCTCGAGCGCGTCGAGCCGTTCGTGATCGCGCAGAAACGGGAGAACCCATCTGCTTTTCCGTTCGACAAGATCGACATCGTTCCGAAACCGGCGACACACTTCGTGCGACGTTTGTGGTTCCGCCAGCTTCAAGACCGGCCCTGGCAAATCTCCTCGCGCGAAGTGCGCACGCTCGTCGCCGCGCTTGAGCGCGCGAACGCGCGACTGTTGCACATTTTCTTCGGTCACATCGCCGTCCATCTGCTGCCGCTCATCCGCTCATGGCCGCGACCGAGCGTTGTTTCTTTTCATGGCGCCGATGTTTTGGTCGATATGCAGAAGCCCGCTTATCGCGACGCGACTCGAGCAATGTTCGCTGCGGTAAAACTGGTCCTTGTCCGGTCCGAATCGCTGCGGCGCGGGGTTGTCGATCTTGGCTGTGCCGAAAACAAGATCGAGATCGTCCGCGCGGGCATCCCACTCGAGCAATTTCCCTTTCGCGAACGCGTTTATCCGGAAAATGGCGAGTGGCGTTTCCTCCAGGCTGGACGGTTAATCGAGAAGAAAGGGTTGCCGACGAGTCTGCGCGCCTTTGCCCGATTCGCCGCGCAAAATCCAAAGTCGCAATTCACAATCGCAGGCGAAGGACCGTTGCTGCCGCAGCTCCAGGCTCTGGCGCGCGAACTTAAGATCGACAATCGAGCACTGTTTCCCGGTTTCGTTTCACAGGAGCAACTGAGGGAGATGCTTTACGCGTCGCATATTTTTCTTCATCCGAGCGAGACCGGCAGCGATGGGAACCAGGAAGGCGTGCCAAACTCGATGTTGGAAGCGATGGCGAGCGGCCTGCCGGTTTTCGCGACGCGCCACGGCGGAATTCCCGAGGCGATCGAGAACGACGTCAGCGGTGTCCTTGTCGCCGAGCGAGATCATGAGGCGCTCGCCCGCGCGCTAGTCGATACCGCGCAAGATCGACAACTTCTCGCCGGAGTAGCGCGCAATGGCTCCGAGGCCGTCGCGCAAAAATTCGAACTGCGCGCCCAGATTCGAAAACTGGAAGAGATTTATATGCAGCTACTGTAGCCGCCTCGCTCTGCCGAGGCGTCGCTGAACGGCGACAGAGCGCCGTGGCTACAGCCTCGAAAAGAATTCGGCTAGCTGCGGTCGCACCGCTCGAAACGAGAGCCGCTCAAGGGCGCGCCATTGTGATTCGACCACAATCTGCGCACGCCCGCTCGCGTTGGTTAGCAGCTCGCGAGCGATGGAAGCGATTTGATCGAGCGAGCGGCCGGTGCCGCAGGTGCGAGGAAACGCCATGCGTTCGATCGCGCCGTCGCCGCCCACGCAGGCGTTGCGGCAAAGCAACGCGTCGCCTGCGACTTGCCCGGGCACATGGCTGCGATCGAATTGCAGCACGATTTTGTGCTTCGCCACCTCGCGCAAATAATCGGGATAAGTCCGCCACGTTTCGATCAGGCGCAGTTTGTCCTCAGGAAATTTCAGCTCGTCGATCAACCGGCGGCCTTTGCGTCCGGCGAGATTCACAACCGTGATGTTGTCGCCGGTCGTTTCACAAAGCTGTCGCGCGACGAGGAGCGCGGCAAAATGATTGCGCGAAGGCACGTCCCATTCGCGCGTGCCAACAAAAATCCCTGATTGATTATCCGACGGCACGGCAAAATCCCATTGTCGATCTTCCAGTGGATACGGTGTTGGAATAAATGCGGCTTTGGTATCATCGTTTTTCCCGCGCACATGCTGGTAGATTTCCGCCGCTTCGGGCGTCGTCCCGATGCAACCGTCGGCTTCCACGACAATCTTGATAAAGCGCGACAGCTTCGCCGGGTCGGACAATTGCTGCGCAATCTGATGCAACCCGGTTTCCTTCAAACTCACGGCGACGGTCCGCCCGCGCTTCTTCAGCTCGGTCAAAGCGCTCTCCGAAGCTTTAAAATCGCCGCGTAACAACAGTAGCACCGGCGTTTCCTCCACGAGCGCGCGCTGAACATCGCGATGGAAAAAGCCTCCGGTGCACGCGGCGTAACCGTGAAAATTTACCGGCGGATGTTGTTCGCCCGGCGCCCCGGCGCTTACTTTTCGGAAATGCTGCTCCGGATCAGCGCCCCCGGGATTGAGCACAGTTAGCCGGAAATCGTCTGCGCTTTACGCCATGCTACTCGCCGGGATCGCTGCGCGGCGGAGGTGTTTGGGCCTTCAAAATTGGCGCTGCCGATTCTTCGTCGAGCGGACCGACCGGTTGCGCCTTGCGAATTTCCACCGGCGTTTGCTCTTCCTCCGGCTCAACCGGAATCGCTT
>JBHEMD010000203.1:0-28209 GCA_046262735.1 Chthoniobacterales bacterium | reverse complement strand
GGCAATGTCGCTTTCGACCGCGAAGATATCGGTGAGTTTGCGATCGTAAATTTCGGCCCAGAGATGCGCATTAGTCGAGGCATTGATTAACTGCACATTCACGCGGACCTGATCGTTCGCTTTCTGAACGCTGCCTTCGAGGAAATTGAGAACACCGAGCTGTTTCGCGATCTCGGATAAATTTTCCGGCGAGCTCTTGAATTTTTGCGTCGAGGTGCGCGCGATCACTTTCAAATCGGCGACTTTCGCGAGACGCGTGAGGATTTCATCCTGCACGCCTTCCGCGAAAAATGCGTTATCGGGATCGCGACTCAGATTATCGAAAGGCAGAACCGCAATCGACTTTGCCGACAATTCGGTGCGAGCCGCACTGGCATCCGGCCGAGGCGCAGCTGTGTACCGCCCGAGAAAAAATAGCGTGACCGAAATCACGGCACCAACCACGACGACATAAATCCATGCGTGTTTCTTTGTTTGCTTTGCCGCGATTGCAAGATCGACATCGTCCGTTCGCTTGATTCCTTCCGGTGTCGCTTCAAACGCCCAGGCGATGATGAGCGCAATCGGAAATCCAATTGCGATCAAGACAATGACTAAACGCACAACCCAGTTTGGAATTTCCAGGAATGGAAAAATCTGGGTTGCGATTTGGGCGATGACCCAACCGACCACTGCGTAAGCGACCGCGACTTTGTAAACATTGCGCCGCTTGAGTTCGGAAAAGAAATTATCGGTCTTCATTGTCCGACATGCTCTTTTATCGTTAGCAGTTGTTGGAATCCGGGATCGTTGCGGATCGGATCCCAGACTGGATCGAGCTTTAGTCGCGCGATGGAAATTTCGTAGCCGGCGGGAATGGAGAGCAGTCGGCGAAGAATGACGACTGCGTCCGCAGCTGCGCGAGTGCGACTCTCGATCTGGGCCAGATTAGTCAGGGTGGTATTGCCGGAAAGGACATCTTTCTCGGGCGGTAGCAAGTCGGCAGCTTGCCGGGCAAGTTTGAGGGCGTCGGCGTTACGATTGAGCGCGAAATAAACCCAGCTCAATTGCGCCATCGTGAGAATCTCGTCCGGTCGCTCACGCAATCTTTCTTCCAGGAGTTGTCGCGCTTTCTCCGCCTCAGCTTGTGCGCCGGTCAGATCGCCGCTCACGACGCGGATGACTACTCTGGCCGAGAGCCGTCGGCGTTCATCAGCGGCGGTTTTCCCGGCGTTTTCCCAAATCTTCAGCGCGGCTTCGAAATCGCGCGCGATGACAAAGACATACGCGCGTTGACCGGTCAGATTTTCCACGGCGGCAACGTCGCTCGAAGTCATTTTGCTATCCGGCGGAAACGTCGCCAGCAGGCGTAGCGCTTCCTTGATGTCGCCCCTGCCATTCAGACTGGCCGTGAGCAACGCGATCATGGCATCGCCTGCGTAAGGATCGAGTTCGATGGCACGCCTGGCCGCGCGTTCGCCTTCTTTCCACCTGCGTAGCCAGTTATAAGTGCCGCCGAGGTTTCCCATCACGTAGGCGCTGCGCGGGTCCAGTTCGAGACATCTTTTGAGCTCATCCAAAGCGCGTTCCCATTGCCCTTGGCGCCGATGAACGAACGCGGTCGAGCGCAGCGCCGTGGAATTGTTCGATTGCAACTGGATTGCGCGTCCAAACTCGTCCAGTGCCTTCTCGTACTGGCGATAAGCGAAATAATAGAAGAGACCAAGCGCGACGTGTGCTTCCGCCAGATCGGGTGCAAGAGTCAGAGCGCGCTCGGCCATCGTCCTGACTTCCGTCAGCTCGGCGTCGCTGAACTTTTCAAAGTACCAATGGCGTAGCATTCGTCCTTCGACGAGACGGGCCATGGCGAGCGCGAAATTCGGGTCGTGGGTGATGGCCTGCTGGTACCATGAAGCAGCCTGGTCGAACGATTCGGTCCGGAGCGCGTTCTCGGCCGCGCGTTGCTCGTACTCGCCTTTCAAGAAGAGATCGTAGGCCGTGGCATCTTTCGTGGGAGCGTCCGCGAGGGTGCTCGATTCGGCCGGTGAAAGCTTCGCCTGCAACAAGTCGGCGACTCCCTGAGCCACTTCGCTCTCGACTGCAAAAACATCCTTGATGTCGCGGTCGTACGTCTTTGCCCAAAGATGTGAATCAGCTCGGGCGTCGATGAGCTGGACATTGACGCGCACTTTATCGCCGGCTTTTTGTACCGTGCCTTCCAGGACGTTTGTCACGCCGAGCTGTTGCGACACGGTCTTCAAATCTTCCGGTTTGCTTTTATACTTCGCCGTCGAAGTCCGAGATATAACTTTGAGATCGGCGATGCTCGCCAGCTTCGTCAGGATTTGATCCTGAATCCCGTCGGCAAAATACGTCGCGCCCTTGTCGTCGCTTAGGTTCTCGAAAGGCAGCACAGCAATTGACTTCTGCGCAACCCCCGGCTCCGCTGCAGTTGTCGATCTGGAAGCTGATTTGCTCCGCAGAATGTTGAATGCAAGCAGACCAGCCGCGAGTAGCGCGACGAGAACAACAAACGTGGCGAACTTGCGCCGGCTCCAGGTGGGAAGGGTTTGAAGTTCCGCGGGCGAAACTTCCCCAGTTCGCTTTAAGCCCTGCGGCGTCGTTTCGAACGCCCAGGAGATCATCACTGAAATGACAAAGCCAAAGCCGAGGAACACAACCAGGACTTTCATTACCCAGCCCGGCGCCTCGAACGTCGGTAACAGGATCGAAGCCGCCTGGATCAATAGCCACGCCACCACCGCGTAGGTGATCGCAACCTTGTAAACATTGCGCCGCTTCAGCTCGGCGAAGAAGCCGTCGATCTTCATTTGGCCACTGCGTGGAATTGACTCGCCGGAACAATCTTCTCCGCGAGCGCTTCGAAGCGCGGATCGCCGTGGAGCGGAGCGAGCAGGGGATCGATACGAATGTAGCCAACGGAATTGCCGTCGCGGTCGCGATAGTCTTCTTCAAGCCAATTGACCGCTTCGGTATGGTCGGCCAGTCCGACACAAACCAGCGCCAACGCGTAAGCAGACGTGTAACGTTGCGAACGTGACTGGTGCAATCTGTCGAGAATCTTTCGGGCTTCATCTCTACGGCCGGTCATTCCGTAAATCCGGCCGCGCACACCCTGAACAACTGGATCGTCTGTGATCGCGGCGGCCTTTTCATATTGCGCGATCGCTTCCGGAATCTTGCCCTGAACTTCTAGGGCCATCCCGTAACTCCAGCGCGCAAAATAAAAGCTGCCATCCATGTCGACAGTTTTCCGAAGCTCGGTGAGCGCTTCGTCAAGGCGCGCACTGTGCAGGTAAGCGGTCCCGAGATTCGTATGGATGACGAGCGACAGGGGATCGAGCTCGAGCGCACGTTTCATTTCCGCGAGCTCACGCTCGTGCTGCCCAGTGGTGGCAAAGACATCGGTAGCCAGCCAGTGATGGGCTGTCGCGTCATTCGGGTTCAATCGAATTGCACGCTCGTATTCCTTAAGGGATCCCGCGTAATCGAATTCGTAAACCGTCTTAAACGACGCCAGCGCGACGATGGCGTCTGATGAAGTTTCATCCAGGGCCAGCGCCTTTCTGGCTGCCGCTTCGGCTTGCGGGTATGTTTCCTTCGGCGCGCCCCCATTATAGGCGGAAAGGAGCATCCACGATTGCGCAAGCCCGGCATAAGCCAGCGCATAGTTCGGATCTTTCGCGATCGCCTCGTTGAAATAGTCGATCGATTTCCGCAGATCGGCGGCGGTGCGTTTGTTCCAAAAGAAGCGGCCTTGCAGATAAAGTTGATAGGCTTCCGGATTCGCCGTCGGCTTTTTTGCAAGCAGTGTTTTTTCCGAGCCGGTGAGTTTTGCCTGCAACGTTTCGGCGATGGTCTTCGCGATCTCGCTTTCAACGGAAAAGATGTCGATCAGTTTGCGATCGTAGGTGTCGGCCCAGAGATGCGCATCGGTCAGCGCGTTGATCAGCTGCACATTCACGCGGACCTGGTCATTCGCTTTTTGCACGCTGCCTTCGAGGATGTGCATGACGCCGAGTTGTTTCGCGATCTGCGGCAGGTTATCCGGCGCGCTTTTGAATCGCTGGGTCGAAGTGCGCGAGATGACTTTCAGATCCGCCACCTTGGCCAGGCGCGTCAAAATTTCGTCCTGCACGCCTTCCGCGAAATAGGCGTTGTCCGGATCATGACTGAGGTTGTCGAAGGGCAGGACGGCGATCGATTTCGCCGGCAATTCCGACGCGCTGCCAATGCGAGCGGCGTTACGGCCAGTGTAGCGCCCAATGAAAAATAGTCCGAGGGAGAGCGCAGCTGCGACCAGCGCGACAAAAATCCAGGCGTGCTTTCGGGGATGTCGCGCCGCCGCGGTAAGATCGACATCTGCCGTGCGCTTGATTCCTTCCGGCGTGAGCTCGAAAGCCCATGCGATCACGAGCGCGATAGGGTACCCGATTACGATCAGCAGGACAACCAGCCGGACAGCCCAATTTGGAATTTCGAAAAATGGAAAGACCTGCGTCGCAACTTGCACGAGAAGCCAGCCGACAACCGCGTAGGCGACCGCGACTTTATAAACGTTGCGCCGCTTCAGTTCTCCGAAAAAGTTGCGCGAGCTCACTTTGGTTTCTCTTCGCAGAGTTTTTGGAAGCGCGGATCGCTCCGCAGCGGATCGAACATTGGATCGAGCCGGAGCAGCGCGGGAGTGATCGGCACGTTTTCGCCGAGCGGGCCCGAATACGCTATCGAGAGCAGTTTTTGTAAAGCAGTAATAGCACGGTCAGGCTCGCCCGCTTGCGCGGCTACCCGCGCAAGTACCTCAAGCGGCCTGGGACCAGAAAGGGCGTCTTTTTCGATGGGCAGCGCGGTCACGCCCCGATCCGACAGAGCCAATGCAGCGGTTTTGTCGCCGAGACCCATATTGATCAGCGCGAGATCACCAATGAGAACGTAGTTTTCCGGCTGTTCTTTTAAGAAATTCTCCAGTTCGCTGCGCGCCTGTCGCCAAGTTTCCTGGGTCGAGGCGGGGTCGCCGGCAACTTCTTGCGCCCAGCCTAACCAAAAACGCAACTCACCGTTGTAAAAACCCAACGCTGGAACAGGCTCGGCCAGTATCTCTCTTAACCGAGGGATGACTGGGGCAGGGCGGCGCTCCAGTATCGCCTGGTAAGCTTGTGTTTCTAAAACCTGGTAGAGCTCAGGAGAGGGACGCAACGGAGCCAGCAGTGCTGACGCTCGCGGCAGATCGCCCTCAGCTTGTGCGATAGCCGCCTTAGAGGCGATCTGGAGGATGTCATCTGGTGTGATGTTCAGAACCTGATCAAGCTTTTGCAGCGCTTCGGGGAAACGACGAAGAGATTTGTAGGAAATCGAACGCTGACCAAGAAGATTAACGTTGAGTGGATCGAGCCTCTCAGCTTCGTTGAAGTAGGCTTCGCTCCGGTCCCACTGGCCTCGCCTTCGTGTGACATAGGCGAGCCGCTCAGGAATTTGGCTGCTATTGGGCAGAAGCGGATGCGCTTGCTCGAAATAACGCTCCGCAGTGTCGTAGTCCTTTAGGCATGCGTAGTGGTAAAACCCCTTAGCCAATACGGCCTCGCCAAGTTTAGGTTGAAGAGCGAGCGCGGTTTCCGCAGCCTGCCGCGCCTCTTCCCGCAACGCGAGTGTCGGTTGAAGAGTCAGCGCGACATATCCGCGTGCTTCGACGTACGATAGGTGCGCCCACGCAAGAGCGAACTTGGGGTCTAACCGCACCGCTTCTCGGAGATGTTTCTGTGCGCCAAGTGCGTTCGCAGGTGCGTTGGCTTTCACAGTATAAGCCAGACCGCGCAGATACGAATCATATGCTTCGGGATTGTCGGTTGGTTTTGCGGCAATGACTTGCTCTTCCTGACCGGTCAGTTTCGCGCGCAACCGGTCTGCGATCGCTTTGGCCACTTCACTCTCGACGGAAAAGATGTCGGTCAGTTTGCGATCAAAAGTGTCGGCCCAAAGATGCGAGTCGTTAGCTGCTTTGATGAGCTGCACGTTGACGCGCACGGCGTCGGCGCTCTTCTGCACACTACCTTCGACGATATGAGCGACTCCCAGTTGCCGCGCGATCTCAGGCAGATTTTCCGGTGCGCTTTTGTAATGTTGAGTAGAAGTGCGCGAAATAACTTTCAGGTCGGCGATCTTGGATAAGCGCGTCAGAATCTCGTCCTGGATGCCGTCGGCAAAATAAGCGTTGGCTTTGTCTTCGCTTCGATTTTGGAACGGCATGACGGCGATGCTCTTCTCAGAAATCTTGGATCCGAGCAGTGAAACGCTGGGATGCACCCGCTGATAAATCAGAACCGCGATGACCAGCAACAGCACGGCGATGATGAGGAAATCGAGTTTTCGACCGGTGCGACGGGTCATCGACTCGCCAAGATCGACATCTTCCGTGCGTTTGAGTCCTTCCGGTGTCAGCTCAAACACCCACGCAAAAATCATCGTCACCGGAAAGCCGATGATCACAACGAAGATGATCACTTTCAGAATCCACGCCGGCGCCTCAAATGCGGGCAAAACGATCGAGGCCGCTTGAATCACCAGCCACGCGACCACGGCATACGCGACCGCTACTTTGTAAACGTTGCGCCGTTTCAGCTCGGCAAAGAAATTGTTCATCTCGGCTGGAGAAATTACGACGCCGATTTTCCCATAAACCGGCTGGATGTCGATCTTGGCTGGCGCCTTATTTCGGCGCGAGCGAGGCGACTATTTTTTCGAAGCGCGGATCGCCGCGGAGCGGGTCCCAAAAGGGAAGCAGTTTTAGACCGCCGTAGCTTAGCGCGGTCGACGCGGCGGGAGCACGCAGCCCCGCTTCCAACTGCTGCAAGGCTAGTTTCTTCTCGCCCGCCCACGCCGCCGTGATGGCAAAATATTGAAGAATGTTACTTGCGTTGATGACGTCTTTTTCCAGCGGCGTGAGCGCGATCGCCCGACGGCCTTCTTCCAATGCCGGCTCTTTATGCCCCAACGCAGCGTCGATCATCGCGAGGACGCACAGCGCCGGTCCGTAGTCTGGCTGCGCTTGCACAATTTTTTCCTGCTGTGCGCGAGCCGCTTCAAAAGCAATGCGCGCGCGTGGCTCGTCTTTGGTCATCCGCGCCCGCAACCCTTCGCCAAAGCTATGGCTCAGATTAATCGCGCCTTCGTTCCAACAGGGATTGCCGGCCAGCGCGACGAGCGCTCGTTCGGCCGCGGCCGCATCGTGTTCAGCCAGCGCGCACTGGAACCACGTATCCGCGGCGTTGGCAATGGCATTCGGTCCTTGCGCGAGGATTGCATCAATTGTCTGGTGCAGCGGCCGAGTGTCCGCTTTCCAGAAAAGTTCAAATTGTGCTCGGAAGGCCCGCGTTTCGACGTTATCAGGCACGATGCTTAGCGCGCGGTCCAGCGCGGCAATCGCCTCGCCATAACGCCCCAGGAGTTGATAACTGAGCGCGATCTGTTGCAGCGTAAAAAAGTTGCGCGGGTCCAACTCGACCGAGCGCTGTAGATTACGCAGCCCTTCCTCTTGTTGCCCGCGCCGGCGCAAAATGTAGCCAGTGAATTCGAAAATGCGCGGATCATTCGGTAAGAGTCGGCGCGCCATCTCCAGTTCGGCCCGAACGCCGTCATAGTCGCGCCGCCCGGAATAAAGATATTGCGCGCGCGCCAAGTGCGTTTCGGCAGCATCCGGCCGCAGTCGGGTCGCGCCTCGGAGAGCAGCTTCCGCCAGCGCGAGCCGGGCCGAAGTGTGATCAAGGCCGGTCACCGCGTAAAGCTGTTCGTGGGCATAGGCAAGCTGACAGTAAGCATCGAAAAATGAGGGATCGCGCCTCACCGCCTCATCCAGTAGCTCGATTGCCTTGCGCACGTCTGGTTCGTTCGTCGCGCTGAAATTTGCCGTGAGGAGAAGTGACTTCGCACGGCTGTAAAGGTCGAATGCCGCCAGATCAGTAGTGGGCGGCTGTTCGATCGCTTTTTTCTCGTTAGGCGAAAGCTTGGCCTGAAGCTGGTCGGCAATGGCCTTGGCGATCTCGCTTTGAATGGCGAAGACATCCGCCAGATCACGGTCGTAAGTTTGCGCCCAGAGATGCGCATCGTTGCGGGCATCGATTAGCTGCGCGTTCACCCGAATCTTGTTAGCGGCGCGTTGTACGCTGCCTTCGACCACATGCGCAACGCCTAGCTCCTCGCCGATTTTGCGCAGGTTTCGTGCAAGTCCGCTCTTATACTGCATCACGGAGGTGCGGCTGATCACTTTCAAGTCGGCGATTTTCGAAAGGTCAGTCAAAATTTCATCCTGCACGCCGTCAGTGAAGTATTCGTTTTGCTTTTCCTCGCTCCGGTTTTCGAAAGGCAATACCGCAATGCTTTTCTCCGGTACGCTCGACGTAACTGACGAGGCTGCCGGATGCAGCCGCTGATAAACCAAGAAGCCGATGACGAGCAACAGCACGGCGATGATGAGGAAATCCAGTTTGCGGCCGGTTCGACGCGCGATCGACTCGCCAACATCGACATCTTCAGTGCGTTTAAGTCCTTCCGGAGTCAGCTCAAATGCCCACGCAAAAATGAGCGCCACTGGAAAGCCGACGATCAAGACGAAGATGATCACCTTCAAAATCCACGGCGGCGCCTCGAACGTCGGCAACACGATCGAAGCCGCTTGGGCGATCAGCCACGCCACAACCGCATACGCGACGGCGACTTTGTAAACGTTTCGCCGCTTCAGCTCGGTAAAGAGATTGCCGGACTTCATTCGTTCATGAGGTCGAAGTATGCATTGTACGGATTGGTCACTCCCGCTCCCGCGCTCGCGCCAGCTACCCTGGCTGCGTTACCGCCTACCCACGCCGCTCCCGCTCGCGTGTGTTCACGGCCTTGCTTTTGCCACAGGGCGCGGGTACGAACAAGGCAAGATCGACATCGTCATGGCACATCAACCACCTGAATCAAAACGTCTGGTATCACATATCATCGCGGAGTGGGCTTGCGCCCTGAAGTACGAGCATCTTTCACCCGAAGCGATCCAGGCGGCGAAGTTGTTTTGGTTCGATTCGATCGGGTGCGCGCTCGGTGGGAGTCAGCAGGAGGATGCGAAGATTTTACTCGCGCATTATCAAGAAATGGGCGGCGGCAACGCGAAAGCGACGGCATTCGTGTCCGGATTCAAGACCAATCCGGTCGACGCGGCGTTCCTCAACGGCCACATGATCCGGGCGATGGATTACAACGACATCTATTGGAAAGCCGATCCGTGTCATCCGAGCGATCTCATTGCCGCGCCGCTCGCGCTTTGTGAAAGCGAAGGCCTCGGTGGTAAAGATCTCGTTCTCGCCACCATCATCGCCTACGAAATCGAGATGCGACTGTGCGAGATCGGCCGCCCGGGCGTGCGCGAATATGGTTGGCATCACGCGACACTGAGCGCGTTCGCCGCACCGGTCGCAGCCGGTCGTGCCCTGAATCTCACGCCGGAACAAATGGTGTCAGCCATCGGCATCAGCGCGGCGCGCACATTTTGTCCCGGCGCGGTGACGGCGGGCAAGCTGACCAACATGAAAAACACGGTCGATCCCTGGGCCGGGCGAATGGGCGCCGAGAGCGCGCTGCTGGCGCGCGAAGGATTTTCGGGACCCGAGCACATCATCGACGGCAAGGAAGGACTCTTTGCCGTGTTCAAGCACGTGCAATACAAAGGCCAGTCCGCGACATTCGATGGCGAAGGGTTGGTCAAGGACCTGCCCGATTCACCGAAGTCTCATTACCGGATTCTCGATTGCGGGATGAAGAGTTTCCCGATCGAGGCGCTCAGTCACGCGCCGCTCACCGCCATGATGAAGACGGTCAAGGAACACAACATCAAGGCTGGCGACGTAAAGGAAATCAAAGTCGAAGTGATCGCGCGCGCCGCGGATATCCTGGGCGATCCGCACAAATACCGGCCCGACTCCAAAGAAACCGCAGATCATTCGCTGCCGTATTGCATGGCCGTTGGGCTCGTCGACGGCATGGTCACGCCGCTGCAGTTCAAAGAAGAACGCGTGCTGGACAAGTCGCTGATTCCGATCATGGACAAAGTGAAAGTAGTCGCGAACGATGAGTTCGAAGCGCTCTTTCCCAATTTCCAGCCAAGTCGCGTGACGATTACGACAAACGGCGGCAAACAGCACTCCACGCGTGTCGATGTTCCCAAGGGTGATCCCCGCGATCCGATGACCGAGGAGGAGATCGCGGTCAAATTTACCGCGCTGGGCGGAGATGTGATCGGCAAAGATCAATGCGCAAAGCTGCGGCACGGCATCATGAACATCGATAGCTCCAAGAATCTCGATGAGCTTCTCGAACTGACGATCGCACGCTAAGCCTTACTTTGTCATGTTGAGCGAAGCGAAACATCTCTGGCTATTTCCCTCGCCCCGAAATAATCAGAGATCCTTCGCTCAGCTCAGGATGACATCGATTACGATCAGGCAGTCCCGCTGCCTTCGTCGGCGCCGAAATGGATACCCTGCGCCAGCGGCAACTCACTCGAGAAATTGATCGTGTTGGTTTGGCGGCGCATGTAGCTCTTCCAGCAATCGCTCCCGCTCTCGCGCCCGCCGCCGGTTTGTTTTTCACCGCCGAACGCGCCACCGATCTCCGCACCACTCGTGCCAGTATTCACGTTCGCGATCCCGCAATCGCTCCCGGCTGCGCTCATGAATCTCTCCGCTTCGCGCGCGTCGCTGGTGAAGATCGACGAAGTCAATCCTTGCGGGACATTATTGTGGATCGACATCGCTTCATCGAAATCGCGATAGGTCATCAAATACAGCAGTGGCCCGAACGTTTCGTGCTGCACGATTTCAAAATTAGGCTGCGCGGTCGCCAGACACGGTTTCATGTAACAATCGCCGGCAAACCCTTCGCCTTCGAGCCGTTCGCCGCCGTAAAGAACTTCGCCGCCTTCGTCTTTCAATCGTTGAATTGATTCTTGAACCATGTCGACGGCGTTCTTGTCGATCATCGGGCCCATCACCGTTTTCCGATCGAGCGGATTGCCAATTGGCAGGCTCTTGTAAGCAACCAGCAGTTTTTCGCGCACTTTTGACGCAACCGATTCGTGTATGATGACGCGACGCGTGGAAGTGCAGCGTTGGCCGGCCGTGCCGACGGCGCCGAAGAAAATCGATTGCGTCGCCATGTTAATGTCGGCGGTCGGCGCGACGATCAATGCATTGTTGCCGCCAAGCTCAAGAATTGTTCGGCCAAGTCGGCCATTAACTGCTTTGGCGACGTTGAACCCCATGTTGGTCGAGCCGGTGGCGGAGACCAATGGAATCCGCGGATCGTCAGTCAATTTTTGACCAACGGTTTTTCGATCGCCCATAAGCAGCGTGAAGATCGCGGGATCGGCGCCTGTGTCCCGGCAAATGCGCTCGGCAATTTTCGTGACCGCAATGGCGGTCAGCGGCGTTTTTTCGGAGGCTTTCCAAACCGTGGCGTCGCCGCAGACCGCTGCGAGCGCCGCGTTCCACGACCAAACCGCGACCGGAAAATTAAATGCCGTGATCACGGCGACGATGCCGAGCGGATGCCATTGCTCCATCAACCGGTGATTCGGCCGTTCCGATTGAATCGTCAGGCCGTAAAGCATGCGCGATTGGCCAACGGCGAAATCGCAGATGTCGATCATCTCCTGCACTTCACCTTCGCCTTCGGCGATGATCTTTCCGGTCTCGAGTGTGACGAGCTGGCCAAGCTCGTGTTTCAATTCCCGCAGCGCGTTACCGAGGCGACGCACCGTATCGCCGCGCACCGGGCCTGGTGTCGTGCGCCATTTCAAAAAGGCTTCCTGCGCGCGCGCGATCGCCTTGTCATAATCTTCGGCCGACGCCGTGCGCACGCTTGCGACCCGACGGCCATCAATCGGCGAGATCTTGTCGATCTTTGCGCCGCCGCCACGCCATTCACCGTCGAAAACGCCGGGGTTTTCGTCGGCAGCTAGCCCAAGTTTTTCGAGGACCGATTGCATTGGATGTAGCGTAAGCCTCCGGCTTGCGATCTTCCAATGCAAGCGGGACGCTTGCGTCACTCTATTTCCGGTTGCGGCAAAATTTGCGCATCAATTCCATCGCTTCATCGACGACATCAGCCGTCAAATCGAGCGCGGGACGGAAGCGAATGGAATTTTCGCCGGACCGCAGGGTGAGCACGCCGAGCTCGAAGAAGCCTTTCCAAAATTCTTCGCGCGTCTTCGGATCGGGTAGATCAAAGGCAAGAAACAAACCTCGTCCGCGCGCGGCGGAAATCATCGGCTCCTCGCGTTCCAGGCTGCGCAGTTGATCCAGCAGATAAGTGCCGACCTTCCCCGCGTTCTCGACCAAATGTTCTTCTTCGATGATCCGCAGGTAATGCGTCGATCGGACCATGTCGGTAAAATTACCGCCCCAGGTTGAATTGAGCCGGCTCGACAAACGGAATGCGTTGTCTTTCACCTCATCGATTCGCGGCCCAGCCATCACCCCGCAGACCTGCGCTTTTTTTCCAAAGGCGAGCAGATCGGGGACGACACCAAAATGTTCGCAGCACCACATCCGTCCGGTCACGCCCACACCGCACTGCACTTCATCGAAAATCAGGAGGATGTCGTGCGCATCGCAAATTTCACGCAGCTTTTTTAACCATTCGCCGCGGAAATGATTGTCGCCACCTTCTCCCTGGATCGGCTCGATAATGATCGCGCAGATGTCGATCTTGCGCTCGTCGATGAATTTTCGAATTTCGGCTTCGGATTTTTTCTCGCGCTCGATCACGTCGGTCTCCCGCTCCGATTCGGGCAGAGAAAAATCGATGCAAGGGCAGGAGACACGTGGCCAATCGAACTTGGCAAACAAATCCGTCTTGCGCGGATCGGTGTTGGTCAGACTCATGGTGTAACCGCTGCGACCGTGAAAGGCGCGCCGGAAATGCAAAACCTGCGTGCCGCGCTCGCCGTGACCGGCGGCCATGTTCTTACGAACTTTCCAATCCATCGCCGCTTTCAGGCAGTTCTCGACCGCCAGCGCGCCGCCTTCAATAAAGAGGTAACGCTCCAGCGGCGGCAAACCGGCGACACGCGCGAAGGTCTCGACAAATTGGGCGTAGGCAGCGGAGTAAACGTCCGAGTTTGCGATCTTCACTTTCGCCGCTCGCAAGAGGTCGCGTTTGACCTCGTCTCGCTCGAAGTAGGGATGATTAAACCCGACCGGCATCGACCCAAAAAAACCGTAAAGATCGATCAGCCGATGGCCGGTCGCCGCGTCGTACAAATAAGACCCGCGGCTCTTGTCGAGATCGACTACCACCTTGAACCCGTCGAGCAAGATATGCTCCTCGAGCGTCTTGAGGACGTTCGCGGCCGTGACTGCCTGTCGATCTTTGCTCGCGCTGACGCGGCGCTCCGAAGAAGTGCGCGCCGCCTCCGTGAGCACGGGAGGCATACTCATCTGAAAAGAGTAGCTGTCGCCGCTGAGTTGGTCAACCGACGCTCGGAAGAGATGCTTCCAGTTTGTCTCGGCCGAGCGGCATCTTGCCGGTCGTATTTCGGGGAACGCCGGGCGGGAAGCCCGGCGGCCGACTTGGCAAGATGCCTGACTTCCATTACACAATTCCCTGGCGCAAACACGCGTGTTGTCCCGCGAGCAACTCCTGCGTCAATTGGTAGCCGCGCTTGTCGACGTTGCGCGCGGTGCCGGAGAATTGATTGGCGATCCGAATTCTGGCGGAGCGACAAAAGTAGTTCGCCACGGACAAAATCTCGTCTGCCGCTTCGCCATGGTCGATCTTGTGCTGGGCGAACGAGCAGGTCGCGCTCATCGCGAAAAGTTCGGTAGCGATGCCGACAAAGCGCGAGAGCAGCAATTGTTCACGGTCAAGCTTCGGACCAAAGCGGGCCATGGCGTGAAAGAGGCCGCGCGCCAATCTCTTGCTTGTGCGTGCGCCGTAGTCGATGTGTTTTTGCAAATCGGGATGCAGATTGCCGATCTTGGGTGCGCCATTCGGCAACCACTGCTTCGGGTACCAGCCGGCGTAAAATTTTCCGGAAGTAACAACCGCTTTCACCCGCTCCGACATCGGCAGTTGAGTATTGAAAATCGCGCCGCCGACTTTCAAATGCGGATCAAGCGCTTCGCGCGCGATAAACAACCGCATGATTTCGCTCGATCCTTCGAAGATCGTATTCACGCGGCAATCGCGCAGAAACCGTTCGACCGCGATGGGCGGTTCGCCGCGCCCTGCGAGTGACGCAGCGGTTTCGTAACCGCGGCCACCGCGCACCTGCATCGCGTCATCGGCGATGCGCCAGGTCGCTTCGGTTGCAAACATTTTGCACATCGCCGTTTCGATGCGCAGGTCGCCGGCTTTGCGATCGAGCAGCGATGAGGTGAGAAAGGTCATTGCTTCCATGGCGAAAACGTTACCGGCCATTTCGGCAATTTTTCCGGCAATGGCCGCGTGTTTACCGATCGGCACACCCCACTGAATCCGTTCGCCTGCCCACTTTCTGGAGATTTCGAGCAACCGTTTCGAAACGCCGACGCATGCGGCTGGCAAGGTGAGCCGGCCCGTGTTCAACGTTGTGAGCGCGACTTTCAAGCCGGCGCCTTCTTTGGAAATAATGTTTTCGCGCGGCACGCGCACGTTCGTGAATTTTACAACAGCGTTGTAAAGCGCGCGCAGCCCCATGAAGCGGCAGCGATACGTGATTTCGAGCCCGGGGGTCGCAACATCGACAATGAACGCGGTGATCTGTTTGCGCTCTTTGCCGTTTACGATTTTCGGCGGTGTTCGTGCCATGACCACGAGCACGCCGGCCTTGACGCCGTTGGTGCACCAAAGTTTCTCGCCATTCAGAATGAACTCAGAGCCCTCCGGTGTGGGTTCCGCTTTCAAACTCATCGTCGCTGGATCGGAGCCGGCATGCGTTTCGGTCAGCGCAAAGGCCGAGATCTCTCCACGCGCCACCCGGGGCAGATATTTTTGTTTTTGTTCCTCAGTGCCGAAGAGCAACAGCGGTTGCGCCACGCCTATGGATTGATGCGCAGAAACGAGCGCGGCGACGTTGCCGTCCCAGCTCCCGAGCAAAACTGCCGCGCGGCCATAGTTAAACTGCGACAATCCGAGTCCGCCGTATTGCGCCGGGACTTTGATGCCGAACGCGCCAATTTCCGCCAGCCCCTTGAAATTTTCCGGCGGAATTTCGCCCGTCCGATCGATCTCGTCCGCATCGACATGCTCGCGCAGGTAATTTTCGAGCTTCTGCAAAAATGCTTTGCCCGCGGCGCGGTCTTCCGGGCTTTGTGCCGGAAACGGGTGAATACGGGTGAAGTCGTAGCGTCCGATGAAAAGGTTGCTCGCGAAACTGCCGCGATCGTCGAGCGGATCGCGTGACGCTTCGGCCAGCTCGAGCGCTTCGCGCTGGCCCTTCGACATCCTGGATGTGTCGATGACCGAAGGCGGCGGTGTGCTCTTTGCAGCCTTGGCGCTGGTTTCTTCAGCGACTTGTTTCTCCGGCGCTTCCAGCGGCGTTTTCATTCTGATCCATTGTCATTCCGAGCGGAGTCTAGCAGTCTCTCACTCTCCCTCTGATCAACAGTAAGAGATGTCTCGACTTCGCTCGACATGACAAAATAAGCAATACGAGCGGCGACTTTCATACACCTCGCCCAAACGCAGTTTATCTGCCGAACGCGACAACGACAAGCGCGCTCAATATGACTTTGCCCAAACCACCCGGCGCGCGCTCGGTTCGCCGGTAAAAATGCAGCGGCCGGGCTTGGCGGACTCAAAGGGGATCACCCGAATCGTGACCTTAAGATCGTTCTTAATTTGTTCTTCGACTTCGCGTGAGCCGTTCCAGTGGGCGAGAGCAAAGCCGCCGTGGATTTCCGGCTTCTCCGCATTTCGCGGTGTGAAGAAATCGTAGAACTCGTCGCGATTGTCGATCCTGCGGGTGTTCTCGTCCCGGAACTGCTTCGCACGCTCATAAAGATTTTGCTGGATCGACATCAAAATTTCCGGCGCGGTCGCGGCGAACTCCTGCATTGAGATGAACTCTTTGGCTTTCACAGGCTGATCGCGTCGACTCACCGCTACGGAATTTTTTTCCAGGTCGCGGGGACCGATCTCGACGCGCAGCGGCACACCTTTTTTGATCCATTCCCAATTTTTGACGCCGCCTCCGAGGTCGCGTTTGTCCACCTCCACTTCGAGCGGAAGATCACCATAAATTTTTCCGCGCAGTTGCAAGGCGAGGCTCTCGCAAGTTTCGAGCACCCTCGCGCGGGTCTCTTCTTTTGGAACAATCGGCAGGATGACGATTTGGGTCGGCGCAATGCGCGGCGGTAAAATGATACCGTCATCATCGCCGTGGGCCATCACCACTGTGCCCACCATGCGCGTGGTCATGCCCCAACTGGTTGTCCAGCCGAACTCCTGTTTTCCCTCGCGATTTTGAAACTGGATGCCGCTCGCCTTTGCAAAATTTTGGCCGAGAAAATGTGATGTGCCCGCTTGAATGGCTTTGCGATCCTGCGCCATGGCTTCGAGGGCGAGCGTTTGCACGGCGCCAGGAAAACGTTCGCTCTCTGATTTCTCACCGCTGTAAAAAGGAATGGCGCAATCGTCGCGCACGAATCTTTCATAGACGTCGAGCATCTGCCTCGTTTCAGCGCGCGCTTCGGCTTCGGTTTCATGGACAGTATGACCCTCCTGCCAGAGGAACTCGGTCGTGCGCAAAAATAACCGCGGCCGCATTTCCCAGCGGACGACGTTCGCCCATTGGTTTATCAAGATCGGCAAATCGCGATAAGACTGGACCCATTTGGCGTAGGTTGAGCCGATGATTGTCTCGCTCGTTGGCCTAACGACCAACGGCTCCGTCAGAGCGCTGGCCGGCTTCATTTTGCCGTCCGGCCCGACTTCCAACCGCGAATGCGTGACCACCGCGCATTCCTTGGCGAAGCCTTCGACGTGTTCGGCTTCCTTGGCGAAATAACTTAAAGGAATGAACAGGGGAAAATAGGCGTTGCGATGCCCGGTGGCGCGAAACATGGCGTCGAGGTGGCGCTGCATGTTTTCCCAGATGCCGTAACCCCACGGGCGAATCACCATGCAGCCGCGCACATCTGAGGGCTCGGCCAATTCCGCTGCGCGCACGACCTGTTGGTACCATTCGGGAAAATCGTCAGCCCGCCGCGGAGTGATCGCAGTTTTCGTCGCAGCGGCATTTGACATGGCGAGAACGATTAACTCGCGAAAGCAAAATGACCAGCGGCCATTTTGCGCTGGGCGCTTTACTCGTTTGCCGGCGTGAGTATTGTCCGGCGCATGAGAACGAAATTATTGCTTACGATATCGGTTCTGGCCGCAGCGATTCAAATTGCGCCCGTCGCTTTCCCGCAAGGCAGACAACGTGGCGGAGGAGGAGGAGGCGGGGGTGAACGCGGCGGCATGGCTGGGATGGGCAATCTCACGCCAGAAGAACGCCAGAAAATGATGAACGCACGCCGGCAGGCCATGAACGATCCGTCAGTGACAGCGGCCCGGGACAAGGCGCAAGCGGCAAGCAAGGAATTCCACGAAGCGATGGAAGCTGCCATGCTTAAAACCGATCCCTCGCTCAAGCCGATTCTCGATAAGATGCCCAAAGGTCGTGAAGGTGGTCGGCGCGGCGGGCAGGGTGGCGGTGGCGAAGGCGAGCAATAGAAATTCATCGCCGAACCGCTGCAATTTCGTCGCGAACTGGGACGCGGCTCGTGCCAACAGGAGTTGACACGAACGCGCGTCCCTCTACTTTTCGGCCCTTTTTAGGAGATGAAAACCTTTTCCGCCAAAGCCAGCGAGGTCCCACGCCAATGGTGGGTCATTGACGCGAAAGACCAGGTGCTTGGTCGGGTCGCGGTCAAAGCGGCAAAACTGTTGCGCGGGAAGGAGAAGGTTATCTTCACGCCGCACGTCGATACGGGTGATTTCGTAGTCGTCATCAATGCTGATAAGGTCCGGCTAACCGGCAAAAAGGAAGAGCAGAAGACCTACATGAGTTTCTCTGGATACGTGGGCGGCCATAAATCGGAAAATGCCCGTGCGCGGCGCGCGCGGCACCCGGAGCTCTTGATCGAGCGGGCGGTGCGCGGGATGATTCCGCACAACCGGCTCGGGCGAGGCAGTTATCGCAAACTCAAAGTGTATCGGGGCGATTCCCATCCACACGCGGCGCAACAGCCGCAGCCGGTGAAAATCAGCTGATCAATTTTGCTTATGGCTCAAACCCAGGAATTCATCGCCACCGGGCGTCGCAAAACCGCTGTCGCCCGCATTCGGCTCACGCCGGGCAGCGGCAAGATCGACATTAATGGCCGCAGCTTCGAAGATTATTTTCCCACTACGCCTCTGCAAAATACTGTTCTGCAGCCGTTGCAAACCGCGAAAGTCGTCAACGCTTACGATCTGTCGATCAACGCGAGCGGGGGCGGTATCACTGGCCAGGCCGGTGCCGTGCGCCTGGCCATTTCGCGCGCTCTGCTCCAGGTCGATCTCAATGTGCGCGGCACATTGAAAGCCGATGGGTTGCTCAGGCGCGATCCGCGGATGAAGGAGCGCAAAAAATCCGGACAGCCCGGCGCGCGGAAACGCTTTCAGTTCTCGAAGCGATAAGCGCGCATTTGTTTCCCTCACCGGCGATTTCGTCGTCCGCATCTCCCTCCGGGAGAGGATTGAGGTAAGAGTTCTGATCGATGAATCTGCGCGGATGCGTAGGCGCGCATACGTCCACTAGCTAGCGTGGATTTGTCGTTTTTGGTGTAGGCGCTCCTGCACCTGCAACTGGTGCGCCGGGTGTGGTTGCTCCGGCTGCCGGACTTGGTGCGGAAATGAACGGAGCCGCTGTCGCTGTGGCCGGCGGCTGCGAAGCCGCCGCCGGTGGTTTGAGCACACGCAATTCCCGCACCGCTTCGTTCGCCCAAAAGCTTTCGCGATAATCAGTCAGAATTTTCTCACAGAGCATTCGCGCCTCATCGATTTTGTTTCTCGCGCGCAAGAGGTGGACCTGCGAAAGGAGTGCCAGTGGCGCGTTGAAGCTGTTTGGATAACTGGTCGCAATCTTTTGGTAAACTGCAATCGCCTCATCGGCTTTGCCCATCGACTCGAGATTCGCGGCCATCGCCATGTACGCGTTCGAGATGAGCTCATGTTTGGGATATTTGTCGATGAAGGCCTGAAGCGTCGCGTTCGACTCGGCGAATTTGCTCTCTTTGCGTTGCTCATCGGCCAGCAACAGACAGGCATTCGCGCCGGCGCGTGTATTGGAGTAACGCTCGATCACTCGTTGCAAATCCGGTGCAGTCTTCGCGCTCGCCAAGGCCGTGGACGCGGCGGCCTGGCGTCGCTCCGAATACAGTTTGTAAGCGCCGAAGCCGATGATGGCCACGATCGCGAGAATGAGCACAGCGGCGATTTCGGTCTTGAATTGCTCCCAGAAAAACCGCGCTTCGACGGTGGCATCACGGGTGGGTGGCGAAGCTGTCGGCATGGAGATTGTCGATCTTGGCGTGCGCGTCTGAATTGGCGCGAGCGTGCTCTTATGCCATGCGAAAGTTTTTCACGCAAGTCCGCCCGCGGAGCCGATGCCGGGCCGAGCGCGACAAGTCCGCTTCCGCCGGCTGCGCCGATTTCTCTTTGATGAGTCCAGACGAGCCCCCGCCGGCCATGCAAAATCCGGAAAAAGATCCGGAACAATGGACAACGGGCGAGGAACCGATGACCGGGCCGCAGCGCTCTTACCTGCAAACGCTTTGCCGCGAGGCCGGCGAAGAATTCAACGACAAGCTGACCAAAGCGCAAGCTTCGAAGAAGATCGAGGAACTGCAGGCAAAGACCGGCCGCGGAAAGAAATAGTTGTAGAGGCGGCTGTCCTCAGCCGCAGATCAGCAGGTCCGTCTCGTCCTCTCTGCCGCCCGTGACGCCGGCAGCTACAACCCGCGCCTTGATTTCGATTTACTCTGACCGCGCAAGCCGCGAGCGCTCGTCGCTGCGCTGCCGCCGCCGCGGCTCAGGTCCTGGCGCTCGGCTTTTTTCCCGAGCTGCGCCGCGTTCCCAACCTGATGCCGGGGCGCGCACCAGACTTTGTGCGTGCGCCTCGACCTTCCCTGTTTGGCAGCACTAATTCGGATTTGTTCTGGTGCGACATTCGCGCCTCTTCACCGCTGTTCAGTGACGTTTCTTTTTGCGGCCGCCTTTACGCGAACTCGCCTTGCTGCTTTTCTTGCCGCGCCCGCTGCCACTCTTCTTGCCGCCCTTGTCCGACTTATTGACTGTCGCCCAGGCGCGTCGCGATGCCTCTTTCTTGCTCACACCGCGTTTTTTGTAACCGCGTGCGATCTTCTCCGCTTTTCGCTTTTGTTTGCCGGTATATTTCTTTTTGCTTCCTCGAGCCATAAATCCTCCCGTTGATTTTCTCCATACTTGGAACGCTCGCGGCGGAGCCAGTGGATTTAATTAGGTCGTGCCACGATCGGGCTACACTCGGTAGCCCTTTTTCCGATAAGATTTTTGGAATTATGAATACGTTTTACGATTTTGTCGGGCCGCTCCTTGGTCTTGGCCTGGAACCGCAACAATTATCCTTTACTCAAATGTCTTTGCGCGGCGTGATCATTTTTTTGCTCACGCTCGTGATGGTGCGCATGAGCAGCAAACGTTCGCTGGCCGAAAAGACCGCTTTCGACGTCATCCTGCTTGTTATTCTGGCTTCCGTCCTCTCCCGTGCCATCAATGGTACCGCCGGTTTCTTCACTTCCATCGGCTGCAGCTTCGTCCTTGTTTTTCTGCACCGTATTTTTGCGTGGATCGCTTGCCGCTCGCATGCCTTTGGCAACATTATCAAAGGTTGCCCGAGTGTGATTGTGGAAAATGGGCAGCCGATCTGGTCAGTCATGCGACGCAACCAGATTTCCCAACACGACCTCGAAGAAGACCTGCGTTTGGCCGCGCAGACCGAGGAGTTATCGAAAATCAAAGTCGCGCGCCTCGAGCGCAGCGGCGACATCAGCTTCATCAAAGCCGAGGGCGGCTAATTTGGGACGACCAGCGCATCACCGCGGAACGAACTCTCGATGGGCATGAAACAAAAGAGAAAGCGATGGATCAAACCGGCGTTTAAAGCCGTGCCGATCTTCTTCGAGTGCACGAGCTACGCCGGCGCGATCTAATTTGATTCGAATCCGGATTCTTGGCAGCGCAGCCGGCGGCGGGCTGCCGCAATGGAACTGCGCCTGCCTCAATTGCCGCGCGGCGCGCGCCGGCAAAATTTCGGCGCGTACCCAATCCTCGATCGCCCTGAGCGGCGACGGGCACGAGTGGTTGCTCATCAACGCTTCGCCCGATCTGCCGGCTCAGATTGAAGCATTTGCTCCGCTGCAGCCGCGCGCGACTCCACCGCGCAACTCTCCCATTGTCGGCGCCTGCCTGACCAATCCCGACATCGATCACGTGCTCGGCCTCGTTTCGATGCGGCAGAGCGAATCGCTTGTTGTTTACGCCACGCCGCCCGTTCGCCACGAACTGCGCTGGATCGACAATCTCCTTGCACGCTTCTGCCAGATTGACTGGCGCGAGCCCCGGTCTGAATGGACGCGCTGCCTATCTGATGTCGATCTTCACGTGATTGATCTTGGCTCCAGCGTCGCCTGGGTAATTCGCAACGCCGCCACGAACAAGCAAGCGCTCATCGCTCCCGCCGTGGGCGATTTTACTGACGAGCTCCGGGACGCAATGCAACAGGCAGACGCCATTTTGTTCGACGGCACATTTTGGTCAGATGACGAACTGAAAACCTTCCGCGCAAACGCGCGCACATCTCGCGAGATGGGCCACATTCCCGTGCAGGCGAGCGTCTCCGAGCTGCAATGCACACCGGCCGCGCACAAAATTTATGTGCACATCAACAACACCAATCCGATTCTGCTGGCAGAGTCACTGGAACGAAAAGCAGTCGGACGCGCCGGTATCGGCGTCGCTCATGACGGCCTTGAGCTGAAATTATGACGGAACAACTGTGGGACGCGGAGATTTTCATCGCGAAACTGCGCGAGATCGGTGGCCGCGCTTATCATGACAAACATCCGTTTCACATTGCGATGAACCAGGGCCGCCTTTCGCGCGAGCAACTGCGCGGCTGGGTCGCGAACCGTTTTTATTATCAGCGCAACCTTCCGCGCAAAGATGCGGGCATCATTTCCAATTGCCCCCTGCGCGAAGTGCGGCGGATCTGGATCCATCGCATTATCGATCACGACGGCAGCGACCCAAATGCAGGCGGCATCGAAGCGTGGCTGCGGCTGGGAGAAGCCGTCGGATTAAATCGCGACGATTTGCTGCAAGATCGACATTTGCTCCCAGGCGTACGCGCTGCCGTGGATAGCTATGTGCAGTTCGCGCACACCAAGCCGTGGCCGGTGGCGATCGCGTCTTCGCTCACCGAACTCTTCGCGCCAGACCTCATGGCGACGCGCCTCGCCGCATTCGAAAAGTCTTATCCGTGGATCAATCCCGCCGGGCTCGATTATTTCCGGCGCCGCGTCACGCAGGCGCGCCGCGATTCCGATGAAGCGCTCGCGATTACACTCGAGCATTGCAACACGCCCGAGCTCCAGCGCGAAGCCGTTCGCGCGATCGAATTTAAATGTCAGCTTCTGTGGTCATTGCTCGATGCAATTGCCGAAGAGTACCAAGGAGCGGCGCTTTCCAGAGCGCCGGCGAATACAAACGGCGGCCGGGAAGCCGCCGCTCCTTGAAGCCTCGCATGCAAACGCGTCATTCGTCTGATAACGCGCGACCCCGCCTCACACCCGGCGTGCGTTTGCAGATCGATCGCAAGACCGGCAAAGCTGTGCTGCTTTTTCCCGAAGGAATTCTCGAATTGAACGAGACAGCACAGGCAATTCTCAGTTACTGCGACGGGAAAACTCTCGGCGAGATCGCGTCTCTCCTGGGTCAGGAGTACGAAGCCAATCACGGTACGATCATGGCTGAAATCCGCGACACACTGGACGACTTGCACCAACGCAGACTGATTGAGTTCGCATGAACGCGCCGCGCCCTTACGCATTACTGGCCGAAATTACTTACAAATGTCCTCTCCGTTGCCCCTACTGCTCGAACCCCACGCATGTCCGCGATGATGTCGATCTTACGACGAGCGAATGGCAGCGCGTGATCGGTGAAGCCGCCGCGCTCGGGGTGTTGCAAATCGGTTTCTCGGGCGGTGAACCCCTGGTAAGACGCGACCTCGGTGAACTGGTCCGCGCTGCACGCGGCGCGAATCTCTACTCTAACCTGATCACGAGCGGCGTCGGATTGAACAAAGAGCGGGTGAACGAACTACGCGAAGCGGGACTCGATTCCGTCCAGCTCAGTTTTCAAGCCGATGATGTCGATCTTGCCGACGAAATCGCCGGGGCGCATGCGCATCAGTTGAAACTCGAGGCGGCGCGGCACGTTCGCAAAGCCGGGCTTCCGCTCAGCCTCAATTTCGTGATTCATCGGCGGAACATCGATCGCTTGCCGCAAATGATCGAGCTGGCTGAGCGGTTGGAAGCGAATCGGGTCGAGCTAGCCAACGCGCAGTTTTACGGCTGGGCGTTCTTGAATCGCGCCGCGTTACTGCCGTCGCGCGGACAAGTCGACGGCGCGCGTGAAGTGGCGGGCGTGGCAAAGACGCGCCTGGCCGGCAAGATCGACATCTATTATGTGCTGCCGGATTATTATGAATCGCGACCGAAGCCATGCCTGAACGGCTGGGGACAGCGATACCTGACCGTAAATGCAATCGGTGGCGTGCTCCCGTGCCCGACCGCATCGTCGGCGATCCCCGAAATGCGCTTCGAAAATGTGCGCGACCGCTCGCTCGATTGGATCTGGCGCGAATCGGAAAGCTTCAATGCATTTCGCGGCACCGACTGGATGTCGGAGCCGTGTCGCAACTGTCCGCAGCGAGAAATCGATTTCGGCGGCTGCCGTTGCCAGGCCGCGCTGATCACCGGCGACTCAGCGAATACCGATCCGGTCTGCGAGTTCTCACCGCATCGCGCCAGGGTAGACAATTTCATCGCGTCGTTGAACCGCGACTCCACAACGTGCGTGCCGCGGACGAATCCGATCCAGTTCAGTTTATAGTTCGTCGCGGCGGCAGCGCAGGCGCGGTCGCTTCGGATTGGAAATGTCGATCTTGTCCCAGGGCACGCCGCGCGCGCTTTGCTCGCCTTTCGCCGCAAGCGAATGAGAAAACAACGGGCCGACTTCGCTGATTGATAAGCGCTCGAGCAGTCCTTTCTCACCGAGGACGAATGTCTTGACGTAGCATCCATTGCCGGTCTGCTCGGCTTCAATTTCTTCGATGCGACCGACTTTGCAATTGTCGATGTCGTAAACGATGCGGCCGAGCAGATGTTCGACGCGGATGCGACGCGATTTCATTTCGCGGAGCTCCCTGGGATATGGCAAATGAGGTGATCGCGCAGCCAGCGTTCGCGTGCGAGGAATCGCGAATTTTCAGCGCAAATGTCGATCTTCAATTGTTTGCCGACGGCTTCGACGCGCGACCATGGCAGACGGACTGGTCGCGGCCGGCGCATTCCGAGCTTGAGGGCAAGCCACTGCAGAACGCGCGAGAGGCGGCCACTCAACCGCCGCGCCAGTGTGGGGATGCCGCTCTCGATTTGCGCGACGCGCGGTTGCGAATGATCGCCTGCGACTAGAAGGACGATGCCGTCCACACGGCCGAGCGGGACGTTGTCACGATCGACCAGGAGGTTGTCGAGCACGTCATGAATGAGTCGAATCGTTTTCACTGGCCTCCGAAAATCTGCAACGGAATGGCCACGACCGCGATCAGCGCTGCGAGCAGCACGACAAAAGAGACAACAAAATTGCTGAAGCGGCTGTTGGTGTGATTGCGCAGATATTTCTTGTCATTCATGACGACGAGCAAGGGGAAGGTGATGACGGGCAGAATGAGTGTCGTGATTGCCATGGAAAAAATTGTGACCTTGAGCGGATCGGCTCCAAGCGCGATGGGCACAGACGCGGCGAAAATGAAAATCGTGTAGGTGAGAGCGAATCGTGTCGCTTCTGCCGGACGAATGTTTTCGCCCCATTTCCAACCGAAGCCCTGCGCGTAGACGTAAGCCATATCGAGACTCAGCTCGAGCGCGGCCCCCAAGCAGGCGATGATAAGCGCGCAGCCAAAGATGCGATATCCCCACTGACCGAGCGTCTGCGTCACAATCAGCGGAACCTGTTCGTAGCTCTCAACTCGGATGCCGCGCGGATGCAGAACCATCGCTGCAGCGACGAGCACCGCCATCGAGATCATGCCGCCGAAGGACATGCCTAACGCTGCCGTGATCCGATTCGGCACGAGATCTTTTTCGGTCCATTTGTCCTCAACTGCGCCGGACGAATAAAAGTTCAGCAGGTAAGGGCTGATCGTCGCGCCGATGATGCTGACGGCGAAGAACCAATATTGCGCTCTGTCATGCGCGGGCAGCGAAGGCACGAAGCCGCGAGTCAGCGCGCCCACCGGCGGGTGCGTTGTTATCGCGGCAACGACCAAAACGAGCGTGATGAGCCCGAGGGTCGATACACCGTATTCAATGATGCCGAAGGTTGCGCGCCAGAGCAGGAGCCAGATGAAAAGGGCAACGGGCAGCGTCCAGTAGAAAAACCGGATGCCGGTCAGCAATTGCAGGCCCAGGCAAACGCCGCCGATCTCGGAGGAGAGCACGAGAAAATCGATCGCGGTTTCGGCAAACAGGGGGACGGCGAAGAAATGAAATCCGAAGCGCTCGCGGACCGCTGCCGGCAAGGGATGATGACTTACCGCGGCAAGACGGCCCGACATCTCGATGAGGAAGATGAGACAGATCGTTCCGAGCGCGATCGGCCAGAGCAGTTGAAATCCGAACGCCGCGCCGGCTTGCGCTGCCGTGGCAATGGAGCCGGCCTCGAGGAACCCGCCAATACTCGTGACAATGCCGAGCGCGACCTGGACGATTTGCGCCGGCTTCATCGGCCGCGCTGATTCTGCTGGCGCAAAATCGTTTGCTGCTCGCGAATCTTGGCTTCCAGCTGGTGCGCGAGTAACTCGAGGTCTTTGCGGTTGGAATTGTCGGCTTGGTGAATTTTCGACTGCTCGCTTCTGAGGGCTTGCTCAGCACTCGTCATCAGCTGCGTCATATAAATGTCAGGGAGGCGGTGCTCGGAGCGCTGTTCTACTGCCAGATCGACGGTGCGCGTCCAGGACCGGAGCATCTCGCGTGATTGCTCGATCTGCTCATCCGGCGAACCGCTGCAGTTCGACAACAACAGAGCGAGCGCAGATGCAGCCACAAACTCGCGTCGGAATGGACAGGGCATTCGTTTATAAAACATACGCGCAAGCGCCGATCAATGGAGCATGCCGGCGAAAAACTTCGAGAACACGCGGTTCAGCACGCTTGCTCACATCAACACTGACAGCGCCAAGAAGCTGCAGGCCGCCTGGACGTTTTCCACCGGCGTCAATCGCGGGCAGCAAGCCGCGCCGATCGTTGTCGGCGACTCGATGTATGTATGTCGTCACGTCTTATCCAAACATTCTCTACGCCCTCCACTTGAAGAACAAGGGCGCGGTGAAATGCGCCAATACCCAACATTACGGCGAGTCGCCTAATAATTCGTCGCCGCGACAGCGCAGCCGGACTCGTTTCAGGCTGGAAATGTCGACTTTGTCCCGTCGATTTCGGAGCGTCGCGCGGCGATCAGTTCTCAATTTTTAAAGATCGTAGAATCGCGTCCGTTATTCGTGGCCGTGCTGTTTCTTATCGCCGATCGTTTGCGCATGCGCGAGCGCAGCGACCAGCGTGACTCCGCCGATCGTGTTGCCGATCAACGCCGGCAGAATAAAGCCGTTGAGGATCTCGCCGAAGCTTCGCTGCGCGGTGATCGCCAGATAAAACGTTTCCGACGCGCCTGCGATGATATGCGGGAAATGAAAAACGGCGACCATCCAAGTGATCACGACAATAATCCAAATGCGGGCGGTTTCGGCGGCGGGAAGCAGCCAAACCATCAGCGCAATCAACCATCCCGCGAAAACTCCCTGCCAAATCATGACGCCGAACGGATGCGTCATTGATTGTGCGGCGACTTGGTCGAATGCGCCGCGCAGGTCGGGATTGAATCCATCGGTCTTCGCCACGGCCCAGGCGAAAAGGAACGTTCCAACGAGGTTTGTTGTCAGAACAACACTCCAGAGAATGAGAACCTTGTAGACGTCGCGCAGCGTCTTCTGCGTCAGGAGCGGCAGGATCACCGTCAGGGTATTTTCCGTGAAGAGCTGTTGTCGGCCGAGGATGACAATCAGGAATCCAACGCTGTATCCGAAAGAGGTGATGAGCGGTTTCCATGGCGCGTCGGGAAGGCAATGCTCAAGTACTGCCATTGTCACGAAGGAAAAGCCCATCGACATGCCCGCTGCTAATCCTGACCACGCCAACGAGGAGCTCGTGCGTTCGAGCTCATGTCTTCCTTCCTTGCGGATTGCCTCGTAAACGACCTGCGCCGACGGAGCGGATTTCTCCTCAGCTTCTTTGTCGACGTCTTTTTGCGCAGGCACTTTAAACACTGTTCGTTCGCATTCCGAGGGCTCTGCGGTTGCGATGAATGCGAATAAGACGTTTGCCGCGCCGGTCAGCTTTTGCGCAAAAATTTGCACGCGCATTTTGATCGCTCGCTGCGTAACTGATAAAGAATGTTAAGATCGGCGGGTTGCTTTTTAGGGGCAGTTGCTGTTCTTAGCGCGGCGGCGTACTCGCAATCTTCGCCGCCCGCCCCGAATCCTCCGGCCGCTGAAAGCGGGGATGGCCAATGGACGATGCCGGCGAAGAATTTTCAGAACACGCGCTTCAGCTCGCTCGATCAGATCAAGATCGACAACGTCAAAAATCTGAAAGTGGCGTGCACGTTCGACACCGGCGTCAATCGCGGCCAGGAATCGGCGCCGATTGTCGTGGGTGACACGATGTATGTCGTCACGCCGTATCCGAATATTCTTTACGCGCTCGACTTAACGAAACAGGGCGCGGTGAAATGGAAATACGAGCCGCAACCCGCGTCAGCCGCGCAAGGCGTGGCGTGTTGCGATGTGGTCAA
>JBHEMD010000202.1:0-11215 GCA_046262735.1 Chthoniobacterales bacterium | reverse complement strand
GATTGTATATCGCCTCTACCGCCTTACCGCCGACGAAATTGCTTTGATTGAATCCAATGCCTAAAAAGCGTAAACGGAAGCCAGTGGCGGCTAAACCGAAAACGCGGACGCGTATCGCAGCGATCCGAAGAGGCAGCGCAGAAAAGGTCAAAGACGCTGCGAGATTCCTTTACAAACACCGAAAGCAGATCATCGAAATCGCCAAGGCAGTCGCAGCCGTCGTCGGAACCGCTTCCACAGCTTTCGGAAAACCCGGCCGATCCCATCCGCGCCGCAGACGCTGATATGCCGGTTCCGACATACGACGAGTTGCTGCGTCCGCTTCTTGAATCGGCGGTAAAAGAAGACATCAAAGACGATCAGGATGACTTTCGATTTTGAGGATCATCGCCGACAATCGCCGGCTTTCCGAGACTTAATATTCGGTGAACGCGTCGTCGCGATAACAGTAGAGCCAGCGCTCGCCCGGCTGCCCCGAAGCAATCACCGGATGACCGGACGCGCGCGCATGTTTGCTGGCGTGCTGATTGAGCGAACTATCGCAGCATAACGTCGCGCCGCATTGCTGACAGGTGCGGAGATGCACCCACTGCCCTCGGATTTTCACGCACTCGGCGCATTCTTGACGCGCGGGATGTTTGATCGCTTCAATCGCGGACAGGTGTAGGCAAGCTGACATCGCTCTGCTTTAGTTGTGATTGGCTGAAGCCGCCAGCGCTGCTTGCACGCCGGCGATCGCCATGCCGCCTTCGCCGACGGCCGCTGCGCAACGCTTGATCGAGCCGGATCGCACATCGCCCGCGGCAAAAATATTCGGCAGACTCGTCTCGAGCGGAGTCGGTTTACGGCTGTTATTTTTCCACGCAGGCGCGTCGGCCACACTGGTCCCGGTCTGAACGAAACCTTTTCCGTCACGCGCGATCTCCTCCGGCAACCACTCAGTGCACGGCACGGCGCCGATCATGGAAAAGATCGCCGGTGTTTGCACAACCCGGCGCTCATCCGTTTTCGTATTCGCCAGCTCGGCTTGCTCAAGCTTCCTGTTGCCGGACAATCTTTGAATCTCAGTGTAATAAAGAATGTCGATGTTGGGTTGCGCTTGCACGCGGACCGAAAGGTAATTCGACATCTTAGAAAGGTCGGCACCGCGAACGACCAGTAACACTTTGGCGGCGCCGTCCGCCAAAAACATCGCCGCCTGCCCGGCCGAATTGCCGCTGCCGGCGACGATGACTGTTTCGTCGCGACAAATCTGGCCTTCCAGCGCAGTCGCGGCGTAGTAAACGCCCACTCCGTCAAATTGCTCCCGGCCTTCCGCGTTCAGCCGGTTGTAATCGGCCCCGGTCGCGATCAGCACGCTTTTTGCCCGAAGCACCGCTCCGCAACCTTCCACCTGCAGACAGACGCGGTATTCGTCGTCATCATTGTAATGAAGTGAGAGCGCCTGCGACGGGGTGGAAAATTTCGCGCCGAACCGATAGGCCTGCAGTTGCGCCAGCCAGGTCAAATCGCCGCCGCTGATTCCGGTCGGGAACCCAAAGAAGTTTTCGATCAACGAAGATGAACCGGCCTGCCCGCCGGGCGCGTAACTTTCCAAAACAACCGTGTGCAATCCTTCCGAGGCCGCATAGACCGCCGCGGCCAGCCCCGCCGGACCCGCACCGACAATCGCCAGGTCGCATTTCTTTTCGGTTTCGTTCTCGAACGCGAGCGGACGGAGCAGGCCGGCGACTTGCGCCACTTCGCGCAACGATGGGCGCCGCAACGGAGCGCCGGCGGGCGTAATGAGCACGGGCAGATCGCGCGTGCTCAGGTGCAGACGTTTGCCCAGCGCCTGGCCTTGTTCGCTCTCAAGTTCAATGAGCCGATGCGGGATGTGATTTTTGTCCAGGAAATCATCCAACCGATGTCCTTCGCGTTCATTTTGCGACGCGAGAATGCGCATTCCGGCAAACTCGCGATCGCGTCGTAAACGCCGCCGCCGCATGATCAGCGCATCGACAATCGGCCCGCTCACCCCGGGCAATTCGGCGAAGGCGCGGCGAAGCTCGGACGCAGGCACGTAAAGTATCTCGGCCTCCGGCGAGATCACACGCGCGCTGGCGAGAGCAGATGTGCCCTGCAACATTGCGACGTCGCCGACAAAATCGCGCTCGCGCGCAGTGGCGAGGATTTGTTCCTCGCCGTCGCGCTGCTCGAAAGCTTCGAGCTCGCCCCGCAGGACAACGGTCAGGCCGAGATCGCGTTGCCCCGCCTTGTAAACCAGCTCGCCCCGTTGCAGCATGCGCCGTTCTCCCAAAGGCTCGAGCATCGACAGTTGGTGATTGTCCAGTTTCGGAAACGCGACACTTTCCGTGTCGCGATAAAATTGTTCGTCTTGTTCGTCGTTCGGCGCCATTTCCGAACACTACACGTGGCAACGTCATCAGCCACTCGCGCGCACCATCGACATCGTCGATCGCCAACTCAGTTCCAGCTCGAGCTAAATAAAATTGTCTTTAGCCCGGCACGCGGTCGGCACCTTTTTCGGGCGTTTCCGGCGGCGTCGGCTGTCAGAAAAAGGTCCGAAAAAATAGTTGACTGAGTAGTCTAGCGACCGTATCGGTGCCGTATGCCGAGAGTGAGCGACATGAAGGAGCGCCTGACAGATGCGGCGATGGATCTGATCTGGGAGAACAGTTATGGCGCGACGTCGGTCGATGCGATTTGCGAGCGGGCCGGCGCGAAGAAGGGCAGCTTTTATTATTTCTTTAAGTCGAAGTCGGAGCTCGCGGCCGCGGCTTTGGAAGCCGATTGGAACAAGCGCAAGATCGACATGGACAGACTTTTTTCGCCGACTGTTCCGCCGTTGGAGCGACTTGAGCACTACTTTGATTTTGTGCACGATCGTCTGGCCGAGCTTCAGAAAAAATGCGGCAACGTGCTTGGCTGCCCCTTGCTCAGCGTGGGGAGCGAAGTGAGCACCCAGGACCCGGTCGTGCGCGAGACGGTGGAGCGAATCCTGGACCGTAAAATCAATTATTTCGTTTCGGCGATTCGCGATGCTCATGCGCACGGTTTGATCAACGCGCCTGATCCTGAAACGAAGGCCAGGGGCTTGTTTGCTTGTTACCAAGGGACGCTGGCCCAGGCTAGAATTCAAAACGACGTCGAGCTGCTACGCGAGTTTAAGCACATCGCGATGGATGTTTTAGGGGTAAAACACGCTCCGGCTGTTCCCGCATGAAACGCGCCGTTTTTTAGCGACTTTATAGATGACCAGTCAAGTATAAATCGGCCCGCACCGGAAAAACTCCGACCCCATGAAAACTGATCACCAGCCAGAACCAACCCCAGCAGTTTTTCTCCAGACAGTTTCAGTCGCTGTCACCCAGCTGAAACACCAGTTACAGCAAGATTACGAACAGGCCTATCCGGACCTGCGCGAAATCATTCACCTCGTCCTCGATGAGGAAGAAACAAATGCCTGGGAGCTATCATTGTTCCCGCATTTGTTTCTTCCCGATCTGGTGGAGGCGCACATCGCGAACCTCAACCTCCAGCCGGCCGAAACCCTCCTTCGCGAAGCTACGGCGCGGCAGGCTGCGCACGATCCGCCTTCGCGACGCCACTCCGAAAGTTTTCGCGAGCGTGGCAGCGCGACAAGCAACCAGCAACCCGTCCTCGCGCTGTGCGGCTGATCAAAACCCAAAACGGTTCACGAACATGAAAATGAAAGCAGCACAGATCAGCAAGCCCGGTGGAGATTTTGAATCGATCGAGCGCGACATACCGGGGCCTGGCTCGGGGCAGGTGCGAGTAAAGGTGGAGGCGTGCGGGATTTGCCACAGCGATATGCTCGTGAAAGAAGGTCTGTGGCCGGGGCTGCAATATCCGCGCGTCCCGGGTCATGAAATCGCGGGACGCATCGACGCGCTCGGCAGCGGCGTTACAAATTGGCAAGAAGGTCAACGCGTGGGTGTCGGCTGGCACGGCGGACATGATTTCGTCTGCGAGCACTGCCGGCGCGGCGATTTTGCAATGTGCGTCAATCGCAAGGTCACCGGCATCGATTTCGATGGCGGATACGCCGAATACATGATTGCGCCCGCGTCGGCGCTGGCCGCGATTCCCGATGAATTACCGGCGGAAGAAGCCGGGCCATTCATGTGCGCGGGCGTGACGGTTTACAACGCGTTGCGCAATTCGGGGGCGCGCGCCGGCGACGTGGTGGCGGTGCAGGGCATCGGCGGGCTCGGACACCTCGGAGTGCAGTATTCCCGGCAAATGGGATTCGAGACGATTGCGCTCGGCCGCGGCAAGGACAAAGAACCGCTAGCCAAAAAACTCGGCGCGCATCGTTACATCGATTCGGATGTTGCCGATCCGGTTGCAGAACTGCAAAAGCTCGGCGGCGCGCGGGTGATCCTGGCGACAGCGCCGAGCGCGAAAGCGATTTCGTCAGTCGTGGGCGGGCTCGGAGTGAACGGCAATTTGTTAGTCCCCGCCGCGCCGGCAGATCCGCTGACGATCAGTGTCATGCCCTTGATCCTGGGACGGCGATCCGTCTCGGGCTGGTATTCCGGGACGGCGCGCGATTCGCAGGACACATTGGAATTCAGCGCGGCGAGGGGTGTGCATCCGATGATCGAAAAATATCCGCTCAGCCGCGTCGCTGAAGCTTACGAACAGATGCATAGCGGCAAGGTGCGGTTCCGCGTCGTGCTCACCATGAGCGAATGAAAGAACAACAAATAAAAGGAACAAAATGAGTAACGGAAAGTTAGCTGGAAAAGTTGCGGTGGTAACGGGCGCGTCGAAAGGGATCGGCGCCGGGATCGCGAAACAGTTCGCGGCGGAAGGCGCTGCGGTGGTCCTGAATTACGCGTCGTCGAAATCGGACGCGGACAAGATTGTCGATGAAATCACCAAGCGCGACGGCAAAGCCATTGCGGTGCAAGCCAGCGTCACGAAAAAGGCGGAAGTCGAAAAGCTGTTCGCCGCGGCGGAGAAAGCCTTTGGCAAGATCGACATCCTGGTTAACAACGCCGGCGTTTACGATTTCAAACCGCTGGAAGAGGTCACCGAGCAGCAATTCCACTGGATGTTCGGCACCAACGTCCTCGGTATCATTCTCGCAACTCAGGAAGCACTGAAACATTTCAATCCCGACGGGGCGAGCATCATTAACGTCAGCTCGCTGGCCAGCTCGCTCACGCCACCGACGGGGCTGGTTTACAACGCGACCAAAGGCGCGGTCGACGCAATCACGGGCACGCTCGCGAAGGAGCTCGGGCCGCGCAAAATCCGCGTGAACTCGGTCAATCCCGGCATGGTTATCACCGATGGCGTCGTCGCCGCTGGATTCGATCAAGGCAATTTCCGCAAAACGTTTGAAGCGCAGACACCGCTCGGCCGGATCGGTCAGCCGGACGACATCGCGCCGGCCGCGGTGTTTTTCGCTTCGGACGATTCGAAATGGATCACCGGAGAGACGCTGCTCATCGCAGGAGGTCTTCGTTAGGCATTTAACAACTCATCAAAACACGAAAGGACACAAAGAAATGAAAACTAAATTCACATGGCTGGCGCTGCTTGCGAGCGCGGCCTTGATTGCTCAAGCACAGGCAGGTGGTCGAGGAGGAGGCGGCGGCGGTGGCGGCGGCGGCGGCTCCCGCGGAGGCGGAGGAGGTTTCGGTGGTGGGCGAGGCGGAGGTTTTTCATCCTTCCGCGGCGCGCCGATGGGAAATTTCGGTCATGGCGGCATGATGTATTCCGGCCAACGCTTCTCCGCGCCGGGTTCCGGGTTCCGGTCGTATTCCGGCGGCGGGTATGCCGGCCGATCGATCGGGTCCCGACAGTTCAGCGGAAACATTGATCGCAGCAGTGGCGTTGCGCGTTCCGCAAACGGCGAACGCAGGATCGGTAATTCGTCGCGGGCAGGAAGTAGCTCCGGCCAAATCCGGAGCGGGCGAAACCTGCCGTCGAACTGGCAGAACCACGTCGTTGCGCAGCATTCAGCCAATTGGCAGCGCAATTGGAACCGAAACCGGGACCACTTTTGGAATGGTCACCATTGCCGTTTCATTAACGGCTCCTGGTTCGTCTTTGACTTCGGGTTTTATCCATGGTGGCCGTATTGGTATCCGTACGACTACTACGGCTACGGTTATTACCCGGGCTATTACGCCCCCTACGGTTACGATGGCGGAGATTATTACGGTTCCTCGGATGAATCCGCGGGCTCGGCGGTCGCCGCCGCTCAGCAGCAACTTGCGCGACGCGGTTATTACCGCGGAGAAATCGACGGCGTGATCGGTCCGCAAACACGCCGCGCCATCGCGCGTTACCAAAGCAGCCACGGGCTCGAGGTGACCGGCGCGCTCACGCCCGACACGCTCGAAGCGTTGTCGGAACGGAGTTAACCCGGCGATGAAACCGACCTCGAAAAAGTGAAGTTGCTCAGCCGCGATCTGCGCGACGGCAAGGAATATCCGCGCAGTCCGCGCGAAACACTCGGCGGCTACGTGCTCGCGGCGCGCGCGGTGGACAAATGCCGGGCCGTGCTCGCCGAACAAGCGGGCGAATACCATTCCAATTGTCCGCTCGACCAGCGCTGGCTGAAATTCGCGGAAATTGATTACGACGCTTCAAGGGGTTCGTCGCCACTGGCGCAACCGACGCCGAGATCGCGACTTGGATCGGGCAGCATGCGAAGAAACGTCCGCGCGCTGAAATCATTGCGTGGAACAACAAGGAGCGCGACCTGCGCCTGAGCGATCTACCTGCTGAACTCCAGGAATATATGGAGGACTACATCGCCGAGTTCATCCCGCGGAACCGGGTCGTTTATCACTGGTTCGACGTTTACGACTCGGAGGAGGAACGCCTCTAGCGAACTCAACTACAACGAAGGGCGGCGCGGCGTGCGCCGCCTTCGTTAAATCAAGACGAATTAAACAATGAAAAACAAAATAGATATTCGACAACCCCGTGGGCGAGGAGACGACCGCACTCAGCAACAGAATCTCAGCAACAAATGGCGCGAACTGCTCGGACGCCGCCAGCCGAGACACGATCCGATGCTTGTCTTCAACATGTCGATCTTCAACTTCGAAGGTGGATGGAATCGTGCGTTCAACGCGCTGAACGTGCGCGAAACGGTCGGATGAGCGGACGCACAATACGAGCAAGTTCAAATGTCACACAAATGAAACGTGACAAACTGCACCTGAAGTTCTGGAATCGTCGCGAATGATCCCATTGTCCAGGACCGCAGCGTGTGCGGTTGTCTTACTGAGCATTTTCACTGCGGCTTGTTCGCGCAAACAGGCTCAGGTCGCACCGAATGCGCCCGAAGTTTTAGTGACAACTGTGCAGCCGCGTGATGTGCCGCGTGTACTTGAGCGCGTGGCCACGCTCGATGGATTCATTAACGCCAACATCAACGCGCAAGTGCAAGGCTACATTGTCTCGCGCGATTACAAGGAAGGCAGTGTCGTCAAAAAGGGCGATCTTCTTTTCCAAATTGATCCGCGTCCATTTGAGGCTGCGCTCGCGCAGGCCAAAGCGACTTTGGCAAAAGACCAGGCGAATCAGGCCAAGGCAGACGCCGATCAAAAACGCGCACTCGATTTGTTCAATAAGAAGGTCATCAGCGATTCGGAACGAGACACCGCGATTGCAGCCGCCGGCTCGAGCAAGGCAAACGTCGAAGCCGACGATGCAGCCGTTAAGCAGGCCGAGCTCAATCTTGGCTACACCAAGATCATCTCACCGATTGACGGAGTGGCGGCCATTGCCAACGCGCAAGTCGGCGATCTGGTCGGTCCAAGTACCGGAGCGCTGACCACGGTTTCACAACTCGACCCGATCAAAGCCATCGTCACCGCGGGCGAAGGACCATTCACCGATTTTATCAGTCGCCATCCCGATCCCGACGAACGCCAGCGCTACGTGAATACGCTCGAATTCGAGTTGATTCTGGGCAACGGCAGCGTCTATCCGCAGAAGGGCAAGTTTTACGCGCTGGATCGCAATCTCGATCCCAAGACGGGCGCGATTCGTTACGAGGTGACGTTTCCAAACACGGGCAACAATCTCCGACCGGGCCAATTCGGAAAAGTGCGGTTCGTTGCCGATATGAAGAAAGGCGCAATGGTGATTCCGCAAGAAGCCGTGAACGAGCTGCAGGGCAGTTTTCAGGTCGCGGTTGTCGATGAAAACAACAAGGTCAGCATTCGCCCGGTCAAAATGGGAGAAAAGATCGACTCTCAGTGGGAAGTGACTGAAGGATTAAAGCCCGGTGATAAAGTGATCGTGCAAGGGACGCAAAAAGCACGGGAAGGTTCCACCGTTACGCCGAAAGAATGGACGCCGTCGGTCCAATCCCCTGTTCCCGTACAGTCAGCGAGTCCGCAAAAACCGTAACCGACCATGTCGGAGTTCTTTGTTCGGCGGCCAATTGTCGCAATTGTCATCGCGATCTTGATGACGCTGATCGGCGGCGTCTGCATTCTGGCATTGCCGATCGCGCAATATCCGCAGATCGCGCCGCCGGAAATTCAAATACGCACCCATTACACTGGCGCGGATGCGATCACGATCGAGCAATCGGTTGCGGCGCCAATCGAGCAGCAGCTGAGTGGCGTGGACAACTCGAATTACTTCTATTCGATCAACGCCAATACCGGCGACGTTCGAATGATCATTAATTTCGATGTCGCTACGGATGCGAACGTCGATCAAATCCTGACCCAATTGCGCGTCTCACAAGCGCAGTCGCAGTTGCCCGCCGACGTGAACAACTATGGCGTCACCGTGCAAAAATCGACTACCGCGCCATTGATGCTCCTCTCGCTTTACTCGCCGAAAGAAACCTACGACAACATTTTTCTCGCCAACTACGGCTACATCAATCTGGTCGATCAACTGACGCGCGTTCCCGGCATCTCCAACGTTCAAGTGTTCGGCGCAGGGCAATACGCGATGCGCTTGTGGGTCAAGCCGGACCAACTCGCGAAGCTGGGCATCACGGTACCGGAAATCATCAGCGCCGTGCAGAAGCAGAACAATGTCAATCCTGCGGGGCAGATCGGCAGCGAACCGATTCCGAGCGGACAAAAATTCACTTACAGCGTGCGCGCGCAGGGACGGTTACAAACGCCGGAGGAGTTCGGCGAGATCGTCGTGAGAGCAAATCCGGACGGCTCGTTTGTCAGGGTGAAAGACATCGCGCGCATCGATCTCGGCGCACAAACTTACAACCTCAAAGGCCGTCTCAATGGACAACCGGCGGCGATTCTCGCTTGTTATCAACTTCCGGGAACTAATGCGATCAAAGCTGCCGACGGCGTTCGCAAATTGATGGCCGAAGCGAAACAGCGTTTCCCTGCCGACATGGAATACGCGGTCTCACTCGATCAAACGCAAGCAGTACGCGAAGGCATGCATGAAATCCTGAAAACGCTGTTCGAAGCGCTCGCGCTTGTCGTGCTCGTCGTCTTCATTTTTCTGCAAGGCTGGCGCGCAACCCTGATTCCTTTGTGTGCGGTGCCCGTGTCGCTAATCGGCACATTCGTGTTGTTTCCGTTGTTTGGATTCTCGATCAACACGCTTTCGCTCTTTGGTCTCGTCCTCGCAATCGGCCTCGTTGTCGATGACGCGATCGTCGTTGTTGAAGCAGTCGAACGTCACATCGAAGAAGGCATGTCGCCGCGGGACGCGACGTTGCAGGCGATGCGCGAAGTGTCGGGACCGGTAATTGGGATCGCGCTCGTCCTCTCCGCGGTGTTCATTCCGACTGCGTTTCTTCCCGGCATCACCGGGCGCTTGTATCAACAGTTCGCCCTAACAATTGCCATTTCGGTCATCTTCTCCGCGTTCAACGCGCTTTCCCTGAGCCCGGCACTCTCGGCATTGTTGTTGCGGCCGCGGATGAAAAAACGTGGACCGCTCGGCTGGTTCTACGATCAATTCAATCGCATTTTCGGCAGCGCCACGCGCGGCTACGTGAACTGGTCGCGACTCGCGATTCGAAAGACGGCGCTCAGTTTTGCGTTACTTGCGGTGCTCGCGGTCGGCGCCGGTTTGTTCGGGTCGCGATTGCCAAGCGCGTTTTTGCCCGAAGAAGATCAGGGATATGTGTTCATGGCGCTGCAACTGCCGGATGCCGCGTCGCTCGAACGCACCGATCAAGCGTGTCGCAAGATCGAAGATTTCCTGAGCAAAACGCCAGGCGTGCAATATACCACGAGCGTCATCGGATTCAGCTTGCTCAGTCTCGCGCAAAATACTTACAGCGCATTCTTCTTCGTCACGTTCAAGCCCTGGCATGAGCGCACAAAACCGGAAGAGCAATATCAGGCGATCAAGTTACGGCTAAATAAATATCTTTCGACCTTGAGCGAAGGCATCGCGTTTGCGTTTCCGCCGCCGGCAATTCCCGGTGTCGGCACCTCAGGCGGGTTCACTTTTGTTTTGGAGGATCGCGCCGGGAAAGATGTCGCGTTCCTTTCGCAAAATTTGAAAACGTTCCTCGACGCAGCGCGAAAGCGCCCGGAGCTGGCTGGACTTATCACAACCTTCTTGCCAAACGTCCCGCAGGTTTTCGTGAGAGTCGATCGCGACAAGGTCATCAAACAGGGCATCGATCTCGCCCAGGTATATCAAACGCTCCAGACGTTCATGGGCGGATTTTTCGTGAACTACTTCAACCGCTTTGGTCGAACCTGGCAGGTATATATAGAAGCGGAAGGCGATTACCGGACGGATGCGAAAAACGTCGGACAATTCTTTGTCCGTAATGCAAATGGTGATTCGGTCCCGCTCGATGCCGTCACCACGATCGAAAACATTTCCGGCCCGGAATTTACGATGCGCTACAACGAATATCGATCCGCCCAGATCAACGGTTCCGCCGCACCCGGCTACAGTTCCAACCAGGCGATCAACGCGCTCGAAGAAGTGTTTCGCCAAACCATGCCGAAAGAAATGGGCTACGATTATCTCGGCATCTCGTATCAGGAGAAGAAAGCGCAGCAAGGCGTCCCGCCGACAGCGGTATTTGGATTGTCGATCTTGTTCGTCTTTCTCATCCTCGCCGCGCTTTACGAAAGCTGGTCGCTGCCGTTCAGCGTTCTACTCGGCACGCCGGTCGCGGTATTCGGTGCGTTCGCCACCCTTTGGCTGCGCGGAATGCAAAACAACATCTACGCGCAGATTGGTCTGATCATGC
>JBHEMD010000201.1:0-10588 GCA_046262735.1 Chthoniobacterales bacterium | reverse complement strand
GTCCTACGCGGCCCTGCTCGCCGCGAACACCGTGACTGGCGCCACCTTCGCCAACACTCATTATCAAACGGCTGGCGACCTTTCGGTCGGCTGGGGCGACTTCACTCTTACCCTGTCGCCAAAGGCCGGCGGCAATCCGGTGACGATGTCAGGTCGTTTCTCGGTGATCGCCAGAAATGAGGATGGCACGTGGCGGTACGTGGTTGACCATGCCTCAGCTCAGCCCCGCTCCTCCGAAGCCGGGCTAATGCAGCTTGCATTGGCGTCAGCTTCGAGTGGCGAATAGGTCTAACCATGCGATGCAGCCAACCGCTGGCCGGCGTACAACCAAGTTTCCCATGATTCCAACCTCACATCCCGCCGCCACGCGCGCCCTCGCCAGCGGTGGCTGATCGTGTTCTCGTTAGATGCGTACAGGCGGCAACCAAATGATCTTTTCTCTTGATTGCCAAGGTCAGCTCCTCGTTGGCGAAGTCGCCACTTAATTTCCCTACGCTCCAACACACGGGCCACCCACATCCAGTGCTGTCTTCGCGCCAACCTCGGCCTGGCCGTTCCCCACGCTTGCAAAGCGCGAGCTTTCGCGTCACCGCAGCGGTCACCATCCTGGCGAAGTAAATCAGACTACTCACGACAAACCAAGGCCCTACTCGAATGGCGCCATCGTTACCGGACGTTCGAAATCGCTCGCATGTTCACGCTTGCGGTGAATGAAGGTGTTCCGACCGCGGGCCGACTCCAATGAGATACGCCGGCAATGCTCGAAGCACCGGGAAGCAGACGAACAAACGCGGCAGCAATGGTAGCCGGTCGCCCGTCCCGGAAGTGCGGCCATTAATGCGCCGGTGAATCAAGACCTGAATCCTCTGAATTACTTTCACCGGAAACTCCCGGCGCGCCTGCACCTTCTCGAGTTCATCAACCGTGACAGCGCGATCTGTCAGTTTCGCTGCGAGCAGGTTCGCCGTCGCGACCGCGTCCTGCACGGCGAGATTGATCCCAACGCCCCCGGCCGGCGACATGGCATGAGCGCTGTCGCCGATGCAGAGCAAGCCTTCCCGGCACCAGCGCCGCAGCCGATTAATTTGCACGGTGAGCAGCTTGACCTTCGACCAGTCATCAAGCTCGTGGATTCGATCGTTCAAAAAAGATCCGAGTTGCACGATGTCGCGATGTAATGCCGCTAAACCGCGCTGCTTAATCTCGTCGAAGCCGCCTTTGGGAATGACAAAACCGACCTGGAAATAGTCGCCGCGATCGATCAGGACGAGGAGTTTGCCGTGCTGGAAGAAGCCGAGCGATTGCGGCGCGTCGCCCGGGCGCTTGGAGAGTCGCATCCAGAGGACGTCAATTGGAGCGCCGAAATCGCGGTGCTCGAATCCTCCCGCGCTGTGCGTGACCGCGTGCCGTCCATCGGCGCCGATCACGAGGTCGGCATGGACGAGACGTTCGCCCTGCGGCGTTTTTGCGCGCACGCCCGCGACCCGGCCGTTATCGAATAGAAGATCGACAACTTCATGCTGCATGTGCAGCGCGAAAGTCGGGAAGCGTTTCGCGTGTGCCGAAAGAAAGCTGAGAAAATCCCACTGCGGCATGAAAGCGATGAACTTGCAGCGAGTGGGCAACCACGAGAAATCGGCCATTGTCACGGCGTGGCCGTTGAAAATCCCGCGGATTTGACGCAGTTCCTGGTGCGGCAGCTTCAAAAATTCCTCGAGTAACCCGAGTTCGTGCATCAGCTCGAGCGTGGAGGGATGAATGGTGTCGCCGCGGAAATCGCGATTGAAATCGCCGTGCTTCTCCAGCACCACCACCTCGACCCCGGCCCGAGCCAATAAATAACCGCTCATCATTCCCGCCGGTCCGCCGCCCACGATCACGCACCGCGTCCGAATCTCGGTGAGCGCGCTCACGATTCGATTAATGAAATTTGCTCTTCAATGTGAAGCCAAATACGCTCACTCGATTAGCACCATGAGCACAAGCGCGAGCACGAAAACAAGCCGGTACGACGTCGTTATCCTCGGCGCTGGTCACAACGCTCTGGTGGCGGCAAGTTATCTCGGCCGGGCAGGCCTGAGCGTGCTTGTTCTGGAGAAGAACAATTACATCGGCGGAGCGACGACCTCGCAGCGACTGTTCCCCGATTTCGACGCGCGGCTCTCGCGCTATTCCTACCTCGTCAGTTTGTTTCCGGAAAAGATCATCCGCGATCTCAATCTCAATCTCGAGCTGCGCCGCCGCGCCACCGCCTCGTTTACGCCATACGTCAATGACGGTCGCCAGGAAGGATTGCTCATTAGCAATGCCGATGAGGAGCTGAGCCGCCAATCGATTGTCGATCTTACGGGAAGCGACAACGAGTTTGAACAGATGAAAAAGTTTTACCATCTCGCGCGCGTGTTCGCCGAGCACACCTGGGAGAGCATGCTCGAGCCGCTCGTCGCCAAAGAGGAGATGGCGCGCCGATTCGAAGTGGACGATGTCTCGCGCGAAGCGTGGCACGCCCTCGCCGAGGAACCGCTCGGCCGCGCCATCGAACGTTATCTCAAGAACGATTTGCTCCGCGGACTTGTGTTGACCGACGGAAAAATCGGGGTCTTCACCCATCCACACGATCCCTCGCTCGTGCAGAACCGCTGTTTTCTTTATCACCTCATCGGAAATAAAACCGGTGAATGGAAGGTGCCGGTCGGCGGAATGGGCGCCGTCGCGCGGGAGCTGGAGCAATGCGCCCGCAAAGCCAGCGCCGATCTGTTGACCGATGTCGATCTTGGCAATGTCGATCTTGATGGAAAAACCAAAACGGTCCGGTTCCGTCGTGATGGAAACGAGGAAAGCATCGAGTCGCGATTTCTCCTCGTAAACTTCGGCCGCAACGTGCTGGCGAAATATTCGGGCAAACCGTTTCAACCCGACCGGGTGGACGAGGGCAGCGTATTCAAGATCAACATGCTCCTGCGGCGGCTGCCGCAACTAAAGACGAAGAAGTATCCACCGGACCAGGCTTGGTGCGGCACGTTTCATAGCGACGAAGGCTACGAGCAGATGAATGCCAGTTACGATCAGGCCGCCAAGGGCCGGTTGCCGGACAAAACACCATGCGAGGTTTATTGCCACACTCTCACCGACGACAGCATTCTCGCGCCGGACCTGCGCGCGCAGGGCTTTCACACCATGACCTTGTTCGGACTCGACGCGCCCTGGAGCCTCTTCGCGCGCGACAACGAAGTAATGCGCGCGCAAGCGGAGAAGAAGTTCCTGCAAAGCATCGACCAATGGTTGGAAGAACCGCTTAAACAGTGTCTCGCGACGGCGGGCGATGGAAGGCTTTGCATCGAAAGTAAAAGCCCCGTGGATATCGAAGACGCGCTCGGGATGTATCGCGGCAACATTTTCCAGGACGCGCCGACATGGCCGTTCGCGATGCGAAAAGAAAATGTCGGCACCTGGGGCGTGGAAACAGACTGGGAAAATGTTTTCCTCTGCGGCTCGAGCGCGCTACGGGGCGGTGCTGTCAGCGGTATCCCCGGGCACAGCGCGGCGCGTGCCGTGCTCGCGCAGCTCAATCATGCCCGAAGCTAACCAGGCCGACGTCGTCTCGCTCGATGCGATCATCACCGCGGCTTACGAGGCGATCTCGGGTCCGGCAGGTCAAAAGCGCGACTGGGACCGCGAACGCTCCTTATATTATCACGGCGCCCGGCTGATTCCCACCGGGCGGCCCGGCGATGACAGCAGTCTTGCGCCGCAAATACTCGACATCGAGGGCTTCATTGCCCGCGTCGAACCTTACTTCGCGGAAAACGGTTTTTACGAAAAAGAGATCGCGCGCGGCACCGAGCAATTCGGACGCATCGCGCACGTTTGGAGCACATACGAGTCGCGGCACGATCCGAACGATGCAGAGCCGTTCATGCGCGGGATCAACAGCATCCAGTTGTTCCACGATGGCGAACGCTGGTGGATCGTGAACATTTACTGGCAGCAGGAAAGTTCAACGCACCCGATTCCCAAAGCTTATCTTTGATGCCGCGTTAGATCGACAAAGTGCAAAACACGCCATGACCAAGCCGATTCTCCTCACGGCCGCGATCTGTTTGAGCATCTCCTCCATGCGCGCGCAATCGCCCACAGCTTCGCCGTCCCCGCGCCCGAAGCAGTACAGCATCGAGCAGTTCATGAACACGGAGCGCGTCGGCGGCGGCATCTTTTCACATGATGAGACGGCGATCCTGTTCCATTCGAACAAGAGCGGCATTTTCAACGTTTATCGCGTCGCGATTGGTGGCGGAGACGCGACACGGCTGACCAATTCGACCAGGGAAAGCACCTACATCATATCCGCTTTTCCCGAGGACGACCGGTTCCTGTACGGTTACGACAAGGGCGGGAACGAAAATTCGCACATCTATTTAAGAGAGCTCGACGGCAGGGAACGCGACCTCACGCCAGGCGAAAAAACGAAGGCGAACTTTTTAAAATGGAGCCACGACCGCAAGTCGTTCTTCTTTTCGACTAACGCGCGCGACCCGAAGTTTTTCGACGTCTACGAAATGGCGCTGGCCGACCTGACGCCGAAGCTCGTTTACAAAAACGAAGGCGGCTTCGATTTCGGCGATATCACGAACGACCGGCGCTGGATCGCATTCGGCAAGTCCGGCCGCAGCACAGCCGACTCAGACGTTTACCTGTTCAACACCGAGACGAAGAAGATGAAGAATATCACCCCGCACCAGGGCGATATCGCGAATTCGCCGCAGATGTTCGATGCGGGCTCGAAATATCTTTATTTGCTCTCCAACGAAGGCGGCGAGTTCATGTCCGTCGCGCGCTACGAGCTGGCGACGGGCAAGCGCGAGGTCGTTGACAAGACAAACTGGGATGTTGCTTTCACCGGATTTTCGCGAAACGACAAGTACCGCGTCATCGCCACAAACGAGGACGCGCGCACAAAAATTCGCATCGTCGAGACCGCTTCGAACAAAGATGTCGATCTTCCGCCGTTGCCGCCTGGCGACATCACCGGGGTGACCTTCTCCGACAGCGAAACAAAGATCGCGTTTTATCACGACGCGTCGCGCTCACCGCCGAACCTGCACGTTTACGATCTCGCCACCGCCAAGCTAACGCGGCTAACGAACAGCCTGAATCCCGAAATTGATCCGGCCGATCTGGTCGAGGCCTGCGTCGTTCGCTACAAGTCTTTCGATGGAGTGGAAATCCCGGCGATTCTTTACCCGCCGCATGGCGCCACACCGGAGAATAAGGCAGCGGCGATCGTCCGGGTGCATGGCGGGCCGGGCGGCCAGGCGCGGATGGGTTACAACCCGAGCGTGCAGTTCCTTGTTAATCACGGCTACTGCGTCCTTGATGTGAACAATCGCGGCTCCGGCGGTTACGGCCGCACCTTCTTCATGGCTGACGACCAGAAACACGGGCGCGAACCATTATGGGATTGCGTCGAAGCGAAGAAATTCCTCGCCTCGTCAGGCTACGTCGATGAAAAGAGAGTCGCTATCATGGGCGGCTCATATGGCGGTTACATGGTGCTGGCGGCGCTCGCGTTTAAACCGGAGGAATTCAGCGCCGGTGTTGACATTTTCGGAATTTCCAACTGGGTGCGCACACTGCAGAGCATCCCGCCCTACTGGGAATCGCAACGCAAATCGCTCTACACCGAGATCGGCGACCCGACCAAACAGGTCGACATGCTGCGCGAGATCTCGCCTTTGTTTCACGCCGACAAAATCACCAAGCCGCTCATCGTTTTGCAGGGCGCGAACGACCCCGCGTGATTAAGCCGGAATCGGACGAGATTGTGGCCGCGATCAAGAAAAATCACGGCGTGGTCGAGTACGTTGTGTTCGGCAACGAAGGCCACGGCTTCACGAAAAAAGCGAACGAGATTCGCGCCTACCGGGCCATCCTCGAGTTTCTCGACCAGCACTTGAAGCGCGCCGGCTAAGGTCGCCTCTCTGAATCGACCGGTGACGGAGAAGTTGCAATTCCATCGACCCCGTTGGGTGAGGCCTTGACCTTTTTGCGCGGTTTGCGCGGCGAACGCTTTGCTGCCGCAGAACTCGCCGGTGAGGATTCCTCATGACGCCAGGGATGTTTGGCATCGGTCGACGGCCCCGGCTGAGGGTGTCGCTCGCGATAGCATTTCGTCCCAAGCCCGAGAACAAATGCGGCGAGAATAAAGATAATGACGCGTTTTTCTTCGGGCGTCAGGACGAGCTTGTGCCGCAGCTCCTCCCATTTCCACGGCCCCCGCAATTTCAACGTGCCGCCGTTTCGTCGTTCACCCGCGGCCGGACGCGCACCGAACGGTAGTTGTTCTTAATGTAGCGCGCGTAATAGCCGGCTTTCGATTCGGCCGAGATCAAATCGCGGTAAACCGACGGCGGAACATCGACATATCGATAGATACTCCCGTTCACGAATTTTATCTCGAGCCAATGCCGGCGCTTGCTGTAGCCGACCTCTGCGATGACGCTCGATTCCACGCGCTGGCGCGGAATGTGTGACGTGAGCGGTTCCTGTTGCGGTACGGGTTCCGCCCGTGCTGGCAAGAGAATCGAAAACGCGAGCAGCCACGCAGCCAACGCCATTTTCATCCGAAGCCGCGTTTTAACAGATCGCTCCTGCGCGGTCTAGGTCGATTACGATCTAAAAAAGCCGGTGAGGCGAGACTCTGTCGAGCCGACAAATGGCTTCCACGGCTCCGCAGAGCGTCGCCCCACCCAGATCGATTACGCGACTCGGCCGCAGCAGTTCTTGTACTTTTTGCCGCTGCCGCAGGGGCAGGCTTCGTTGCGGCCGACTTTCGGCAACGAGCGGCGCGTCGGCAGATCGATAGCAACTTCGCCGTCACCGTCATCTGCAACTCCAGCCATGGCCATGGCCGGTTGCGGTTGCCGCGCGCGTGCCGCTGGTGCATCCGCGCCGGCGGTGGGCGCGTGCTCGCGGAGTAGAAATTGCGGGAGTGTGGCAAGGAAATTTTCAAACGCCTGCAGATTCGAAGTGCTGCGGAAAAGGTTGTGCAGCACTTCGTTCTTAATGTTCGCCATCAGTTCGACGAACATGTCATAGGCTTCGGTCTTGTACTCGATGAGCGGGTCCTTTTGCGCGTAGCCGCGCAGATAAACGCCCTCACGCAGCGCGTCCATCGCATAGAGATGTTCCTGCCAGAGCCGGTCGATTGCGTTCAGGATGATGTAACGCTCGAGGCTCTTGACCGCGGTCGGTTCTTCGTGGCTCGATTTGCGCTCGTAGGCGTCTTTGATCTTGGCGATGAGGAATTGCGCGTTTTCCTCGACCGTGCGCGTGTCGAACTGCGCTTTCTCTTTGGTTACCCCAAGCGGAAAAGTCGTGTTCACCCAGTGAACCAGGCCGTTGTAATTCGGTTCCTCATCGACATCGAGGTATTCCTTGACCTTCGCCGGGACGGCCTCACCGATCACTTCGTAGATGAGCGTGCGCGGTTGTTCCGAATCGATGACTTCGTTGCGGTAGGTGTAAACGACTTCGCGCTGCATGTTCATCACGTCGTCGAAGTCGAGCGTGCGTTTGCGGATGAGGTAGTTGCGTTGCTCGACCCGTTTCTGGGCCGTCTCGACCGATTTGTTTAGCCAGCGATGCTCCAGTTCCTGGCCTTCTTCCAAACCAAAGCGCTCCATGATCCTGGTCATGCGATCGGCCGCGCCGAAATTGCGCATCAGGTCGTCCTCAAAGCTGACATAAAAACGCGAAGAGCCCGGATCGCCCTGGCGCGCGCAACGACCGCGTAATTGTCGATCTATCCGGCGCGCTTCGTGCCGCTCGGTGCCGATGACATGCAAGCCTCCCAAGTCCGGCACGCCCGCCCCGAGCTTAATGTCAGTGCCGCGGCCGGCCATGTTCGTTGAAATCGTGACCGTGCCGGGCTGCCCGGCGCGCGCCACGATCTCCGCCTCCTGCATGTGGAATTTCGCATTTAAGACGTTATGCGGGATTTTTTCGCGCTTTAGCATCCGGCTGAGCAGCTCGGACGCCTCCACGCTGACCGTCCCGACGAGCACTGGCTGCTGCCGGGTATGGCAATCTCTGATCTCGGCGATGACCGAGCTGTACTTCTCGCGCCGCGTTTTGTAGATGCGATCGTTCGCGTCTTTCCGCGCAACCGGCCGGTTCGTCGGGACCATGTTGACGTCGAGCTTGTAGATATCGTGGAACTCGGCGGCCTCGGTTTCGGCCGTGCCGGTCATGCCTGCGAGTTTTTGGTAGAGCCGGAAATAATTTTGGATCGTGATCGTGGCGAGGGTTTGCGTCTCGCGATCGATCTGCACGCCTTCCTTCGCTTCGACTGCCTGGTGTAACCCGTCGCTCCAGCGACGGCCCGGCATCTTGCGGCCGGTAAATTCATCGACAATGACGACCTTGTTTTCCTCGACCACGTACTGGACGTCCTTCTCGAACAGGCAGTAGGCGCGCAGCAACTGCGAGATGTTGTGAATGCGCTCGGCCTGCGCGTCGCAATGCTGCTGGCGCTCGGCTTTCTGCTTGTCCTTCTCCTCGTCCGATAAATTCGGGTCGAGATCGATCTCGGTGAACTCGTTGATCAAGTCCGGCAACACGAACGCGTTTGGATCGTCCGGATTCAGAAAAACGCGGCCCTGCTCCGACAGATCGGATTCGTTCGATTTTTCGTCGATCGTGAAAAACAATTCCTCCTTGAGCTGGAAGAGTTCTTCCCTGCGGGTGTCCTGGTAAAACGCCAACTCGGCCTTGTCGATCGCGCGGCGTTTCTCCGGATCTTCCATCATGCGCAGAAGCTGTTTATTGCGCGGCTGACCCAGTTTTACCTTGAACAAAAGCCGGCCGGCGGTTTCGACATCGCCCTCTTCAAATTTTGCCGCGGCTTCGCTCGCCAGCCGGTTGCAAAGCATGTTCTGCTTGCGCACTAATTGCTCGATGAGCGGTTTCCATTTGTCGTACTGATGAGTCGAAATGGTGGTCGGCCCGCTGATGATGAGCGGGGTGCGCGCTTCATCGATCAGGATGGAATCGACTTCGTCGACAATGGCGTAGTGATAACCGCGCTGCACTTGCTGCTCGCGCGTAGTGGCCATGCCGTTGTCGCGCAGATAATCGAACCCGAACTCGCTGTTCGTTCCGTAAGTGATGTCACAGGCGTATTGCTGGCGGCGGACATCCGGCTCCTGATCGTGCTGAATGCAACCGACGCTGAGCCCGAGAAAAGTGTAGAGCTGGCCCATCCATTCGGCGTCGCGCCGGGCGAGGTAATCGTTCACCGTGACAAGATGCGCGCCGCGCCCGGTGAGCGCGTTGAGATAAAGCGGCAACGTCGCGACCAAAGTCTTGCCTTCGCCGGTCGCCATCTCCGCGATCCGGCCGCGATGGAGCACGATCCCGCCGAGCAATTGCACATCGAAATGCACCATGTCCCATGTCATCGGTTGGTCGCAGACGGAAAAAGTATGACGTCGTTCTTTCAGCCGGCGCGCCGCGTTCTTCACCACCGCGAACGCCTCGGGTAAAATTTCGTTCAGCCGGTTCCATTGATCCTCGAGCTCCGGAATTTTGGTCAACTCCTCGTTCCACGCCGCCGTTTTCGCCCGCAACGCGTCGTCGGAGAGCGATTTGAACTGGTCGTCGAACTCGTTCATCTGGCGCACCATCGGCGACAGACGGCGCAGCTCGCGCTGGTTTTTCGACCCCAGAATCTTCTTTAAAATCCAAGCAACCATGTGAGCCAACACTATCGGCGACTTTCGTGATTTGTCATTTTGCCTCCTCTCTTGTCATTTCGCGAGAAGTCGAGAAATCTCTTACTGTTAACTTCCAACTTTGGCCTAGTTTGCAACGATGAAGAAAATCATCTCCACGAGCGAGGCGCCCGCCGCAGTCGGGCCTTATTCGCAGGCTGTGCGCGTCGGCTCGACCATCTATTGCGCCGGCCAAATCCCGCTCGACCCAAAGAGCGGCCAGATCGTCTCCGGCGGCATCGAAGTGCAAGCTCGGCGCGTTCTCGACAATATCGCGGCGGTTTTACGCGCGGAGGGGCTTGGTTTCGACAACATCGTGAAGACGACGATTTTCCTCACCGACCTCGCCGATTTCCAGACCGTGAATGAGATTTACGCGTCCTATTTCAACCAAGCTCCACCGGCCCGATCCACGGTCCAGGTCCCCGCTCTTCCGAAAGGCGCGCGCATTGAAATCGAAGTGATTGCCGTCGCCGGCGCCGATGGCGACCAAACTGTCGCCGATACCTCCGGCTAGATTGAACATGCTTCTCCGCCCAGGGGTTCAACAGCGCGTGCTGGGGAGCGCACGCTTCCAGCGTGCCACATTCGGCATCTTGCCGAACGCCTCCGACATTCGCGGCACGACGCCGCGAGGAGCACGCAAGATGCGTGCGCTCCCCAGATGAGCGAGGATCTGCTCGCGCTTTTCCGCCAAACCGGCGCGCTGCTCGACGGACATTTTGTTTTGCGCTCCGGATTGCACAGCCGCCAATATTTTCAGTGCGCGATTCTGCTCCAATTCACCGACGTCGCTGAGCGCGTCTGCAAAATGCTCG
>JBHEMD010000200.1:0-4966 GCA_046262735.1 Chthoniobacterales bacterium | reverse complement strand
GAGCGCGTCGGCCTTTAGGAAAGTGGTGTAATCAGAAACGCTCTTCCCGCGGCTGCCGTTTGTGGCAACATCGCGCGGATCGATTCCAGTGAGCGCGCCGAGGAGTGCGGCCGCGTCGGCGACGGTCCGCGCCATCGGTCCTGGCGTGTCCTGGGTGTGTGAAATCGGAATGATTCCCGAGCGACTGAGCAGACCGACTGTGGGCTTGATCCCGACAACCCCGCAGGCGGCGGCTGGTGAAATGATTGACCCGTCGGTCTCGGTTCCAATTGCCGCCGCGCAAAGATTAGCGGAGACCGCGGCGCCGGATCCCGCGCTCGAACCCGACGGATTGCGATCGAGCGCAAAGGGATTACGGGTCAGACCTCCGCGAGCGCTCCAGCCGCTCGTTGGAGACTTCGACCGGATGTTCGCCCATTCGCTCAAATTCGTTTTGCCGAGAATGACGGCGCCGCTTTCGCGAAGCTTCTCGGCGACGTAGGCATCGCGAGATGCGGGTTGACCGACGAGCGCGAGCGAGCCGGCCGTCGTCAGCATGCGATCGCCGGTATCGATGTTGTCTTTGATCAGGATCGGAATGCCATGCAACGGACCGCGAACGCGACCAGCTTTTCGTTCCTTGTCGAGATCGTCAGCAATCGCGAGCGCGTCCGGGTTTATCTCGATGACCGAGTTAAGCGACGCGCCCTGTTTGTCCACGTCCTGGATGCGCGCGAGGTATGCCGCGGTGATGCTGCGAGCGGTATGCTTACCGGAACGCATCGCTTCCTCCAGCTCGGCGATCGTGGTCTCCTCGAACTCGAATGGCTTAACCGGCGCCGCGGCCGGGCCCGTCGGATTTTTATCATTTTGTTGCATTGCGGGTGCGCGCAGTGCGGGCGAAAGAGCGAAGGCTGTGCTCGCTAACCCGGTGCGCAAGAAGGTTCGTCTTCTCATCTAATATCAGGCCGAAAACTCCGGAGCCTACGGGGTCCGGGACCTTTTTGTCACTTGCGCTTTTCTTTGATCAAAACGGCAAGCGGAACCAGGATATGGATTCGATACCATGTCGCTCATCTCACCGTGACGGTGCCCGTCATCTCGGTGTGGTACGTGCAGTAATACGGAAAGCTGCCGGGCTGGACAAAGGTGTGACTCCAGGAAGCTCCAGGCTCGATCGAACCGGAATTTAATTCGCCGCCGGATTGAGATGTCACCGTGTGCGGAGTCAGATCATTGTTGATCCACTCCACCGTCGCGCCGTTTTTGATTTCAATCGTTGCCGGCGAAAACTTGACGGTTGCAATCGTGACCTGCGCCGCGGCCTGGGCAGCGCTGTTGCTGTTGCCTTGAGCAGGCGTCGGTTCCGCCGCGGTTTTAGGCGGAGGTTCGAGACGGAATTCGCGGTGCCGGATTCTCCCGCCAGCATAGGCAATATAGCCGCCAGCGCCGAGGGAAGCCAGGCCGAGCGAGAGAACGGCGATGGCCATGGGCAAGGACGCTTTGGGCCATTTCGCGGGGAGGATGAGGCCGAGAACGCTTAACAGCGCCAGCGCATAGAAAAACCAGATCAAATGCTCCGCGCGGTCTCTGTGTTCGGTCAGCCAGGCGCGTCCACCCTGATCCGCCATGGCAAGGACGCCATCGTAACTTCGTCGGCCGAATTCAGCGACCGGCCAGGCAGAGGCAGCGCTAACCAAAACAACGACGAGAGCGGCAATCGTGGCGCGGCGACTACGTTGGCAGATTGCTATGAACAAACCGATCAATCCCCCGGCCAACCCATAAATTGGCAGCGGATTGATCAGGACATGAATGTATTCAGGCTGCTGCAGAATGTTCGCCATCATTTGACCGTCGCGACGACGCGAGCGCAGCCCCTCCGCTTAGCTGCGGAGGGACTGTTTGCTCGGGATATCGAGGAAAATTTAACGCTAGTGCAGAGAGCTCTGAAGCTCTTTGGCGTGGGTGAGATGAGAATTGAAGATCGGTCCCGCGCTTTCGAGCAACGCTTTCAGTTCCGCGTTTTTCGTGTTTGGGATCAATGTCTCGGTCACGGTCTTAATGACCGCTTCGTGGTAGGCGACCTCGTTGTCCACATAGGCCTTGTCGAATTCGGCGCCGCTCAAGCCGCGAAGCTTCGCCAGCATCTTATCACCGTTCGATTTCAGCGTTCGACTGGTGTCGCTCGCTTCCGGCGTCAGTTTCAACTTCGCGGCCAGATCGGTCGCCTTCTTGTTCACCGAGCCGTGATCGCGCACCATCATCTCGGCGAATTCTTTCACTTTCGGGTTGGACGACTTTTCAGCGGCTAATTTGCCGGCCTCGATGTCGACCGTGTCAGCGGTAACGGCGATCATCGCGATTTGCGGATCGGTCGGGGCGGTGGTGTCGGCTGCGTGGAGGTAGGCGATGCCACTGCCGAGGCAGAGGCAGAGAAGGAATACGTAAGTTTTCATAAGCCAAAAACATTTGCGCACAACAGAATTAGTCAAGATGTTATTTGACTATTAAATGCGGAGGACAGCCGGCGGTTTTTGTGGATGAGACAGACTTTGACTTGCCCGGCCCTTTCCTCTGCGCTGACGTTACCGACTTGAAAGATTCACCCTGGCGCAAACGGCTAATCGAAAGCACGCGCGGACAAATTCTCATCCTCCTGCGGCAAAGGGACCGCACGGTCGATGACCTCGCGACCGAACTCGGCCTCACCGACAATGCCGTCCGCGCGCATCTCATCAGTCTGGAGCGGGACGGATTTATCCGGCCGGCGGGCGTGCGCGCCGGCGCGCGAAGGCCGCACGTTCTCTATACCGTGACCGGGGCGGTCGAACACGTATTCCCGAAATCCTATGGCCGGTTGCTGGATCTTATGCTCTCCGCAATCAGCCGGCGCCTCTCGCGACGCGAACTCAGAAACGCCATGCATGAAGTCGGTCGAAAGATCGCGTCTGAAAACGCCGCGAAAACCCCGGTCAAGAGCCGCCAGCAGCGAATCGATATTGCCATGCAGATTCTGTCGGAATTAGGCGGCGCGGCGACGGTTGAGCGAGTCAATGGAACGGACGTAATCCGCGGCCGCGGGTGTCCGATCGCTGCGGCCACGGCCAAACACCCCGAAGCGTGCCTCATTGCTGAGTCGCTTCTCCATGAAATAATCGGAGCGCCTGTGAGAGAGCGTTGTCAACGCGGCGCCGATCCGTCGTGCTGTTTCGAGATACTGCCCTCGACGTGATGTGTGTCACTTGATTGCTCGAACCCGCAACCTCCGGCCGTGACAAAACGGCGACGCGGAGCCGAGTCGATTACTAAAACAACCTCGCGATTTCTCCCGGGACGGACCCTTGAAACCGGCCATTTGAACCCTTTTTGACAGCCTCGATCCTTTTCGGCGAAGGAGCGCACATAGTGGGATGAAAGTAGGCGATTGGAGCCGGGACAGCGAGCTATTCAGATTTTCCCTCGCGCATTTTCACCAGCGTGAAGAGCGCATGGTTGACAGGCACTTCAATTCCAAGTTCGGCGCCGCGTCGAGCGATGTAGCCATTGAGCGAATCGATCTCAGTCGGTTTTCCGCGTTGAATATCCTGGGCGGTGGAGGAAAACGCTTCTTTCACTTGGGTCGCAATTTGCATGGCCGCGGCCATGCCACTGTCCGAGCCTTCAACGCCGGGCATTCGGACTCCGGCGGCATGCGCCACGGCTATAACTTCGTCGACAACATTCTGCATCAGGTTTCGCGCTTCGAGGTTGTCGGCGATATCGCCGTAACGCGCATGCCCTAACGCAGAGATTGCATTCAGCGCGCTATTGCAAAGCAGCTTCAGCCACATCTCGCCTTCGATATCGTTCGTTAGGCGACAAACAATATTGCCACGCTTGAAAATCTGCTGCACGCACCTGGTCCTATCGTTATCGGGGCCCAGGACTAGATCGCCGCGCGCCGCGTATTTGATTCGCCCCGGCTCCGGCACGGAAACGCCGATGTAGACGGCGGCCGGCAACGCGTCGATTTTCGTGGCGGCACGGATCCGCTCAACGTTATCGACGCCGTTTTGGAGACAGATCACGAGCGTGTTCGGCGGCAACAGCGGCGCGATTTCTTTTGCGCTCGAAACCGTGTCATTCGATTTCACGCAAAACAGCACCAGTTCGGCATCGGCCACCGCGCCGATATCGGCAGTTGCCTCGACCTCTATCGCCTGCTCGCCCGCCGGCTGTTCAATGATCAGGCCGTGTGCGTTTACCGCATCGACGAAAGCTCTCCGCCCAATCAACACCACGGGCGCTCCCGCCTGGGCCAGCCGCCCGCCGAAATAGCCGCCTACGGCTCCGGCTCCGACCACGGCGATCCGGGGCCAGCTCTGCGGATCGCTCATAATACCCGGTGAGTTAGGTCATCCACATCTCGCCCTTACGTGTGCCGGAGTGCTTCAGCAGGAGAGATTCGCGTGGCATAACGCGCTGGAATTAGACACGCAATCACGGCGACAACGACAAGGACCAACGGCACAGTAATAAAAGTAAACAGATCGGTGGAGGACACGGCGAAAAGCAGACTCGACATAAGGCGCGTGATGAACATTGAAACCACCAGGCCGGCCGCCGCACCGATCGAGACGAGAACTAATCCGGGGCGAACGGCGAGGATCAAAATATCGCGAATTTGCGCACCAAGCGCCATCCGAATGCCAAACTCCTGGACGCGTTGTTTGACCAGGAAAGCGGTGACGCCGTAAATGCCGAGGCTGGCGAGAAACAGCGCCAAGGCAGCAAATGTGGACATAAGGAACAAAGCTAATCGACGTCGCGCCATCGAGCTGGAGATCAACTCATTCATGGTTGTTACGCCGTAGACCGGAAGCTCCGGATCAATTTGCTCCATAGTGCGCGTCACGAGTTGTCTTGTCGTGGTAAGGTTCGCAGAGGTGCGAAGAAACACTGTAACCCTATAACCCGAGCGCTGAAGAATCGATCCGTATAAGCG